>NZ_JAOQJJ010000002.1:0-351290 GCF_025567135.1 Bacteroides cellulolyticus
ACATTTGCAGTTCGTTTTTTTAACAGGGGTGACAAAATTCTCGCAAGTCAGCGTTTTCAGCGGTTTTAATCAGCCTAAGGATATCAGTATGGATGCCAGATACGAAACATTGTGTGGCATTACACAAAAAGAACTTGAAACTTATTTTCAAGAGCCTGTTTATGAAATGGCGCAGAAATATAAATTTGACTATAATCATATGTTGACCAGGCTTAAAGAACAATATGACGGCTATCATTTCAGTGATGAAATGACTGATATATATAATCCTTTCAGCCTATTGAACGCAATGGACAGTAAACGTCTGGAGGATTATTGGTTCAAGACAGGAACGCCTACGTATCTAATCAGATTAATGAACCATTTTAATGAAAATATAAATGAATTAACTGGAAAGTATTATCGTCAGGAAGAGTTTATTGATTATAAGGCTGATATGGAAATGCCTTTGCCAATGATTTACCAGAGTGGATACCTTACGATAAAAGGATATGAAGAGTTTGGGAACCGCTTCCTTCTAGACTTCCCGAACAATGAAGTTAAAAATGGTTTCATTACTATGATTGCAACTTCTTACCTCCAGCCGGGTGAAAGAATTACAGGATGGATTTTTGACGTTCTTGATGCTATGCGTGCCGGGAATACAGAGAAGTTGGAACCACTGTTCACTTCGTTTCTTTCGAGCATTCCTTATTCCATGAGAAGAAAAGATAATGAAAGGGAAAAGGAAAGATATTTTCACTATACCTTTTATCTTATTATGAAACTGATTAGTGTTTATACAGTTTACACAGAAAAACAGCAGAGCCAAGGGCGAGTAGATTGTATAGTAGAAACTCCGCAGTACGTATATATATTTGAATTCAAACTTGACGGTACAGCGGTTGAAGCCATTGAGCAGATTGAGAATAAAGGTTATGCTCGTGAATATATTTTGGATGGACGTAAAATTTTCAAAATAGGAGCAAGTTTTTCTTCAGAGACAGGTACAATTTCTGACTGGAAGTTTGAGTAATGCATAGTAAAGTTTCGCGTTCCTTTTATCAATTCACTTATCCTCCACGGCTCCTAATTTATTGTCAAAACCGGTTTGTAACAATAGAAGTTTCATTTTTGACATTGGAATTTTTACGGTTTTGTGTTTTCACGAAAAAAGTGTATCTTTACGCAGTCTCAAATATAAAGAAAGGAGTTACTTATGGTACTGATAGCAAATCCTATATATGATTCGGTGTTCAAATATATGATGGAGGATGACAGGGTGGCAAAGATTATGCTTTCCGCTTTGCTTCAGAAGGAAATTATCCATCTTGAAATGCGTCCTCATGAATATACGGGTGTGACACAAAGGAAAATCTCGATGATGAGAATTGACTTTGCCGCCACAATAAAGAATGAAGACGGCACGCAGCAGCTTATTCTGATAGAATTGCAGAAAACGTGGCTGGTGACTGAGACATTACGCTTCAGACAGTATTTGGGAAGCCAGTACATCGATAAAAAGAATGTACCGGACAAGGATATAAACCCTAAAGGGTATGGACTTCCTATAGTGTCGATTTATATATTGGGACATAAGTTGGGCGATTTGCAGGAACCTGTGGTGTATGTACGCAGGAAGTATCTGGACTATAACTCAAATCCTATAGAGAACGGTGTTCCTGACCCGTTTATAGAGAGTCTTACACACGACAGTATCATAATTCAGATTCCGTATCTTAAAGGAAAGGTAAGGAACAGACTTGAAAGATTACTTCAGGTTTTCGACCAGACTTACCGTCTGAAAGACAATGAACATATCATGGAGATAGATGAAAGAGGACTG
This sequence comes from Bacteroides cellulolyticus, assembly GCF_025567135.1. Lineage (NCBI taxonomy): Bacteria > Pseudomonadati > Bacteroidota > Bacteroidia > Bacteroidales > Bacteroidaceae > Bacteroides > Bacteroides cellulolyticus. The sequence continues at coordinate 1,826 of NZ_JAOQJJ010000002.1, forward strand.
GAAATAGAGGAACAGCTTGTGGTTGACAGGCTGATAAAGGCTGCTGTCGAACCGGATGTGAGAAGGGATATGGATGTTGAGGATGAGATTCTTTCGGAAATAGAATCACGTGATACTACGATAATGATGAAGAATAAGGAGCTGGAGCTTAAGAACCAGGAACTTGAAAGCAAAAGCCAGGAACTTGAAAGCAAAAGCCAGGAACTTGAAAGCAAAAGCCAGGAACTTGAGAGCAAAAGCCAAGAACTTGAGAGCAAGAGCCAGGAACTTGAGAGCAAGAGCCAAGAACTAATTTCTAAAAATAAAATGCTGGGAAATATGATAAGCCTTTTAAGGAAACAAGGGCTATCCGATGAAGATATTGCTAAAGAACTGAATATCGGAATTAATAAACTCGCGGAATATGTATAAAAAAGTGGAATACACACCATTTTAAAAAAGATAGGATATGAAGAGTTTGTAAACCTCTTTCTAATAGACTTCCCGAACAATGAAGTTAAGAATGCTTTCATTACTATGATTGCAAAATCATGCATTGTATAATATTTTGGTATCTTATGTTAACATATACATGAAATAATCGCATGCTGACATTTTAACCATGCGGGCATTTCCTCTCTCAAAGTGTTATTATTTGTATATATTCAGCATAAAAATACCCAAATCTCTGTAAATCTTTTTATGTTTATAACAATTTGAGCGCTAAATCAGTGTTTTATGTGAAAGAAATACTATTATATGCTATGAAAATGCTTTTTTAGAAGAAAAACGTCAAATGTTGTGTCTAAAAGCTAAGATTGCGGGCTTTTCTCTTGAAAAATGAAAAAATATTCGGGAAAATACATATTTTTGTGATTAACTAGAGAAAACTAAACTATTTGTAAAATTAAAATTCAAGAGAGATTTTTATGAGAAGGAAATTGATGCTATTAATCTCCTGCCTCGTCGTGTGGGTAGGTGTGGTGAACGCACAAGTCTCGCAAGTGGCCGGTACGGTTACTTCAAGTGAAGACGGTTTGCCTATTGTAGGTGCCGCATGTTCGGCAGGCGTTCATTTTTTTGTTCAAAAAAATTCTGGTGAGGAAATTACCAGAATTTGTTCAGCTCTTCGTTGTATTCGAAGCCGGCATCTTTAAGACGTGATATTATTTCGTCCTTGTTAAGGCTCAGATCATCACAAAGAGAGTCGAGTGATGGATAAAAGTCTCTGAGTTTCATGTTGATGAGGCTAAAAAGCATCATCGGGTCGTTTGGAAGTTCCATTGTCTTTTTGATTTTATATTTTTCGGCTGCAAAGGTACGCTTTATTTCCGTAGTTTTGTGTAATAATTACTAAAGTTTTCATTTTTAGGGTGGTTAAGTCGGGAAAAAGCATTACTTTTGCGAAGTTTTAATGATCATTAATTTAGAAAAAACTGAAAAACAATGTTGGAGCTTGACTTACTCACTGCTGTTTCTCCTATCGACGGCAGATATAGGACCAAGGCGGGAGCTTTGGCTGAATATTTTTCTGAGTATGCGCTGATCAAGTATCGTGTGCAGGTGGAAATAGAGTATTTTATTACTTTGTGTGAACTTCCGTTGCCACAGTTGAAGTGTTTCGATCATGCGCGTTTCGAATCATTGCGTAATATTTACCGTAATTTCTCAGAGGCTGACGCTCAGCGTATCAAAGAAATAGAAAGCGTTACTAACCATGACGTGAAAGCTGTAGAATATTTCATCAAGGAACAGTTCGACAAGCTTGGGGGATTGGAAAAATATAAAGAGTTCATCCATTTCGGATTGACTTCGCAGGATATCAATAATACTTCTGTGCCTTTGTCTATAAAAGAGGCTCTGGAGAAGGAATATTATCCGCAAATACAGAAACTTATTGACCAACTTGCCGCATATGCTGAGGAATGGAAGGATATTCCTATGCTTGCAAAGACTCACGGACAGCCAGCTTCGCCTACAAGATTGGGTAAAGAGATTATGGTGTTTGTGTACAGATTGCGCCGTCAGCTGGATATACTGAAAGCTTGTGCCATTACTGCCAAGTTCGGTGGGGCTACTGGTAATTATAATGCTCACCATGTGGCATATCCTGAGTTTGACTGGAAAGAATTCGGTAATAAGTTTGTTGCAGAAAAGTTGGGATTGGAACGTGAGGAATATACTACTCAGATTTCGAACTATGACAATCTGGGGGCAATATTTGATGCGATGAAACGTATCAATACTATAATGATTGATATGAACCGCGACTTCTGGCAGTATATCTCAATGGAGTATTTCAAGCAGAAAATCAAAGCCGGTGAAGTAGGCTCAAGCGCAATGCCTCATAAGGTTAATCCGATAGACTTTGAAAATGCTGAGGGTAACTTGGGTATGGCTAATGCTATCTTCGAACATTTGTCGTCAAAACTTCCTGTTTCAAGATTGCAGCGTGACTTGACAGACTCTACTGTTTTGCGTAATATCGGTGTTCCTTTCGGTCATACTATTATTGCGATACAGAGTTCGCTGAAAGGACTTGGCAAGCTGTTGTTGAACGAGCATAAGATTTATGAGGACTTGGATAACTGCTGGAGTGTGGTTGCTGAGGCTATTCAGACAATTCTTCGCCGTGAGGCTTATCCTAATCCGTATGAGGCGCTGAAGGCTCTTACACGTACTAACCAGGCTATAAACGAGGCTTCAATAAAGAATTTCATAGAAACATTGGAGGTGAGTGAAGATATAAAGAAGGAACTTCGCGCAATAACTCCACATAATTATACTGGTATTTAATTTTATATTTGATTTATAGAGACATTTTTGGCCCGAGAGGGTAAGAGTATTAATTTTTTTTGATTTAATTATTATGACAGAAAGAGAATTCAGACAAAACGGTGAAAACCAGTCTGGCCGCGATGGTAGAAAATCTTACAACAACAGAGAAGGTTATAACAGAAACAATCGTTATGAGGGTGGAAATTACGGACGTCGTCCTAACAATGGATTTGAAGGTGGTGAGCAACGTCAGAACCGCTCTTCGTTCAACCCTCGATTTAACAACAATAATAATGGTGCTGACCGTCAGCAGCGTGGAGGTTATGGCAATAACAATTATGGCCGTCAGCAACGTCCTTATGGCAATCGCCCATATGGAAACAATGAAGGAGGAGAACGTTCTTACGGCGCACCACGTTTTAATAACAACGGCGGTGATCGTCAGCAGCGTCAGTTTACTCCTAGATTTAACAATGATGGTGGTGAACAGCGTTCATTCCGTTCTCGTCAGGGACAGCAGGGTGGATATCGTCAGCAGGGTGGCGGATATGGTAACAACCGTCAGGGAGGTTTCCGTCAGCGTACCAATGACTATAACCCGAATGCAAAATATAGCATGAAGAAGCAGATAGAGTATAAGGATGTTCTTACTGATCCTAATGAACCTATCCGCTTGAACAAGTTCCTGGCTAATGCCGGTATATGCTCACGTCGTGAGGCTGATGAGTTTATCACAGCAGGAGTGGTTTCTGTAAATGGTGTAGTGGTGACAGAACTTGGTACTAAAGTGCATCGTAATGATGAGGTTAAATTCCATGACCAGCCGGTAACCATTGAAAGAAAGGTGTATCTGCTGCTTAACAAACCAAAGGATTGCGTTACTACAGCGGATGATCCGCAGGAACGTAAGACTGTGATGGATTATGTGAAGAATGCATGTAAGGAACGTATTTATCCGGTGGGAAGACTTGACCGTAATACAACTGGTGTTCTTCTGCTTACCAATGATGGTGAGATGGCTTCGAAACTTACTCATCCAAAATATCTGAAAAAGAAAATTTATCATGTATATTGCGATAAGAATGTTACAAAAGCTGATCTTGACCAGATAGTTCAGGGTATAACTCTAGAGGATGGAGAAATACATGCTGATGCTGTAAGTTATGCTTCTGACAATGATAAATCACAGGTCGGTATAGAAATCCACTCAGGAAAGAATCGTATCGTACGCCGTATATTCGAACATTTGGGATATAAGGTAATTAAGCTTGACAGAGTTTATTTTGCCGGACTTACAAAGAAGGGATTGCGTCGTGGAGACTGGAGATTCTTGACTGAAAACGAAGTAAATATGCTCCGTATGGGGTCTTTTGAATAATATAAATTATTAAATGATGGAAATGATTCGTAGAACAAAAATTGTTGACGTGCTGAAATCACGCGAATTTGGCAGTATGGTCAACGTTAAAGGCTGGGTTCGTACCCGCCGCGGTAGTAAACAGGTAAACTTTATCGCCTTGAATGACGGTTCTACTATAAATAATGTGCAGGTAGTTGTTGATTTGGCTAACTTCGATGAAGAAATGCTCAAACAGATTACTACAGGCGCATGTATCAGCGTAAACGGTGAATTAGTGGAATCTGTAGGTGCAGGACAGGCTGCTGAAATTCAGGCTCGCGAAATAGAAGTGTTGGGTGTATGTGACAATACTTATCCTCTTCAGAAGAAAGGACACTCAATGGAGTTCCTTCGTGAGATAGCTCACTTGCGTCCGCGTACAAATACTTTTGGCGCAGTGTTCCGTATTCGCCACAATATGGCTATTGCTATTCATAAGTTCTTCCATGACCGTGGTTTCTTCTATTTCCATACTCCTATCATTACTGCTTCTGACTGTGAGGGTGCGGGACAGATGTTCCAGGTTACTACCATGAATCTGTATGATCTGAAGAAAGATGAAAACGGTTCTATAGTTTATGATAATGACTTCTTCGGCAAGCAGGCTAGTTTGACTGTGTCTGGTCAGTTGGAAGGTGAATTGGCTGCAACTTCACTTGGCGCAATCTATACTTTCGGTCCTACTTTCCGTGCTGAGAACTCAAATACTCCTCGTCACTTGGCTGAGTTCTGGATGATTGAACCTGAAGTGGCTTTCAATGACATCAATGATAATATGGACTTGGCTGAAGAGTTCATTAAATATTGTGTGCAGTGGGCTTTGGATAACTGCTATGATGATGTCAAATTCCTGAACGATATGTTCGATAAGGGATTGATAGACCGTCTGCAGGGCGTATTGAAAGATAGCTTTGTACGTCTTCCATATACAGAAGGTATCAAGATTCTTGAAGATGCTGTAGCAAAAGGCCATAAATTTGAATTCCCTGTATTCTGGGGAGCTGACCTGGCTTCTGAACATGAACGTTATCTGGTGGAAGAACATTTCAACAAGCCGGTAATCCTGACAGACTATCCTAAGGAAATCAAGGCATTCTATATGAAACAGAATGAAGACGGAAAAACTGTACGTGCTATGGATGTGCTCTTCCCTAAGATTGGTGAGATTATTGGTGGATCTGAACGTGAGGCTGACTATGACAAGCTGCTTACACGTATTCAGGAACTTGGTATTCCTATGAAGGATATGTGGTGGTATCTTGATACTCGTAAGTATGGAACTTGTCCTCACTCTGGATTTGGACTTGGTTTCGAGCGCTTGTTGTTGTTCGTGACAGGTATGTCGAATATACGTGACGTTATACCTTTCCCTCGTACTCCGAGAAATGCAGAATTCTAATATTCGAGAATATAGAAATTATAGGCTGTATGGATAATTCCGTACAGCCTTTTTTGTAATATGTATTAAGATTAAGGCCTGATAATAAAAAAAATGATGCTAATCTGTGTGTCTAATAATTATTTTTGTTATATTTGTAGAAACCTATTAATAAACTTAAATATATAGTGTTATGAAAATGCGCAGTTTCTTATTATTGGCATTATTGTTGCTGGTGGCATCGGGTAATGCGTTGGCGCAAAAGGCTGAAAAAGTTCCTGTAAGTCTTAATGGCGTATGGCAGATGTGTTTTTATCGTTCTAATTCTCCGGATGTAGCCGGTGAGCTTAAAACAAGTAATTCATTTAAAATTCTTTCGGACGACGGACGGTTTACTAATATGGTTATGATGCCTCATGGAGCTATTATAATAGGTGAAGGGACATATGAGGTGGATTCTGAAAAATCATATACAGAAATTGTTGAAAGAAATCTCCATCTTCCGCAGCTGAACGGAAAAAAGAATGTGATGGAATACGAAATGAAGGAAAATGGAATAATGGTTGTGAAATATTTTCTGAAAGAGGATATTAACGGAAATATAATAGATTCATGGTGCTATGAAACCTGGAAAAAGGTTACTATGCCGGAAAAATATCCTGAGAACATTATTAGGTAATCGATAAATATAGTACTAAAATATATAAACGGGCTACTGTCGTTTTATTACGATAGTAGCCTTTTTTACATAGTATCAACTGATTATAATAGAAAAATATGGAAAAACTTTGTCTGTTTCAAGAAAAGTTGTACCTTTGCAAGCCGATTATTATCAAATAGTGATAAATTTAAGATTCTGAGCACTTTATTCTTCTTTGTCCGGGACGGATGGAGTGTGACGGATTCGTTTTTTAGTAGTTAACATTTTAAAAAAGATTTAAGAGTGGATACTTTAAGTTACAAGACCATTTCTGCAAACAAGGAAACTGCAACAAAAGAATGGGTTGTAGTTGATGCTACCGACCAGGTCGTAGGACGTCTCGGTGCAAAAGTTGCGAAACTGTTGAGAGGAAAGTACAAACCAAACTTTACTCCTCATGTGGACTGCGGTGATAACGTTATTATCATCAATGCAGACAAAGTTAAATTTACAGGTAATAAGTGGAATGACAAAGTGTATTTGAGCTACACAGGTTATCCTGGTGGTCAGCGCGAAATCACTCCTGCTCGCTTGATGGCTAAACCTAATGGCGCTGAAAAATTAATGAAGAAAGTTGTTAAAGGTATGCTTCCTAAAAACCGTCTGGGAGCTAAGTTACTAGGCAACTTGTATGTTTATGAGGGTGCTGAACACAAACACGAAGCTCAGACTCCTAAAGTTATTGATATTAACACACTTAAATAATAAAGAATGGAAGTAGTAAATGCATTAGGCAGACGTAAAAGCGCAATTGCTCGCGTTTTCGTTAGCGAAGGTACAGGAAAGATTACTATTAACAAGAGAGACCTTGCAGAGTACTTTCCATCAACTATTCTGCAGTATGTAGTTAAACAGCCTCTTAACCTTCTTCAGGTGGCTGAAAAATATGATATTAAAGTAAATTTGTGTGGTGGTGGTTTTACAGGACAGTCACAGGCTTTGCGTTTGGCTATCGCTCGTGCACTTGTTAAAATCAACGCAGACGACAAGAAGGCTCTTCGTGCAGAAGGCTTCATGACTCGTGACTCTCGTTCTGTTGAACGTAAGAAACCAGGACGTCCGAAAGCACGTAGAAGATTCCAGTTCAGTAAACGTTAAGCGATTGAGTTTGTTAGTTTTTAAGTTTGTAAGTTTGTTGCAAGTAATCGGTTTGCGAAACTTCAGACTAAACTCAAGAACTTAGAAACTCAAAAACTTAAATGTAAAAGCGTTTAGTATCTAAACTGTCAGGATTTTCCCTACAATTGTTTGCGGAGAAACTACCGGACAGTTGGTTCAATTTAAACAAAAAAGAAAGTAAACGATTAAATTTAAAAACAATGTCAAGAGTAAATTTTGATACATTATTGGAAGCAGGCTGCCACTTCGGACATTTGAAGAGAAAGTGGAACCCAGCAATGGCTCCTTATATTTTTATGGAACGCAACGGTATCCATATCATCGACCTTAACAAAACCGTTGTAAAAGTTGAAGAAGCTGCTGATGCTTTGAAGCAGATCGCAAAATCAGGAAAGAAAGTCCTTTTTGTTGCTACTAAAAAACAAGCTAAACAGGTAGTAGCTGAGAAAGCTGCTTCTGTAAATATGCCATACGTTATCGAACGTTGGCCAGGTGGTATGTTGACTAACTTCCCAACAATCCGTAAGGCTGTTAAGAAGATGGCAACTATCGACAAACTTACTAACGATGGAACTTACTCAAACTTGTCAAAGAGAGAAATCCTTCAGATCTCTCGTCAGCGTGCTAAACTTGAAAAGAACCTTGGTTCTATCGCTGATTTGACTCGTCTGCCATCTGCATTGTTTGTTATCGACGTTTTGAAGGAAAATATCGCAGTACGTGAAGCTAACCGTCTTGGTATTCCTGTCTTTGCAATAGTAGATACTAACTCTGATCCTTCAAATGTTGATTATGTAATCCCAGCAAACGATGACGCAACTAAGTCTGTAGAAGTAATTCTTGATGCTTGTTGTGCTGCAATGGCTGAAGGTTTGGAAGAAAGAAAAGCTGAAAAAGTAGATATGGATGCTGCAGGTGAAGCTGCTGCTCCAAAGGCTCCTAAGAAAAAAGCTGCAAGAGCTCGCATGGATAAGGCAGAAGAAGATGCTATCAATGCAGCTAAAGCTGCTGCTTTCGTAAAGGAAGATGAAGCTTAATTCTTGAATAAGACAAATATATAAATTGAGAATTGAAAATTGGGAATGGAACATATTTGCTCAGATTCTCAATTCTCAATTCTCAATTTTGTTTTATAACGATATTATTAACTCTTAATAAAAAGAAATTATTATGGCTGTAAGTATGGCGGATATTACCAAGCTTCGTAAAATGACTGGAGCTGGTATGATGGACTGTAAAAATGCTTTGAACGACGCAGAAGGCGATTTCGACAAGGCAATGGAAATTATTCGTAAAAAAGGACAGGCAGTTGCTGCAAAACGTTCTGACCGTGAAACTTCTGAAGGTTGCGTTTTGGCTAAATCAACTGGTGATTATGCTGCAATGATAGCTTTGAAGTGCGAAACTGACTTCGTTGCTAAGAATGCAGATTTCGTTGCTTTGACTCAGGCTATTCTTGATGCTGCTGTTGAAAACAAATGCAAGACTATCGATGAAATCAAGGCTCTTCCTATGGGTAATGCTACAATCGGTGATGCAATTGTAGAACGCAGCGGTGTTACTGGTGAAAAAACTGAATTGGATGGCTATTTCTTCGTTTCTGGCGCTTGTACAGCTGTTTACAACCACATGAACAAGAATCAGCTTTGTACTATGGTTGCTTTCAACAAGCCTTGCAATCAGCAGGTTGCTCATGAAATCTGTATGCAGATTGCAGCTATGAATCCTATAGCAATTGACGAAGCTGGTGTTCCTGAATCAGTAAAACAGGAAGAAATCAATGTTGCTATTGAAAAAACAAAAGCAGAACAGGTACAGAAAGCTGTTGAAGCTGCTTTGAAGAAAGCCGGTATCAATCCTGCTCATGTTGATAGCGAAGAGCACATGGAAAGCAACATGGCTAAGGGATGGATCACTGCTGAAGATATAGCAAAAGCTAAAGAAATCAAAGCTACAGTTTCTGCAGAAAAGGCTGCAAACTTGCCACAGGCTATGATTGAAAATATTGCTAAAGGTCGTTTGGGCAAATTCCTGAAAGAAGTTTGTCTTTTGAATCAGGAAAGCATCATGGATCCTAAGAAGACAGTTGCAGATACTTTGAAAGCTGCAGATCCAGAATTGGCAATTATTGATTTCAAACGTTTCACTTTGCGTGCTGAATAATCAATCATCTGAATAGATAAATTTAAAGCGTGAATTACAAAGGCTAAACCAAATGTAATTCACGCTTTTTTTATGCTTTGTTTTCTGACGATTATAATTTATTCAGACTTGACTGAATTAGAGTCTTCAGACTCAGAAAAAGCGGCTTCTTCGGCCTCTGATATTATTCTCTCCTCATCGTCAAATTTTTCGGCCATAGATTCAAATTTGTATTCTTCTTCGATTGCTGTATTTTCAACTGCATTATTTTGCTCTAGATTATTATTTGAGTTTTCTCTTTCATTCTTGGCAGCAAAAATGGCATCAATGAATACAGAATCCTTTTTAATCATTGTCATTGTGGCATGTGCAGCTTCTTGCTGTGACTCTTTTTTAGAGTATCCCTTACCGGTTCCTCCGGAAATGTTTTCAACTAAAATCTGGGTCTCAAAAATAGGGTTCTGGCTTTCGTCTAATGACTGTCCGATAAGTCGGAACTCTATTTCAAATTTGTTTTTCTGACTCCATTCTATGAGTTTTGATTTGAAGTTAACTTCTTTCCTGGAGATTTTCTCAAGATTGATATATTGGCCTATTATACGTTTTTCCATGAATTTCATGCATGCCTTGTATCCACGGTCCAAATATATAGCTCCAACAAGAGCCTCAAAAGCATTACCGCTCATGTAGCTGTTGTGCGATGATTGTTTTGAAGAATACTTTATGAGTTTATCCAATCCTATATTAATCGCAATGTTATTCAGGGTCTCCCTTTGTACGATTTTCGATCTGGTATTAGTAAGAAATCCTTCTCTTTTACCCTCAAATTTCTTATACACAATGTCAGCCACTACTGCATCAAGAATAGCATCTCCCAGAAACTCCAGTCTTTCGTTGTTTATAAGCCTGCCTTGAGTCTTTACAGAAGACGATTTGTGTAGTAATGCCTGTTTGTATATTTCAATGTTGTGAGGATAAAATCCCAGTATCTTATAAAAACGAAAATAAGGCTCCTTTTCCTTTCGGAAAAAGAGTCTTATTCTATCTGTAATATTTTCTATTGACACAGTTTATTCAGTGTATTTTTTAACGATTACACATGCATTGTGACCACCAAAACCAAATGTATTGCTTAATGCAGCACGTACAGTACGTTTTTGTGCATGGTTGAATGTGAAGTTAAGATTGTAGTCGATGTTTTCATCGTTATCTCCTTCTTCATGGTTGATTGTTGGAGGTACAATATCATTCTTAACAGATAATACGCTAGCAATAGCTTCAACACCACCGGTTGCTCCAAGCAAGTGACCTGTCATAGATTTTGTAGAGCTGATGTTAAGCTTATATGCATGTTCGCCGAACACTTCCTTGATAGCTTTAACTTCAGAAACATCACCAACAGGAGTTGAAGTTCCGTGTACGTTGATGTAGTCGATATCTTCAGGCTGCATTCCTGCATCTTCCAGTGCATTGACCATAACAAGTTTAGCACCGAGTCCTTCAGGATGTGAAGCTGTAAGATGGTGAGCATCTGCTGAAGCTCCTACACCTGCTAATTCAGCATAAATCTTTGCTCCACGAGCTTTGGCATGTTCCAGTTCTTCAAGAACTAAAATTCCGGCACCTTCTCCCATTACGAAACCGTCACGGCTTGCGCTGAACGGACGTGATGCACGAGTCGGATCGTCATTGCGTGTTGAAAGCGCGTGCATTGCGTTGAAACCGCCTACACCAGCTGCAAAAATAGCTGCTTCAGCTCCACCGGTAACTATGATATTAGCTTTTCCTAGACGAAGATAGTTGAAAGCATCTGCAATTGCATTTGATGATGATGCACATGCCGATGTAGTTGTGAAATTAGGTCCATGAAAGCCGTACATGATGGAAATCTGTCCAGATGCGATGTCGGCAATCATTTTAGGTATAAAGAATGGGCTGAATTTAGGTCCGATAGTATCTTTAGTCTGTTCGTATCCGCCAACTTCTTCTTCAAAAGTACGGATACCACCGATACCTACACCTAAAATAACACCAATTTTGTTCAAATCTTCTTTTTCGACATCAATAGCAGCATCAGTTACAGCTTCTTTTGCAGCTGCCACTGCATATTGAGTGTAAAGGTCCATCTTGCGGGCTTCTTTACGGTCGATATAATCTGCAGCATTGAAGTTCTTAACTTCGCATGCAAACTGTGTTTTAAACTTTGAAGCATCAAAGTGAGTAATAGGTCCTGCCCCACTTACTCCATTGATAAGGTTGTTCCAGAATTCAGGAACAGTGTTTCCAAGTGGAGTCAATGCGCCAAGACCTGTTACTACTACTCTCTTTAATTCCATAAACAGAGATTGATTATTTGTTAGATTCGATGTAAGAGATAGCGTCACCTACAGTCTGGATCTTTTCTGCCTGATCATCTGGAATAGAGATACCGAATTCTTTTTCGAATTCCATGATCAATTCAACTGTATCCAAAGAGTCAGCACCTAGGTCGTTAGTAAAGCTAGCTGTTGGTACAACTTCTGATTCTTCTACACCTAATTTATCAACGATAATTTTCTGTACTTTTGATGCAATTTCAGACATAATTTTAATTTTTTAAGTTTATAAAATTGATTTATTGATTAAATATTTGCTGCAAAGGAATAAATATTTCTTGTTTTCACCAAATATTCAGTGAAATAAATGCATTTTTTTGCACAAAAACATGCCATTTGTGCATGAATTATACTGTGAAAATATGAATTTATGCGTTAGTTATTCTTTTCTTAGATTATAATTTCCTCTTATTTTTTCGAAATCTTCAGGGCATGAAAGTAATAAGTTATAATCATTTTTAGGATTGTACTTAAGAAGTATATCATTCTTATTTTCAACAGTTCCACTATTGTCGGAAGTATCAGGCAGTTTGATGTCTATATCCATATCAATTCCGAAAAAATCGGTTAACGATTTAAGCGTCATTTGTGTTGCATTGAATTTACCGTTTGCCGAATATCCTGCAATGTGCGGCGTTCCGATATATACTTTATTCAACAATTCGAGGTTGATGTGCGGCTCATTTTCCCAAACATCAATTATTGCTTCAGACACTTCACCTTTGTTTATTGCATTTAGAATAGAGTCTGTTTCTACAACCTCTCCTCTGGATGTATTTATTATTACAGGTTTTTTATTGAGACTGTCGAAGAAAGATTTGTCTGCCAGATGATATGTTTTATACTTTCCTTCTGTTATCAATGGAGTATGAAAAGTTATTATGTCGCATTCTCTGGCTATGGTATTCAGGCTTACGAAGCCTTTTTCGCCTTTATCTTCCCTTGGAGGGTCATTTAGCAAGACTTTCATTCCCATTCTTTGGGCAAGTGATCTTATTCTGTTGCCGACATGTCCCACGCCTACAATTCCGATACAAGCTTTTTCGAGCACCAGTCCTTTTTCTTTATGTAAAAGTTCCAAAGCGGCATGAACATATTGTTCTACTGCACCGGCATTGCAACCAGGGCAATTTTTCCATGTAATTCCCGCTTCTTTGCAATAATCAGTATCAATATGGTCAAATCCTATTGTTGCTGTACCAATAAATTTTACTTTGCTGTCCTGTAGCAGCTGTCTGTTGCATTTGGTTCGTGTGCGGATTATAAGCGCATCTGCATCTTTAATTTTTTCTGCTGTTATTTCATTTCCGGGCAGATATTCAACATCTTTAGTAATTTTTGCCAATGTATCCTTTATATAAGGAATTTTATTGTCAACAACTATTTTCATTTTCTTTTATTATCGTTTTTATGTATAAAAGCTTTCGCTTTATAAAGCCTGCATGTCGTTAAGCCTTTTGTAATATCCGTTTTTCTTCAATAATTCTTCGTGTTTTCCGCTTTCCACTATTCTTCCTTCGTATAACACATATATTGTATTTGCATTCTTGATGGTTGACAATCTATGTGCTATGGCTATAGTTGTACGCGTCTTCATTAATCTTTCCAGAGCTTCCTGTACGAGTCTTTCGCTTTCTGTATCCAGGGCAGATGTCGCTTCGTCCAATATTAGTATCGGTGGATTTTTAAGTATAGCTCTTGCTATTGAGATTCTTTGTCTTTGTCCACCAGACAAACGGCATCCTCTGTCTCCAATATTTGTGTCGTATCCTTCTTCTGTTTCCATAATGAAATCATGTGCATTCGCTATCTTGGCTGCTTCTATAACCTGTTCCATGGTAGCATTTTCTACGCCGAATGTTATATTGTTGTAGAATGAATCGTTAAACAGAATGGCTTCCTGATTAACATTCCCTATCAGTGAACGTAAATCTTTTACTACAAGATCTTTTACGTCAACACCGTCAATCAGGACTTTTCCCTTTTGTACATCATGGAAGCGTGGAATTAAATCTACCAGAGTTGATTTACCTGATCCGCTTTGTCCTACTAATGCAATTGTCTCACCCTTCTTTATTTTCAGGTTTATTTCATGCAATACCTCATTATCTCCATAACTGAACGATACATTGTCGAAAGTTATGTCGTTCTTCAACTCTGTGATATGAGAGGCATCCTTTTTTTCTATGATATTGTTTTCTGCTTTAAGGATTTTATCAACTCTCTCCATAGAAGCCAATCCTTTAGGTATGCTGTATCCTGCTTTTGAAAAATCTTTCAGCGGATTTATCACACTATACAGAATTACCATATAGAATATAAAAGTAGGAGCGTCTATTGTAGATTTTTCCCCCAGTATAAGCGAACCTCCAAACCATAGTACTATGACTATAAGTATTGTACCCAGAAATTCACTCATAGGATGTGCAAGCGATTGTCTTATAGCGACTTTGTTAGTAGCCTGTCTGAATTCGTTGCTGCATTTGTTGAAGCGATTTATCATTTTTTCTTCAGCAACGAAAGCCTTGATTATTCTCAGTCCGCCAAGTGTTTCTTCCAACTGCGACATTGTTTCGCTCCATTTCTCTTGAGCATCGAGCGATTGTCTTTTAAGTTTTCGACCGACTTGTCCCATTACCCATCCCATTGTAGGAAGAACCAGAAGGGTGAATACTGTAAGTTGCCAGCTTGTGATGAACAGTGTCGTGAAATATGATATTATAAGAATTGGATTTTTAAGTAACATATCCAGCGAACTGGTGATAGAGTTCTCTATTTCACTTACGTCGCCACTCATTCTGGCTATGATATCACCTTTTTTTTCTGATGAGAAGAAGTTTAGTGGAAGATACATTATTTTTGAATATACCAATGTCCTTATGTCGCGTACTACTCCTGTTCTCAATGGAATCATTACTGCAGATGATCCGAAATAACATGCAGTTTTCAAAAGTGTCATTCCGGCAAGAAACAGTCCCAACCATAAGAGAGTTGTCGATGATCCGTATATCTCTATCAGTTTTGACACATAATAGTAGAAATTGTTTACGGCAGTATCCTTCAATGGTGCGCTTCCCCATTCCATGAAAGTATATACTTTGTTTCCTCCGTCTGTCTTGAACAATATATTAAGTATTGGTATTAGCAGTGAAAATGAAAACACATTGAATATTGCAGAAAGCACATTCAATATTATAGCCCATACAACAAATCTTTTATATGGAGAGACAAATCTTGTCAATAGGTTGAAAAATTCTTTCATCTGTAATAATTATCTGTTTTGAATTTATTATTTGCTCTTCTCTTCTTCGTCTTTAAACCATGAAGCATACATCAGATATCCGTTTGCTATCTTTTGGTTTAATTCTCTACTTTGTTCAGGATCAACTTTTTTTATGAATTTTGCAGGCACTCCGCCCCAAAGAGTATGTGGCTCTATTACTGTATTTGCCAGTACAAGTGCACCCGCAGCAACTATTGCTCCTTCACCAACCACAGCGTTGTCCAGAAGTGTAGAACCCATTCCAATCAGAGCATTGTTCTTAACGCATGCTCCGTGCAAGGTAACATTGTGGCCAATTGATACGTCATCACCTATTTCAACAACGGATTTCTCGTAAAGAGTATGCAGTACGGTTCCGTCCTGTATATTTACCCTGTTTCCGATACGTATAGAGTTGACATCACCTCTTAGTACAGTATTGAACCATATGCTACAGTCATCCCCCATTTTAACATCGCCTATGATAGTGGCATTATCTGCCAGATAGCAATTTTTTCCTATTTGTGGTGTAAAGCCTCTTACCGGTTTAATTAGTGCCATATCTTTTTTATTCTTAATATAATATGGGCAAAAGTACAAATTTATTCTTTGAGTACAGCCTTCGTTTATTATTTATTTTATATATGTAGATATGTACAGTATGTATTTTATTGCCGTTTTAGAGGGATGTTATTAAATATTTTAAAAAATATGGATATAGTTTTTGTATATAAAGAAAATATTAATATATTTGCATCGAAGTTAATGAAAAAGTATTTGTTTATTTGTTTTATATATTAAATAACCCGTATCCCTTTAATCTATTGTTTAAGAAAATAATTCTATTCTAAGAAAAAAATCACATTCACTTGTTTTTCATTCATTCTAAAAAACGCTGTCCGATTGTCGGCAGCGTTTTTTTGTTGGTATCACTTGGTTTGTGTATATCCTTCTGCTTTTAGTAGTTCAATTATTCTTTGTTTGAAATCCCCCTGAATGATTATCTCTCCGTCTTTTGTTGATCCGCCAACTCCGCATTTTGTTTTCAATATCTTTCCAAGTTCTTTAAGATCATCATCCTTGCCTACAAATCCGGTTATCAGTGTTACGGTTTTTCCGCCGCGTCCTTTTTTCTCTATTGAAACTCTGAGTTTCTGCTTGTTCTTCTCAATTGTTTCACTCTCTTCATTCTCTTCTGTCTGATAATTGAAGTCAGGATTTGTGGAATATACAATGTTCAATCTTTCCTTCCAGTCGTTGCTTTTCATTTTCTGTAAATGTTTAAATTCAACCAAAGGTATAAACTTTTTCTTTATTATGTGTGCGTTTCCAAATAAATAGACTAATTTTGCAATTAACAGTTTAGTTTTATTTATGTCATGACATCGCCAGTTCATAAAATATCGGATAAAATACCGGAACCGACACTCCGACGTTTGCCTTGGTATTTGTCTTGTGCAAAACTTATGAAAAGCCAAGGGGAGAAATATGTGTCGTCCACACAAATATCAAGACAGATAAATATTGACTCTTCGCAAGTTGCCAAGGACTTGTCGTATGTGGCTGTATCGGGGCGTACACGTGTCGGTTATGATATAGATTGTCTGGTCAGTGTATTGGAGGATTTTCTAGGATTTACAAATCTGCATAAAGCTTATCTGTTTGGCGTAGGTAGTCTTGGAGCAGCTTTGCTTCAGGATACAGGTCTTTCGCATTTCGGGCTTGAAATTGTTGGGGCATTCGATGTTGATTCCAAGAAAGTAGGCACTTTTATAGCCGGCATACCGGTTTATCACACTGATAAGTTTCCGGAAATAATCAAGCAGTCCAATGTAAATATCGGTATATTGACAGTACCTATCAGTATAGCTCAGGAAATAACAGACTATATGGTAGGCGAAGGTATAAAGGCTGTATGGAATTTTACTCCGTTCAGAATACGTGTGCCCGAAGACATCGTTGTGCAGAACACATCTCTATATGCACATCTGGCCGTTATGTTTAATCGTTTAAATGAAGAATTAAAATAATCATAATATGAAGATTATAGCCATAGGAATGAATTATTCCCTTCACTGCAAGGAGCTCCATGCCGACGAGTCTCTTCCGCAGGAGCCGGTGATTTTCATGAAGCCGGATTCTGCTATTCTAAAAGATAGCAAACCGTTTTTTATTCCAGACTTTTCACAACAGATAGACTACGAAACAGAGTTGGTGGTACGTATAAACAGGCTTGGAAAGAATATTTCCGAACGTTTCGCCCATAGATATTATGATGCTGTTACGGTAGGTATAGACTTTACTGCCCGCGACTTGCAGAGAAAGTTCCGTGCCGAAGGAAAGCCTTGGGAATTATGCAAGGGATTTGATAATTCCGCTGCCATAGGCGATTGGGTGGATATAGAAAAGTTCAAGGATATACAGGATATACATTTTCATCTTGACATAGATGGAAAGACTGTTCAGACAGGCCATACACGCGATATGCTTTTCGGTGTGGATAAGATTATTGCGTATGTCAGTCAGTTCTGCACATTGAAGATTGGTGACCTGCTGTTTACAGGAACTCCGGTAGGAGTGGGGCCAGTAAGTATTGACAATCATCTGGAAGGTTATCTTGAAAACGAAAAAGTACTTGATTTTTATATACGATGAAGATAAGAGTAGGATTTGGTTTTGATGTTCACCGTCTTGTTCCCGACAGGGAGCTATGGCTTGGTGGAATAAAGCTGGAACATGAGTTTGGCTTGTTGGGACATTCGGATGCCGATGTGCTTATACATGCCATCTGTGATGCTCTTCTTGGAGCGGCAAACATGCGTGACATAGGATTTCATTTTCCGGATAATTCCGGAGAGTTCAAGGATATCGACAGCAAGATACTTCTTGCCCGTACTGTAAAGCTGATAGAAGAAAAAGGCTATACAGTCGGTAATATTGATGCTACAGTATGCGCCGAACGTCCTAAACTGAAAGCCAGGATACCGGAAATGCAGGAAGTGTTGGCTAAGGTTATGGGGATAGATGTTGACGATGTTTCTATAAAGGCCACAACTACAGAAAAGTTGGGATTTACAGGGCGTGAAGAAGGTATATCCGCATATGCCACAGTGCTGATAGAGAAACATTAGTATCTCATTCATATTAAAATAAATTGAGAGCCCGTTTAGTGAACTTTCACCGAACGGGCTCTCAATTTATACTGACTGATGTGGTATTATAAGATTAATCCCAATGTAAGCATTATACCGAAAATAAGCATATTTCTTGATGTCTCACCTAAAATCGTGTTAAGGGCTTTTCCTTTTCCTATCTTTGCCATTCTTATCGTTGTCATGATATGCATTACCAGATAAAATTGTGGTAACAGTACTGCATATATTTTCCCTATGCTCAGAAAATAGAAACATAGCCAGCAAGCTGCCAGTCCGAGCAGAAAATAAAGAATCAGTCCCGCTCTGGCGCCAAGTCTCACTACGATTGTTTTCTTACCGCTCACGGCGTCCTGCTCCCTGTCGCGGAAATTGTTTATCATCAATAATGTGTCAATGATGAGTCCGCACGCGATTGACGCAATGGTTACAGACGTGTTCCAGTCATGAGCCATAACGTAATAAGTGCATCCGACAGGAACGAAGCCGAAGAAAATCAGTACAAGTACATCTCCCCATCCGTGATATGCCAGAGGGTAAGGTCCTGCGGTGTATAAAAAGGCGAATACCATACATGCTATTCCTACCGGTATCAATTCCCATCCTCCGAAATTCAGTAGCGACAGGCCTGTTATTCCTGCCAGTACTGTAGTCACACCTATTCCGGCTTTCATTGCCTTTGGTGATATCCAGCCTTGTGCGCAGGCACGTTCCGGGCCTAAGCGGTCTTCTCTGTCTGTTCCTTTTAGAAAGTCAAAGAGGTCGTTTATGAAATTTGCGTCTATCTGCATCAGGAATGCGAATAGGAAACATAATATAGCAGGCACAATGTTGAAATGTCCGTATGTGTAAGCCAAAGCGCATCCCAACATTACCGGAATGGCAGCCCCTGTCAATGTTTTGGGGCGTGCTGCCAGAAACCATGCTTTTACGGAATTAGTCTTTACCATAACAATTTTTTTCTGAAACCGCTCGCAAAGTTAGTACATAAAATGCTACTTTTGCGTATATAACCAATCGAAATGTTCATATATGCGTAAATTACTGATACATCTCGTTCTGTCGCTCATCGTATCGGCTGCTCTTACTTCGTGCGCCACTGCTTCATTTTCCAAATACAAAGGTATAGGCCGTATAAAGACGTATCATATTTCCAGTAAAGATGTTCCTCCGTGTTTTGATGGATTCAGGGTAGCTTTTGCTACAGACTTTCATTATGAGAGTCGCTTCGGCAGGAAACGTCTCCCTTCATTGGTCAAGGCGCTCACTTCATTGGATGCGGATGTGTTGCTGCTCGGCGGAGATTATAGAGGCCGGAACGGTGGAGATGTTGGCGAGTTGTTTGATGCTATATCCAGTGTTAAGATGCCTTATGGCATATATGCAGTGATGGGTAATCATGAGCGAGGGGAGAATGATTCACTGGTGCGCAAGGCTATGGATAAGACAGGAGTCGTACTTTTGGAACATAAGGTTGACACTATAGCAAGAGAGTGTGGCAGGATAATGATTTGTGGAATCAGAAACCCGTTTGATCTTGAACATAATGGCGTTTCGCCTACATTGTCGTTGCGTCCAGATGATTTTGTCATAATGTTGACTCATACGCCAGACTATGTGGAAGATGTAGATATCTCAAATACAGATCTTGCTTTGGCTGGGCATACACATGGCGGACAGGTTAGTCTGTTCAATAAATGGAGTCCGGCTAAATTCTCAAAATATGGCAATCGTTTTCTTACCGGAAAAAAGACGAATACATCAGGCATTCCCGTAATAATAAGTAATGGATTGGGAACTTCGCGTAAGGATGTAAGGCTTTTCACTCCTAGTGAGATTGTCCTTGTAATTCTTGAGTCATGCGATTAATTATGAGGGTATAAATATTTATGGGCAAAATAGATAACAGAATGATTTACTTTTTAATTTTGTACCATAAAATATGTTCAACTGCAAATATTAATTCTTTGTTTACGATGAAAACATCAATAACCGGCTGCATTACAGTGTTTGTGGCTTTTGTTTTTCTGTCAATTGGGAATGTCCTCTCTCAGGGAATGAATGAGCTTGTCTATGCTGAAGATACTACATTCTCTGCAAGCGAATTGCATGAGTTAAGGTTGCGTTTCAGAAACTTGAATTTCTTTCGTAATAATGAGTATAAAGGAGAACTCGTGAAGGGATATACATTGCCTGGACTATGGATTTTACCTTCTGTTTCATATCAGCCGCTGAGAAATCTGAAGATAGAGGCGGGTGCATACATGTTGAGATACTGGGGAGAAAGTAAATATCCTAATACACATTATGCCAATCTTCCCGGTTATGATACCGGCGATACTCAGAGTGCCTTTCATGCAGTTCCGTTCTTCCGTGTTCATTATAAGCCTCTTCCTGGCATTTCTTTGGTCCTTGGAAATATTTACGGTAGTAACAATCATGGTCTTATTGAACCATTGTATAATAAGGAAATGGTTATGACGTCCGATCCGGAAGCTGGTGTGCAGTTTTTATGGAATACCAGATGTTTTAATATGGATATGTGGGTGAACTGGGAGAGCTTTATATTTCAGGGCGATAATCGTCAGGAAGAATTCACTTTTGGTGTATCGTCGAGGGTAAAAGCCAACTCTTCTTTAGATAGGGTACATTGGTATTTACCCGTCCAGTTGATTTTTAAGCATCAGGGTGGAGAGATTAATACGTCTGCAACATCTCGTGGTGTAAAAACATGGTTTAATGCAGCGGCAGGTGTTGGGGTTGACGTCAAGACACCATTCCCTTGTTTTAACAGACTTAACATAGAAGCCGATGCCGCATACTACTCGCAGCAGAAAGGGGACATATTCCCATCTGATAATGGATATGGCTTTTATGGTAAGGCAGTTGCCGATTTTAAGAATTTCCGTTTGCATGCCGCTTATTGGCAGTGTCATGATTTTGTCTCTCTTATGGGCGATCCTTTGTTTGGCGCGGTATCAATGTGTAATCCTGGTCAGGTGTATAAAGATCCTAAAATGGCATATTTGAGTCTGGAGTATTCACACAGGATAGGAAAGGGGTTTGCTTTAGGAGTACATGCCGATGTGTATAACACTTTCGCAGCTAATACTAAGACTACGCTTTCAGGTGATGATGGAAATTTGGAAGTGAAGTTCTCTCATGTTCCGAACTCTATCAGCTTTTTGGCTGGTATTTATCTCAGAACAGATTTCAGTTTCTTGATCAAGCGTTTCTGATATATAACAAAAAAGGTTCACTGTTAAGCGAACCTTTTTGCTCTTCAGGTTGGACTTGAACCAACGACCCTCTGATTAACAGTCAGATGCTCTAACCGACTGAGCTACTGAAGAATGATAAGATATGTGTTGATTTTTTTGCTCTTCAGGTTGGACTTGAACCAACGACCCTCTGATTAACAGTCAGATGCTCTAACCGACTGAGCTACTGAAGAATTTTGCAATCTCGATTTTCGCTCTTCAGGTTGGACTTGAACCAACGACCCTCTGATTAACAGTCAGATGCTCTAACCGACTGAGCTACTGAAGAAGGTTGTTTTCTCGATTGCGGTGCAAAGATACTAGCTTGTTTTGAATTATGCAATACCTTTGGCAAAAAAAAGATGAAAATATTTTGTTTTACCCTAAAATTCTTGTGTGATATTGCATCTGAGAGAAGCGTATCTCCCTTTCCTTGACGAAATTAAGTTAAATATTGGACATTTTCTGTTGCTCTAAGCAGAATAATGCTTTTCTTTGCAATAATATTTTGAAATACATTATAAAATAAACAATATATAAAGATATGAATACTAAGAAGACTATTATAGCCGCGTTTGCCATATTGGTAGGTCTGGGATTGTTAAGTTTCAAGGGGGATGACAGAAACTTCAAGATAGCAAAGAATCTTGATTTGTTCAATTCTATATTCAAGGAATTGGATATGTTTTATGTTGATACTGTTGATGTGGAAAAGATGATTCAGAACGGTGTTAACGGCATGCTGGCACTTACAGACCCTTATACAGAGTATTATCCAGAGGAAGAAGTCAGTAGTCTGAAGGAGATGATTACCGGAAAGTACGGAGGTATTGGCGCAGCAATCAGATATTATGAGGCAAACGACCGTATTGTAGTAGTTGAGCCTACTGAGGGTATGCCTGCTGCCGAATCGGGAGTGAAGGCAGGTGATATAATACTGGAAGTAGGAGGAAAGCCGATGCTTCGCGGAGACATGAAACCACAGGAGTTCTCAAGTAAGGTCAGTGAAGCTTTGCGCGGTGAGCCGGGAACCTCGTTTGTGCTTAAAGTCCTCCGCCCTATGCAGAACGACAGTACTGAAATGGAATTCAAGATTACCCGCAGGAATATACGTACAAATCCGGTACCATATCATGGAATGGTGCGCGACAGTATAGGATATATTGCTCTTCAAAGTTTCACGGACAATTGTTCTAAAGATTTCAAGAAAGCATTTATCGAACTCAAACAGCAAGGCGCGAAATCACTTATCATAGATTTGAGAGATAATGGTGGCGGTTCGTTGTCCGAGGCTGTTGATATTGTCGGTCTGTTCGTACCGAAAGGTCAGGAAGTGGTTTATACCAAGGGTAAAATCAAACAGGCGGAAAATTCTTTCAAGACACGTTTTGAACCGGTTGACACCGAAATCCCATTGGTCGTTCTGGTGAACGGCTCTTCTGCCTCTGCATCCGAAATTCTCAGCGGTTCGCTTCAGGATCTTGACCGTGCAGTGATTGTAGGTAGCCGTACATACGGTAAGGGACTTGTTCAGACTACACGTCCGCTTCCTTATAACGGTACTTTGAAGGTTACTACATCCAAGTACTATATACCTAGTGGTAGATGTATCCAGGCTATCGACTATTCAAAGAAGAATGCAGACGGCTCGGTGGCACGTACACCTGACAGCCTTACAAATGTATTCCATACAGCTATCGGCCGAGAGGTGCGCGATGGTGGAGGAATACGTCCTGATATAGAAGTAAAGGCCCAGAAGTTCCCTAATATTATATTCTATCTTATGAACGAGGATATTATATTCGATTATGCCACACAGTACTGCTGGACTCATCAGGCGCCGGCTTCTGTTGCAGACTTCAAGCTGACAGATGATGATTATGAAAAATTCAAAACACTGGTGAAATCGCGTGATTTTACATATGACCGCCAGAGTGAGAAGATGCTTAAATCCTTGAAGGAAATGGCAGAATTTGAGGGATATATGGATGGAGCCAAAGAGGAATTTGCAGCTCTTGAAAAGAAACTTAACCATAATCTGGACCGCGACCTTGAGACATTCAAGAAACAGATAAGCGAATATCTCTCTCAGGAGATTATAACAAGATATTTCTATCAGCGTGGTGCGGCGATGGAACGTCTGAAAGACGATGACGACCTTGAAAGTGCCGTAAAAGTACTTCAGAATAAGGCTGAATATGCTAAAATTCTGTCAGTATCAAAGTAAGGGTAAAAATCTGATATATTATTTTTATGATACTTCTCTGTCAGTTCGATAAAAACTGGCAGAGAAGTATTTTTTTCGGGTTATTTCTGATCCATTTTCCACCAGTCGAACTCAAAGAGTTCTTCATCGCCTCCGCGATATAATATTGTAACGTCATGTACTCCGGTAACTTTCTCTACCGGTGCAGAGATGTTGTGCCATTCTTTGTTTGTAGTTACGCTGATAATGGATACGGGCTTGTCGTCAACTCTAATTTCTATTGTTCCGCCTGCCTTGCCTCGTACACATACAGTTATTGATTTGGCTCCATTTTCGAAATCAACACTGCGAATACGCTGCCATGAACCGTTATAGATACGTGTCAGCCAATGGTCTTTACCATCCTGACGGTCTGTTTTCAGACCGTAGCTGTCTGCCATAGTCTCTGCTTCAACACGTTCATACGGGTTAAGGTTTTTAACAGGCTTTTTCACTCCTTCTTTTGTAAAAGGAATGTGCGGTATTGAACCGTCAGCGTTGAATTTGAATTCTTCCACACAAGAAGCGCGGCGGAAACCTCCTCCGTTTGGCAGACGTCCGTCATGATAAAACATAAAGTTACGTCCCTTGAATTCTATAGAACCGCCGTGTATGGTAAAACTGTTGTTTGCTTCCTCCATAACGCGTCCACCGTATTTCCATGGTCCGGCAATGCTTTTTGCCGTAGAATATGCCATG
The DNA here is from genome assembly GCF_025567135.1 of Bacteroides cellulolyticus. Lineage (NCBI taxonomy): Bacteria > Pseudomonadati > Bacteroidota > Bacteroidia > Bacteroidales > Bacteroidaceae > Bacteroides > Bacteroides cellulolyticus. The sequence goes on from NZ_JAOQJJ010000002.1 coordinate 26,314, forward strand.
TGTTCCGGTACTCCTCCTGCTGCATATTCTATATAATAAGTGTCTCCACGTTTATAAACCCAAGGGCCTTCTTCGTATCCTGTTTTCATGATTTTTTTGTTCAGTTGCCAGTCGTGTTTCAATACTTTAGGGCCGAAGGCAGACTCGTCATCCGTGTTGACTTTTATTATTTCACTCTCTAATGACACCATGTCGCGTCCCAGTTTGGCATACCATAATCCGTTGTTTCCCCAGAACAGATATGCCTGTCCGTCATCGTCTATAAATACCGACGGGTCAATATATCCAAAGCCTCCCGGAACCAGTGGTTTGCCAATAGCATCCTTGTATGGGCCTTCAGGACGGTCTGCCACGGCAACGCCTATGCCATGCAAATGTTTGGTCGTGTCTTCAGCTGCTACATACCAATACCATTTTCCGTCCCGTTCTATAGCCTGCGAAGCCCATGCGTTGTCTCCCTGTTTTGCCCATTTGAATGTTGCCGTTGACAAAGGCACTCCGCGGAATGTCCAGTTTACCATATCTGTAGTAGAAAAAAGCAGCCAGTCTTTCATCTTGAAATATTGTGCGTCGTCTTCGTCATGGTCTGTAAACAGATAGACCGTATCGCCATGTACATACGGAGCCGGATCCGGCGTATAACAGGTTTGTATAATAGGATTTTGTCCGGATAACCGGAATAGTGATGACAGTATTCCCACTGCCAGAGTGATTGTTGTTTTTCGTTTCATAATTTTAGGTTTTACTATCTTGTTATTTGTTGCTGCCATTAAAGCGTTTACAAAGAAAAAGATATTTCTCCTATTATTTGAAATATGATGTTACAAATGTTTTTGCTTATGTTACAAATATGATGTAAGTGTATATTTTCTATGCGGTTAAAAACAAAAAAAGGGAAGAAGACGCGTCTGTCTCCCTCCCTATTGTGTAATATGGTGATTTCTTTTATTTCTCGTGGAAATCTCCGTTGGCTTTTATCAGTTCTATCAGTTTTTCTACAGCCTGTTCTTCAGGAATATTCTTTTCTATACATTCCTTACGCTTGTACAGACTGATTTTGCCGCGTCCTGCCCCTACATAACCATAGTCGGCATCAGCCATTTCTCCGGGACCGTTTACTATACATCCCATAATTCCTATTTTCAGGCCTTTCAGATGTGAAGTCGCGGCCTTGATGCGTGCGATTGTCGATTCAAGGTCGTAAAGAGTTCTTCCGCATCCCGGACAAGATATATATTCGGTTTTGGAAGTACGTACTCTGCCGGCCTGAAGAATTCCAAATGCTGTTTCGTCAAGTTTCGTATCTGCTATGGCCGAGGAGTTGTTGTAAAGCAAGATACCGTCAGTCAGTCCGTCGAATATTAATGCTCCCATGTCGGCTGCTGATTTAATCTGCAAGTCCTCAACAGAATTTTCTTCATACATCTGGAAGAACACTACAGGGTTTTTCAGGCCTTGTCTTGTGAGCTGATGAACAAGACCACGGTATTCGCCCAGTCTGTTAGGATGATTGCTCTGTGCAATGATTACAACTTCCGGATGCAGACGCAGACATGCTGTTACCTCTTCGTTGAGGCCCATATAAGTGGTAAACAGGAATTTGATGTCCGATTGGATTTGGTGCAGACCTATAATCTGCTGGGTGTTGAATGCAGGATAAGTGCCTTCTTCGCCATTCCAAACGTTTGCGTCAACTATATAGCCAATGTCCTTTCTCCTGTTTTCAGGCAGAGCCTGTCCGCAATATACGTAATCAGGCTTGAACTGTTCGTTCATGTCCATGTTGCCGTTCAGGCGTACGGAAACAACTACAGGGAGGTTGTCGCCGCCAATGTTGCCTACGGCGTTTGTCTTGCGTCTTGAAGGGTTGGTGTAGCAGAAATCGTCTGCTTCGGCTCCAGGGATATAAGGATGGTTTTCGCGTTTGATGATGTAGTCCACCAGTTTGCGTGCAACAGGAATTTCAGCTTCAGGAGCTTCGCTGAGCGATACGCGTATGGTGTCGCCAAGTCCGTCGGCAAGGAGTGCGCCTATTCCGAGAGCTGACTTGATACGTCCGTCCTCTCCGTCTCCTGCTTCAGTCACACCAAGATGCAGAGGGAATGCCATGCCTTCCTTTTCCATCTGTTCGGCAAGCAGTCTGACGGTCTTTACCATGACAACAGTGTTGGAAGCCTTGATGGAGATTACTACATTGCTGAAATTCTCTTCTATACAGATACGAAGGAACTCCATACATGATTCAACCATGCCTTCAGGAGTATCGCCATAGCGTGACATGATACGGTCCGACAGTGACCCGTGGTTCACCCCGATGCGGATTGCTGTGTGATTTTCCTTGCAGATGTTCAGGAATTTGACAAAACGCTCGCGGATTTTCTGTATCTCCTGTGCATATTCCTCGTCAGTGTATTCCAGGCTTTTGAAAGTACGGGCAGGATCGACATAGTTACCCGGATTGATACGTACCTTTTCGGCATAAAGTGCAGCTACATCCGCCACGTTCGGATTGAAGTGTACATCTGCCACGAGAGGGGTATTGTAACCTTGCGAGCGCAGTCCGATGTTTATATTCTTCATGTTTTCAGCCTCGCGTACACCCTGAGTGGTGAGGCGTACATACTCTCCACCGGCATCGATGATTCGTTTAGCCTGTTCCACACAAGCCTCTGTATCCATCGTTACGGTATTGGTCATGCTCTGTATGCGTATAGGATTAGCGCCACCCATAGGAGTGGCGCCAACATATACTTCGTTTGCCTTTCGGCGTGAATAGTTGAAGTAATCCATTTAATTAGTCTTGTATGCGTATTTAACTTCTTTCAGTTCTTCGTTTGCCTTTACAATCTTGTTTTTCAGTCCTTCCTTGTAAGCGGCAAACTTCTTAGCCAATTCCTCGTCAGAGAGTGCTATCATCTGTACTGCCAGGATTGCAGCGTTCATTGCTCCGTTGATGGCTACTGTTGCTACAGGTATTCCAGGAGGCATCTGGATGATAGAATACAAAGCGTCAACACCATCGAGTACAGAGCCTTTAATAGGTACTCCGATTACAGGAAGTGTAGTGTTGGCAGCAATAACTCCCGGAAGTGCGGCAGCCATACCGGCAGCAGCTATTATTACTTTCAGTCCTCTGTCGGCAGCACCTTTTGCAAATGCTTCAACTTCGGCCGGAGTACGGTGAGCTGAAAGTGCGTTAATCTCGAAAGGAACCTGCATTTCGTCAAGCAGTTTGGCAGCCTTTTCCATAACCGGAAGGTCAGAAGTACTACCCATGATGATACTTACTATTGGTTTCATTCTTTTTTCTCTTATAGTTTATACTTGTTTGTTTTTGTTTATGTCTGTTGTTTTGATATTATTCGTTTATAAGTTTTTTATATGCTTCTGCATCCAGCAGTTCTTCAGCTTCAGAAACGTCTGTAGGCTTGATTCTGATAATCCATCCTTCGCCGTAAGGGTCTTTATTCACAAGTTCAGGATTTTCTTCAAGTGCCGGATTTACTTCAAGTATTTCTCCTCCAACAGGCAGGAACAAATCGGAAACGGTCTTTACTACTTCAATACTTCCGAATGTTTCTCCTTTTTCCAGTGTTTCTCCTTCTGTAGGAACATCTACGAATACAATATCACCTAATTGTGTTTGAGCATAGTCTGTTATACCTACATATGCTTCTTCTCCTTCTAAACGAATCCATTCATGTTCGTTTGTGTACTTTACGTTTGTTGGAAAATTCATGGTTTTAAAATTTACAAGGTTAGTATATCTTTTCAAATAAACAAAATTCCTGTGACACCGCAAAATAATCCGACAACAAATCCTCCGAAAACTTCAATAAGAGTGTGTTGGCGCATTATTATTCTGGCTGTACACAACATACCAGCCAGCAATATGAATCCTGACAGCCACCATACCGGATTGAACTGGAAAAGAAAACTGTAGGACAGCAGTCCCCCGACCATTAATCCGCTACTAGCCGCGTGTGTACTGATTTTGAGCTTTAGGTTTACAATGGTACACAATACCATACATATCAGTACGGCAAGAACTATTCCGCTCATATACCTTGGAGTGTGTATCCTGTACATTGTCACCAGACCGCCTATGTAGCTTAGGATTGTCAGTCCGTACGGGACGAACCTGTTTTCGCGGTGTCCCAGCTCTTTTATACCCCAGCCGTTGATTTTCTGGAAAATGTATATACCCAGCATGGGGAAAAGAATGGTGAAGCAATACACCAGTCCGAGTATCGACAGTTTGTACGACATGGGCATTATGTTGAGATATGTAAATAGAAATATCATCAGAAATGCCACAAACGGAACCATGAACGGCGAGAATATCGCCGATACTATATAGGATGCTATATATAGCGGGTCCTTTTTTTCCTGTTCCGTGAAATGCACAGGCTCGTGATATGTCAGTTCGCTGGGAATATTATTTTCTTCCATTTTATCTTCTTAGTCTAGCTACAGGAATATTTAACTGTGTACGGTATTTGGCGACAGTACGACGTGCTATAGGATAGCCTTTGTCTTTAAGGACTTCTGCCAGTTCGTCGTCCGTCAGAGGGTTTTCCTTGTCTTCGTTGTCAATCACTTCTTTCAGAATTCTTTTTATTTCTCTTACGGACAGTTCCTCACCGTTGTCGGTGGTATATCCGTCGTTGAAAAAGTACTTGAGCGGGAAGATACCGAAGTTGGTTTGCACATACTTGCTGTTGCTTACCCTTGATACAGTCGAGATGTCCAGTTTGGCCCTTTCCGCCACATCCTTCAGTATCATAGGTTTCAGCAAGGTTTCATCTCCCTCGGTAAAGAACGGGCGCTGCAGGTCTATTATTGCCTGCATGGTGCTTAGCATGGTGTTTTGTCTTTGCTTTACGGCATTGATAAATCCTTGGGCTGCATCAACCTTCTGCTTCAGGAACATGAATGCGTCTTTTGCTTCTTTCGATTGGTTGGCTTTGTTCTTGGTCTGTTCTTCCAGCATGTCCGTAAATGTTCTGCTTAGTCGGAGTTCCGGAACATTTCTGTTGTTGAGGCTCAGGATGATATTTCCGTCATCTTCTGTCTCGACTATAAAGTCCGGGATTATGTGATGCAGGTTTTTGCCCATAGCTTCTCCCATGGAACTTCCGGGACGCGGATTTAACTTTACAAGTTCGGCCACGGCAGCATTGTATTCATCTTCCGTGATATTGAGTTTCTGTATAATCTTATCCTTGTTCTTCTTTGTGAACTCGTCGCAATACTGGTCTATTATGTCGTATTCAATTTTTTTCAGCGGCGAATCCTCTTTTCTCTTTATCTGAAGAAGGAGACATTCTTTCAGACTTCTTGCACCTATTCCGGCAGGGTCAAAGTCCTGTATTATTGATATGATGTGTTCAAGTTCTTCTTCTGTGGTGTATATTCCCTGATATATGGCCAGTTCGTCCATTATAGCTTCTGTGGTTTTCCTCAGAAGTCCGTCATCATCCAGTGAACCTATGATATACTCTCCAAGCATTTTCTGCTCGTCGGTCAGTTCTTGCATGTCAAGCTGCTCTTTCAGTGTCTCGTAGAAAGAAACATTGTCCGATAAAGGAATTTCTTCTGGAGTTTCGCCTGCGGAACGGTTGTTCTCTTGCAGTTTATAGTCAGGAATGTCATCTTCTGTACGGTAGTCGCCCAGCGATACATCTTCGTTATAGTTAGTATCCGGGTCAGCATCAGGATCTGTAGGATAATCGTTAGCCTGGTCTTCTGCTATTTCCGATGGATCTCTACCTTCTTCTAATGCCGGATTGTCAAGAATCTCTGCATGTACTCTTTCTTCCAATTCTACTGTTGGCAATTCCAAAAGTTTGACCAGCAACACTTGTTGCGGTGAAAGCGTTTGTACTTGTTGTTGAGCCTGCGACTGTATTTGACGTGAGTTTTGTGCCATTTTATAAATTTATTTATTGGCAAAAGTAGTAAAATAATTGTGATGATCAATCCTGAAAAGGTTAGTTTGTTTTAAAGAAAGTATCTTTTATATCAGATTACATAAAAAATATGGCTTTACCTGTTGTTGATTTTTAAGTTGGATTTTATATCCTAGTAAGCCTGTATAAATACATAGATATAACTGCAATTATTTAAATGTAACATGCAGCAAAACATATGTAACATTTACGGTTGTTATGTAACGTCGGTTACATGTTTTGGAACAAAAATATTGTGAATACAAAAAAAGATAATGTAAATTTGCAATGTGTTAAATGAAATTTAAATGTGTAATCTTAAATGAAAATGCGTATGAATATTATTGAAGAAAGTGGATAGCAAAAACTGATGAATCTAAGAATCGACTATTTAATTTTTTATTTTTAATTATTAAAGTAATGAAAAACATAAGACAAAAGTTTATTGAGAAATTTTCTTTTGATAAGAAAAAACACTTTCTCACACAGATGAAGGTGTTCTTTTTCCTGTTATTGCTTGGCAATGTTTCGATGATGGCTCAGACTTTCGTTGTACAGGGAAAAGTCCTTGATGCGAATGACGAACCTTTAATCGGTGCGGCTATTGTGTTGAAAAGTCAGAGTACAGTTGGTACTGTGGCAGACTTTGATGGAAATTTTACTTTGGAAGTACCAAGTAAGGATGCAGTATTGACCGTTTCTTATTTGGGTATGACTCCACAAGACGTTAAGGTTGATGGACGCAGTATGATAGTAGTTGTATTACGAGAGGATTCCGAAATGCTTGAGGAAGTTGTAGTTGTTGGTTATGGACAGCAGAAAAAGGCTTCTGTGGTTGGTGCTATCACGCAGACAACAGGCAAAGTGCTGGAAAGAGCTGCCGGTGTTTCGGATATTGGTGCCGCATTGACTGGTAATCTTCCAGGTGTTGTTACTACTGCTGGAACAGGTATGCCTGGTGAAGAAGATCCTAAGATTACAATTCGTGGTGCTAGTTCATGGAATAATAATGAAGAGCCTCTTGTTTTGGTAGATGGAATTGAGCGTCCAATGAGTTCAGTGGATATTACTTCTGTTCAGTCTATTTCTGTTTTGAAAGATGCTTCTGCAACAGCAGTATATGGTGTAAAGGGTGCAAATGGAGTTATCCTGATTACTACCAAGAGAGGTACAGAAGGAAGTGCTAAGATTGATGTCGGTTTTAATGCGACTTTGAAATCTCCTTCGAAATTACCTAATAAATATGATTCGTATGATGCTCTAATGTTCCGTAATATTGCCATCGAACATGAATTAGCGTTGGCTCCTCAATCATGGGCTGATATACGTTCTCAAGCTTTTATTAATAATTATCGCAATCAAACTACTGTTGAGCAAAGGGAACGCTATCCTAATGTAGATTGGCAGAAGGCTTTGTTTAAGGATAATACCATGTCATACAACGCAAATATTAACATTAGTGGTGGTACAAAGTTTGTAAAATATTTCGCTGCTGCGGATTATGTGCATGAAGGCGACCTTTTCCGAGTTTATGATAATGGACGTGGCTATAATTCTGGTTATGGATATGACCGTGTAAATGTACGTAGTAATATTGATTTTAATATTACAAAAAGTACTGTGTTGAAAGTAAATTTGGCTGGTTCAAATGGTATTAGAAAATCACCATGGAGTAATTCGGGAAATTCTGAATGGCAGATAGGTCAGCAATGGTCTGGTGTATATAATATTCCGTCTGATGTGTTTTTGCCTCAATATTCTGATGGTAGTTGGGGTTTTTATCCTAAAGTTTCAAATACAACAAATTCAGTACAGAATATTGCAATTAGTGGAACAATGCAGACAACGACAACACGCATTAATACAGACTTTACTTTGGAGCAGGATTTATCTTTTATAACAAAAGGTCTTGTCGCAAGAGCTACAATATCATGGGATAATGAGTTTGTTGAGAATAATCGTGGAATTAATGATTTATATAATGATGCGCAAACTAAGTGGATTGATCCGGAAACCGGTCAGGTTGTATGGGGAGAATCATATGATACCAATCAAGGATTTGATTGGTCGCAGGGTATAAATTGGATTACACAGTCTGGATCTGTAGATAACAGTAGAACAATAAGAAATTTGTATTATCAGGCACAGTTAAGTTGGGCGCGTTCTTTTGGTAAACATAATATGACTGCTATGGGATTATTTAGCCGTCAGGAGAATGCAAGAGGTAGTGTGATGCCTACTTATCGTGAAGACTGGGCTTTTCGTGTTACTTATGATTTTGCTAATAGATATTTTGTAGAATATAATGGTGCGTATAACGGTTCAGAAAAGTTTAGCCCTGAGAATCGTTTTGCTTTCTTTAATTCTGGTGCTATAGGATGGATGGTCAGTGAAGAACCTTTTATGCGTTATCTTCGTGAGAAAAAAATTCTTGATATGATGAAGATTCGTGCATCGTATGGTGAGATTGGTTCCGACCAACTTGGAGATCCATTTGATGAATCACGTCGTTGGTTGTACATGGATTCATGGAAATATGCGGGTCACACTCGTTTGGATTTGAACCATGCTGAAAGTATTTATACTTGGTGGTATGAATCTGCTATTGGCAATGAAGACATACAGTGGGAAGTCGTGGAAAAAATGAATTTAGGTATAGATTACTCTTTCTTTGAAGGATTAATGGCAGGTAGTGTTGAATTTTTCCGTGATACTCGTTCGAATATATTTGTATTTGGTAGTGATCGTTCAATACCTTCTTATTTTGGCGGAACACCTCCTTCAATAAATAAAGGAAAAATCCGTACAACAGGTTATGAATTAGAATTACGTTTAAATAAAGTTTTAGCGAATGGATTGCGTCTTTGGGGTAATTTTAATATGACTCATGCTCGTAATGTTGTACTTGTGAAGGATGATCAAGCTTTGCGACCTGCATATCAGAAGGCTGCAGGACACGGTGTTGGTCAATATTATTCTTATATTGACAATGGTTTTATCCAAAATTATGATCAGATGTTTGGTAGTCCAGCTCATGATTCAAGTGACTCTCAAAAATTGGTTGGAGACTATTATATTGTTGATTATAATGGTGATGGTGTTATAGACAGTAAAGACTCTGTTCCTTATGGATATACGAGTTCGCCTGAAAATACATACAATGCTACGATTGGATTTGAATGGAAAGGCTTTAGTGCCTTTGCACAGTTCTATGGCGTTAATAATGTTACACGTGATGTTGCTTTAAAAAGTTTGGAAAATAACTTAAATACTGTTTACGATGCAGGAACATGGTGGTCAAAAGATGAACCAAATGCAGATATTGTTGTTCCTCGCTGGAATTCGAAGCCTACTTATTATGACGGTACGCAATATATGTATGATGGTTCATATATCCGTTTGAAAAATGTTGAAATAGCTTATACATGGACAAAGGGATGGGTACAAAAGTTGGGTATCAGTAACCTTAAGATTTATCTTAACGGAAATAACTTGTGGTTGTGGACTCGTATGCCTGACGACCGTGAGGCAAATCTCTCAGGAGCTGGATATTTGGGAGCTTATCCTACAGTGAAACGTTATAATTTAGGTATTAAGTTTACATTATAAAAATACGTAGTTCAGAGGTATAAATAATTTTACCTCCTTTTACTACTATAAAAAACAGATATATGAGAAAACAATATACATATATATATACTGCACTTTTTTCCATGGTGATAGGTTGCGGTATGACTTCTTGTCAGGATTATCTTGACAAGAGTCCCGAGGCTACTGTAAATAAGGAGGATGCTTTTAAAGATTTTCGTAATTTTCAGGGTTTTGTGGAAGAAATTTATAACTGTATTCCTGACAAGGAGAAATGTAATTATTGTACTTCTTGGAACTGGGGCGATGATGAGCTTTTCAATTCGCTTGGTAATGCACACATGACCAATCAGGTTGATTTAGGAAATTTCCGTAACTGGTACAGCAACGGGCAGACATGGCTGATGACGAGTACTAATGATCCGAGATCGACTAATAGCTTCAATCATTCGTTATGGGGACATGCATGGTACTGTATCCGTAAGTGCAACATTGGTCTAGCTAATCTTGACAAAATGGTGGGAACAGAAGATGAGAGAAATCTGATTGCTGGACAGCTTTATTTCTTCCGTGCGTGGTGGCACTTTGAGATGATGACATATTGGGGAGGTCTTCCATATATTGATCAGGTGCTCGACGCTACACAAGAACTGACTCTACCTCGTCTGTCGTATCAGGAGTGTGCAGACAAAGCTGCGGAAGATTTTCGTCGTGCAGCAGATTTACTACCGATTGATTGGGATGATACCAATGCCGGACAGGCTACAGTAGGTAGGAATCAACTTCGTATAAACAAGATTATGGCATTGGGATATCTAGGCAAAAATTATCTTTGGGCAGGAAGTCCTTTAATGAAAAATGGTGCTCAGTTGGGAGGAAGTCAAACTTATAATTACGACGAGGAATATTGTCATAAGTCAGCAGAGGCTTTCGGAGAGTTACTTGCACTAGTTGAAGGCGGACAGACACAATATGCCTTAGCGGAATTTAACTATTCGAATGTTTATGACCATGAAAAGGCTGCTGGCGCTACAACATGCTATTCTGATATCTTTTATACGCGTCGTCAGAATTGGCAGGTGCCAGGCTCGGTTGAAGCTATATTTAGAGGTCCATCGGGAAGTGACGGAGGAGCTGATGGTAATAATTCCAACTGGAATATGTCTAAATTGTGGGGACCTAAGGTCGCAAGTTTAGTAGAACACGACGTCATTATTCATTTGCCAACTGCAAATTTAGTTGAAATGTACGGTATGAGTAATGGATTACCTTTGGATGATCCTAACTCCGGTTTTGATCCTACTCACCCGTTTAAGAATCGTGATCCTCGCTTCTATCACGACATTGTGTTTGACGGTTTTCATTATGTGCTTGCTGAAGATAAGTTGAACGACGCTCAGAAACCATACGCTTATCTGAATCTGTCGAGTGGAGGTGGAGATATGCGTTCTGATGATATGGGTAGTCGCACGGGATATTTTTTCCAAAAATTAGTACCACATACATGTAATGTTGGTGATAAAGAATATGATTGGGGAAGTGCGCTTCACACTTATCTTCCCTATATGCGTCTAGCTGATATCTATCTTATGTATGCTGAGGCTTGTGCTGCTACAGGAGGAGCTTCAGCAAAGAGTAGTAATTTTGGAAAAACTGCTCTGGATGCAATTAATACAATACGTAACCGCTGTGGTGCTGGTGAGGTAGCAGACTCGTATGCTGCAGACAGAAATAAGTTTATGGACGAAATTCGCCGTGAGCGTGCTGTGGAACTTTCAATGGAAGGATTCCGTTTCAATGACCTTCAGCGTTGGCTTCTGCTTACTGAATCTCCTTATAATGAAAAGTATGCTGTAGAGTTTGATCGTCTTGAGGATGATAACTTCTACAGAAATAATGATCCTGCTGAAGCTAGAGTTGCGAACTATCGTCACAAATTGCTTGTTAAACGAGTGTTCGGTACCAAGCATTATTGGTTCCCTCTTCCTGATGATGATGTTTACCTTTATCCGGAATTTCCACAGAATCCAGGTTGGGAATAAAACGGTAAATCAATAAGGCTAATTGAATATCAAAGGAGTTAACAGAAAAATACTGATGTATAATAATAAAAAACTGAACAATGAAAGATAAACAGACAAAATTCATTCTTCTTGCTATGCTTACCGCAGCACCTTGTCTGGCCGGAGCGCAGAGTGCGATTGAGAATGATACTGACACATTGTCAACAGGAAATGACGCCGAGGTTCAGGTGGCATTCCGGAAAGTATCACGCAAGGATCTTCTTGGAGGAGTTTCTGTTGTCAATATGGAGGAACTTACCCGGAAAAACTATAATACTTATAGTCTGGATAATATGCAAGGCTATGTGGGTGGATGGAACGGAAACTCCCTGTGGGGAATGGATGGCGATAATGCTGGTTATTTGGTCCTTGTGGACGGAGTTCCGCGTGATGCCAACAACGTGATGCCTACAGAGATAGAGCAGATAACTTTCTTGAAGGGAGCACAGGCTGTAGTGTTATATGGTAGTAAAGCTGCCAAAGGAGCTATCCTGATTTCTACCAAGCGAAGCACTGCTGAAGGGCTGAGTGTGAGTGTTAGAGCTAATACAGGTTTCAATGTTGCAAAAAGTTTTCCAGAATATTTGGGATCAGCTGAATATATGACTCTATATAATGAGGCACGTGTAAATGACGATCTGGCCCCTTTGTATTCCGATACACAAATTTACAATCATGCTTCAGGATTAAATCCTTACCGCTATCCGGACATAAATTATTATTCTTCCGATTATGTAAAGAAAATGTATAATCGTTCAGAGGTTACAGCCGAGATTGAGGGCGGAGGTTCAAAAGCTCATTTTTACAGCAATATCAGTTATTATCGTAATGGTGACTATCTGAACTTTGGCGAAGCGGAAAATAATATGGTGGATCGTTTTAATGTACGTACTAATGTGGACGTAAAGATTAATGATTTCATCAAGGCATATATCAATGCTAACGCTACTTTCTATAATTCAAAGAGCGCAAAAGGCAATTATTGGGAAGCAGCTTCTACCATGCGACCAAACTTTCCGCAGAACGCGGCTCCGCTTATACCTATCGATATGATTGATCCTAATGCGAGCGCTGTGTGGGAATTATTGAGTACTTCGGGTAATATTATCGATGGCAAATACTTCCTGGGCGGTTCGCAAGCCAATCCTACAAACGCTTTTGCAGATGTATATGCGGCAGGAAGCAGTAAATATACCAGCCGTCAGTTTCAGTTCGACACTGGGGTGGATGTTAGCTTGGAGAAACTTCTGAAGGGATTGTCGTTTAAGGCTATGTTTGCTGTTGACTATGCAACTTCTTATAATACATCGTTCGATAATAATTATGCCATATTTGTTCCAACATGGTCTAACTACAATGGCAAGGATGTCATTGTAGGGCTTACCAAAGAAGGTTTGGACGAGCGTCCAGGTATTCAGAATGTTGGTGGAAGTGCTGATAATCAGACTATAGCCTTTAATGCTCAGTTTAATTATCAGAATACATTTGCTAAGGATCATAACGTATCTGCTATGCTTATTGCAAATGGTTATCAGCAGACACGTTCTGCGCAATATCACCGTATTAGTAATGCTAACTTGGCTTTACAGGCAGGATATAACTTCCGTCAGCGTTATTATGCAGACTTCAGCGCTGCTCTGATTCATTCGGCAAAACTGGCACCGGGACACAGAAATGCCCTGTCGCCTTCTCTTACATTGGGATGGCGTCTGAGCGAAGAAGATTTTCTTAAGGACTCTCCTGTTGTGGACGACATGATGCTTAGCGTATCGGGTAGTATCCTGAATCAAGATATCGATCTTAAGATGGGTGATACTGAATTTTATCTGTATGATGGCTTGTGGACTCAGGCTGATGGCTATGGCTGGTATGACGGATCGGCAGGTAAATATACTTACTCAACTAAAGGTGAGAACTACGATCTCGACTTCATAAAGCGTAAGGAACTTTCTGTCAATCTGAATACTTCATTGTGGAAACGTTTTATCACTCTTGACGCTTCCTTCTTCATTATGTCCAACGAAGGTTACCTGATCGATAAGCCTACGTTCTATCCTTCATACTTAAGTACCGGTTATCCTGTAGCTTCGTTTTTGCCAGTATTGAATTATAACAATAACCGCCGTATAGGTTTTGATTTTAGTGTGAATGTGAACCATCGTATCGGTGAGGTAGATTTGTCTTTAGGAGTTTCAGGTACATACTATGATACTAAGGCTACAAAGCGTGATGAAATATATGACGACGCTCACCGTTATCGTGAAGGTAAGCCAATTGACGGTATATGGGGATATCAAAGTGCTGGATTGTTCCAAAGTCAGGAAGATATTGACAGCTGGTATGATCAGTCTAAGTTAGGACAGATTAAACCGGGAGATATTAAATATATCGATCAAAACGGTGACAAAATTATTGACGAGAAGGATGAGGTTTATCTTGGTAAAGGTGGCTGGTATGGAGCTCCGTTTACTATGGGTGTAAACATCACTGCCAAGTGGAAGGATTTCACTCTTTTTGTTCTCGGTACTGGTGGAGTTGGAAGCTATGGCTTGAAGAACAGTTCTTATTATTGGGTGGATCAGGAAGACAAGTATTCTGCAGTGGTACGCAACCGTTGGACAGAGGCTACAGCTTCTACCGCTACTTACCCACGTTTGTCAACACTCAATGCAAGTCAGAATTTCTGTACATCCGATTTCTGGATGTATAAGGCAAACCGTTTCGATCTGGCTAAGATACAGATTACATATGATTTACCTAAGCATATATTGCGCAGCTCTTTCGTAAAGGAACTGTCGGCATTTGTGGGCGGAGCCAATCTGCTTACTATCTCTAAGGAACGCGAACACATGGAGTTGAATGTGGGAAGTGCGCCTCAGAGCAGATACTATAACATTGGTTTAAAAGCAGTATTCTAAAAAAAGTGATAAAAATGAAACTGAAATATATTTTTATATCTACTGTGCTTCTTGCATCTCTCTCAGCTTGTGAAGATATGTTTGAGCCGTCTCAGGAGAACATTAGAGGTGTGGAAGAAATGTTTTCCGATCCTAACTATGCCTCAGGTTTGTTGGGATATGGTTATGCGATGTTGCCATATGATAATTCAAGCGTCAGCGATGTTGCTACTGATGATGCTGTAACCAACGATCTTACTAGTAATTATTCGAAAATGGCACTTGGTGCTTGGTCATCAAGCAACAATCCTATGGAACAGTGGCAGGCTCGTAAGGCTACTATACAGTATATCAATACTTTCCTAAGTATTGTGGATAAGGTGAAATGGTCTAGTACTGAGACTACTAACAGGATGTTTATTGACAAGTTGAGTGGCGAAGCGTATGCTCTGCGCGCATTGAATTATTTCTATCTTCTGCAAGCGCATGCCGGATGGACTGACGATGGACAGCTGTTGGGTGTACCAATGGTGTTCGAGCCTGAAGATAAAAACTCCGAATTCAACCAGCCACGTAACTCGTTTAGCGAATGTGTAAACTATATCTTTGACGATCTTGACAAGGCAATAGAACTCTTGCCGCTTGACTTCGCAAATATCGGCAGTAATGCAGAACTTCCTTCAAAATATCAGGAAATAGGTGCCGAGATGGGTGGCTATAACCTAGTGTTCGGAACTTATCAACGTGGACGTATATCAGGACGTATAGCTGAAGGTATTAAGGCTCAGGTTGCTCTTCTAGCGGCAAGTCCTGCCTATCGTGAGGCTTCTGGAGTTACATCAGAAGAGGCTGCAGGATATGCTGCTACAGTTCTTAACAGAATAGGAGGTGTCAGCGGAATAGACCCTCGTGGAAATACATGGTACAATAATACAGATGAGCTTGACAATATGGGCTCCGGTGCCGTAACAGCAGAAATCCTGTGGAGAGGTAACCGTACTAATAGTGATGCTGATTGGGATATAGGTATCACACAGGAGAAGAACAATTTTCCACCAACATTATATGGAAGCGGTAGAATCAATCCTACACAGAATCTGGTTGACGCTTTCCCGATGGCTAACGGTTATCCTATAACAGATACTTCTAACAGTGGTTATGACGCTTTAAACCCTTATGCGAATCGTGATCCACGTTTGACAAATTATATATTATATAACGGTAGTACTTATAAGGGTAAAACAATCATCACTGGACTATATGCCGACAGCGAGAATAAGACAGATGATGGACTGAATAAAATAGGTACATCTACTCGTACTGGATATTATCTGCGCAAGCTTTTACGTGAGGATTGTAATCCAAATCCGAGTGCTCTTAACCCTAAGTATCATTTCCCGGTACGTATTAGATATACGGAAATCTTTTTGGCTTATGCCGAGGCAGCCAACGACGCTTGGGGACCTACCGGTACTGGTGGAAATACTTATAGCGCATACGATGTAATAAAGGCTTTACGTGTACGTGGAGGTGTTGGAACGGATAATGGCGATCCATATCTGGAGAGTGTTAAGAATGATCAGACACGGATGACAGAGCTTATTAGAAACGAAAGACGCATTGAGTTATGTTTCGAGAACAAACGTTTTTGGGACATTCGACGTTGGAATTTACCGCTTAACGAGACTGCTAGAGGTATACGTATAGAACAAGCTACAGGCAACTCTTTGAAATATACGGAAATTGATGTAGAGATACGTAATTATAGAGACTATATGTATCACGGTCCTATACCTTATTCTGAAATACTGAAATGGAGTAATCTCCAGCAGAATAAAGGATGGCAGTAATATATGTTTAATTAAAATTATGAAAGTAAAAATGGAAACAAGAAAATCTATATTATTGATGATGTCGGGGGTTATGGCGTTTGCTTTCTCTTCCTGTAAGAATGCGGACAGAACTTTCCCTGATTATGAGGGAGGAACTTCTGTATATTTTGCATATCAGTATCCGGTGCGTACATTGGTCCTCGGTAATGATGAGGTAGTAGATAATTCGCGTGATAATGAACACAAATGTGCAATTTACGCCACTATGGGAGGTTCATACGAGGGAAGGGATATTACTATCGACGTCGAGATAGACAATTCTCTGTGCGATAATCTGACCTTTGAGGATGGTTCTCCGGTCCTTCCTTTGCCGGCCGATTATTATGAGATGCTTGGAAATCAGATTAGATTTGGTGGCAATCATTGGGGATATGTTGAAATACAACTCAAAGATGCTTTCTTTGCCGATCCGAAGGCTCTGACCAACAATTATGTAATTCCTGTTTTAATGACAGGACAGAAAGGTGCTGACCGTATTATTACTGGTACTCCATCGATAGAAGGAGACCAGCCAGCACGCACTAATTCGGCTTATTGGAACATACAGCCCAAGGACTATGTGCTATATTGTGTGAAATACATGAATCCATGGCATGGCTTTTACTTGCGTCGTGGAATAGACCAAATAACAACCGCTGATGGTACAATAACCACAAATGTCCGTCACGAGGAATCTGTAGAGAAGGACGAGGTTTGCGAAATGACTTCTCGTTCACTTAATACCGCAATTTTCCCAGTATCTATTAATGATGAAAATGGTACGGCCGTTACTTGTGACTTGCTGCTTACATTTGATGGTGATAACTGTACAATTACCTCTGGTAGTGATGGTATTGTAGCTTCTGGAAGCGGAAAGTTTGTGGAAGACGGAGAGAAAAATTCATGGGGTAATAAAGATCGCGATGTCATATATCTGGACTATAGTATAGATTATGGTTTCAAGCAAGTTGCTACTAAGGATACATTGGTTGCACAGACTCGTGGCACAAACAAATTAGTTACCTTCACTCCTACATATAATGAGAAATAAATATCTTTAAATAAAAATATGTACTGGTTATGAAGAATAAATCTTTATATATAAGTTCATTGTCAATGTTGCTTCTCATGGCAGCATGTGCTGACGAACAGATTGCTGAATTTAAAGTAGAGAAACCGGCAAATATTGAACAATATGAATATCTGAATGCTTATGATGCATTAAAAACATATGTTGACCGTACTGCAAATCCCAACTTTAAGTTGGGTATTGCATTGGGAGCCAATGATTTTGTCGCAGGTGGACAAGTTCATAGCTTGGCAATATCTAATTTTGATGAAATGACAGCTGGTAATGAAATGAAATATGCTTCCTGCGTTTCTGATGATGGCACTATGAATTTTTATAATGTTACAAATTTTGTGAATGAAGCCAAAGCTGCTGGCATGACAATATATGGTCATACATTAGGATGGCATTCACAGCAGAATATTAAATATTTGAATTCATTGATAGCTGATAAAGAAGTTGTAGGTGACGGAAGTGTTACGAATAAATATGCTTATCAGTCAGACTTTGAAGATGGTAATCCAATTGGTGGATGGGGAAACAATTCAACTCTTGAAGTAGTCAATGAAGGACCTGATGGCTCTAAGTGTTTAAAAATGACTAACCCAAGTGTTGTAAATCCATGGGAAGCTCAAGCTGCTATTGATTTGCCTTTTGAAGGAGGTCAAGTTTATTATTTGAGTTTTAAAGTTAAAGGTAGTGTTGAAGGAAGTATGGGGGCGTCTTTCCAGCATAGCGCAGATTATGGTGGTCGTGGAGATTTCCCTTCTATGAATATTACTACAGACTGGACTGAAGTATTGGTTTCAACTACAGCTCAAGACGGTGCGGACCGTTTCCTTTTCAATTATGGAGCATACGCTGGATCAATTTATATTGATGATTTGGCTATTTATTACGAAAGTAATGCCGGTGAGGTTGCAATTCCTGTCTCTGTAATAGAGGATGATTATTCCAGTGGTACGCCTATAGGCGGATGGGGTGGTCATACATCTTCTGTAGTCGATGGTGTTTGCGTCGTTGAAAATCCTTCAGAATCCCAATCGTGGGAAAAGCAGTTGTGCTATGAGGTAACTACTCCTTTCACAAATGGAACAGTTTATTTCTTACGCCTTAAAATAAAAGGAACTAAAGAAAGTAGCATAGGAGTTGGCTTCCAAAATCCTAATGGATATATTGGTTGTGGTGATTTCCCTGCTTTACAGGTAACTACTGATTGGAAAGAGGTTACTATTTCTACAGCTTGTACTGGAGAGGGAGCAACACGTTTATTGTTTAATATTGGTGCATACGTAGGAACTTTGTACTTCGATGATGTATGTTTATATTATGAGAAATCGGCCAATGCTATACCGTTGACACCGGAAGAAAAGAAGGATACTCTTACATGGGCTTTGGATAATTGGATTAAAGGTATGATGGAGGCTACAGGAGGTTATGTAACTGCTTGGGATTTGGCAAATGAAACCGTATCCGGAGCGGATGATGATCACGACGGTATATATGACCTTCAGTCTGCAGAAAATGGTGATCCTACTGCAAATTTCTATTGGCCAGATTATCTTGGTGACATAGACTATGTACGTATTCTCGAATCAAAGACTCGTAAATACTTTGCTGAGTATGGTGGAAATCCTTCTGATTTGAAACTCTTCATTAATGACTTTAATTTGGAATCATGGTGGGATGGCAACATGAAAGCCAAGAGTTTGGTAGAATGGATAAAGAGATGGGAAGCTGACGGCGTTACTAAGATTGATGGTATTGGAACTCAAATGCATGTCAGCTACATTTTGAACGAAGCAGATCAAAAGGCACAAGAAGATGCCATTGTTAATATGTTCAGAATTCTGGCAGAATCAGGCAAGCTCGTCAAGATTTCTGAGTTGGATATGGGAATTGTTGATAAAGCATTCGGTACAGGTATAAAGACAGAAAATGTAACATTGGAACAGCAGCAGAAAATGGCAGAGTTCTATACATTTATAATCCGTAAGTATTTCGAGATTATTCCTGTAAACCAGCAGTATGGTATTACTCAGTGGTGTGCAACAGATAGTCCTGCCGACTCTGGTTGGAGAGGTGGAGAGCCTGTTGGATTGTGGGATTTGAATTACAATCGTAAACCTGCTTATGAAGGTTTCGTAAATGGATTGAGAGGTACTGATGTTGAGTAATTTCTAAATTAATCAATCTTCTATTATATTAATGGGCAGGTATTATTTTTATCTGCCCATTATTATGTACGCTCAGCATGAGTATTAGCTAACGGGTGCAAGTCCCCAATGAGCCCTAATAGCGGGAATCATACAGCCAAAAGCAAGGGTGTCCATCGCGAGGTGGAATCTAAAGGAAGCTGGTGGCAAACATCTGGTCTGACGAACAGAAACTTCATATAAGGCATATAACCGTGGGTAAGGTTGCAAAGCAAACCAAAGCCCTATAGCTATTCGGAACTGTTGATGGATTTTCCTTGAGCTTGCGAAAAAATGGAGCAGACATAAGATGGAAAGTTAATACCCTTATCCGAGGAGGTCTCACGGACGCATGAGAATAGTGAAAAAAAAAAATCGAAATCAGCGGAGTAAAGCTTGCCGTGAGAAGTCAGCAGATGTCATAGTAGCAAACGTGTCGATAAGTTTGTGAAGGACAGAACTTTATTTAAACGATAATAATTGAAAACTACCGTATTTGGGAGAGAATGCACAAAACTGGAACTGAAGTTTTAGGCTGCCCTCAGAGAGCTAAGACGGAATCTGAATGGTATGTGGGAGCGC
Source organism: Bacteroides cellulolyticus (assembly GCF_025567135.1). Taxonomy (NCBI): domain Bacteria; kingdom Pseudomonadati; phylum Bacteroidota; class Bacteroidia; order Bacteroidales; family Bacteroidaceae; genus Bacteroides; species Bacteroides cellulolyticus. The sequence continues at coordinate 46,530 of NZ_JAOQJJ010000002.1, forward strand.
AGACCTTCATATGGATGGTTGAAGACAATGTCGTGGAAGTACCATTAGACAGAGAGCATCTTCTGGAAGCTATTCTTTCACCCGATAATCTGAATAAGGCTTATAAGACTGTAGTCAGAAACAAAGGGTGTGGCGGTATCGACAAGATGTCATGTGACGAACTTTTCCCATGGCTCCTCGCCAACAAGAAAAGCTTGATACGCTCTTTGCTTGACGGCAGCTACCGTCCCAATCCTGTCCTTAGAGTGGAAATTCCTAAGGATAACGGCAAGATGCGACAGTTAGGAATACCGACCGTTGTAGACCGACTGATACAGCAAGCCATCACCCAAGTACTGACCCCCATCTACGAAGCTCAGTTTAGCCGAAGTAGTTTCGGTTTTCGTCCGAGACGTGGTTGTCATGCTGCATTACGCAGGGCGAAAGACATCGTCAATTCAGGTTACAAATATGTAGTAGACCTTGACCTCGAGCGATTCTTCGATACCGTATGCCACAGTCGTCTGATAGAAATACTGAGCCGTACAATAAAGGATGGAAGAGTGGTTAGTCTTATACACAAATATCTCCGCAGCGGAATCCTGAATCATGGTATGTTTGAGGCGAGCCACGAAGGCACTCCTCAAGGTGGTCCTTTAAGTCCCCTATTAAGTAATATCATGCTTAATGAACTCGACAAGGAACTAACGCGAAGAGGTCATCTCTTTGTTCGGTATGCCGATGATTCAATGATATTCTGCCGAAGTAAAAGTGCGGCGAAACAAACTAAGGAATCTATTACCCGATTTATCGAGGGTAAACTTCATTTGAGAGTAAACAAGGAAAAGACAACAGTCTCATATGTCAAAGGTGTAAAATACTTAGGTTATTCCTTTTATAACTCCAAAGGTAAATTTGAATTATGCGTACACTCCAAATCTAAAGTCAAGATGAAGCTCCGCTTGAAAGAGCTTACAGGTCGTAGCAATGGAATGGGTTATGAACGTAGAAAGCAAAAACTTAAGGAATATATAAGAGGTTGGATAGGCTATTACCACCTTGCCAACATGAAACGTCTTCTCCTTGAAACGGACGAATGGTTACGACGTCGCATACGAATGTGTATATGGAAATCTTGGAAAAACCCTAAGACGAGAATATCCAATCTGATTCGATGTGGAATCTCTAAGAGGAAAGCCAATGAATGGGGTTATACTCGATTGTATGATCTGAATAAATTTAACAATATGAAATATCGAATAAAGCTTATCATTACATGTTTTATATTAGGACAATTTCTCTTCTCTTGTAGTGATAAAGAATTAATAGAAGAACCGCCAACTGTTGAAGAACCTACTCCGGAACCGAAACCAGAACCTGAGCCGGATCCAGAACCGGAACCTATAGTGACACTACCTGAATTACATGTTGACGGTCGTTATCTGAAAAATGCTGAAGGAGAAATTGTAAATCTTCATGGCTTTACCCAGACATATAGTCCTTTTTTCAATAGTAACAGATGGTCAAATTATGATGTAAACGGATGTTTGAGTTATAATAAACGTATGGTAGACGAAATTCTGGATGCCGGTTGGAAATTTAATTTTGTGCGTATGCATCTTGATCCATACTGGAGTGATGACCCCAATAAACCTTCTGTTCGTTATGAAGGGCATGAAAGATTTTCAGAAGTACGTTTCCGCAAGTATCTAGATGAACTGTTTGTTCCTATGGCCGAATATTTTTTATCAAAAGGAATGTATGTAGTTATGCGTCCGCCTGGAGTCTGTCCTAATGGTGAGGGTTACGAGGGTATAGAGATTGGTGACACTTATCAAGAATTCTTGTTGAAAGTGTGGGATATTGTGTCAAAACACAGTAAACTGAAGAATAATACCGGTATTATGTTTGAATTGGCTAATGAACCGGTAAATATCAAAGGTACGGATGGCAAATTTGGAAGCAGTGGTGAAGCTTGTTTTGCAAATATGAAGGAATATTTTCAGGCTATTGTAGATAAAATCCGTTCTAATAATAGTAATAATATAATATGGGTACCAGGTTTAGCCTATCAGTCTTCGTATGCAGGATATGCTACTCATAGGATTGAAGGGGAGAATATTGGATTTGCAGTACATTGTTACCCCGGATGGTATGGCAGTGATGCAGAAGAAGACAGCTCTGAAGGTATTGGTTCTTCTACAGGAGGAGGTTATGAAGCTTTTCAGCGTGGATGGGATGCACAGGTTGGTCCTGTTGCAGAATTTGCACCTATAATGGTGACAGAAATTGATTGGGCCCCGAAGAAATACGATGCTACTTGGGGAAAGAGTATAACAGGAGAAGCTGGAGGAAAAGGTTTCGGGGCAAACTTTAAGTATATAGCCGATAAGTCCGGTAATGTCTCATGGCTGTTCTTTACTACAGATTCTGAAATGTTGGCTGCTTTTGAAGATATACCTGGCGAACTGGGAAACTACACCTTCCTTAATGATCCAGAAGCATGCCCTTGGCCTATGTATCATTGGTTTAAGGAGTACGCTGAAGGTGTGGTTGTTAATGGAGAGTTGGAAAGACTTGAATTCGTTGGAACGCCGGATAATATTGAATTGGTTATGGGTGATGCTGAATATATAAATGTTAAGGCTGTCTATTCTGATGGATCTACACGTATGATTACACACGAAGTAACTCTTGCTTCATCTGATGATTCTGTTGTTAAGGTTGATGGAGTAGGTAAAATAGTAGCTGTATCCGAAGGACAGGCTACTCTTACAATTTCATATGTAACAGACAGTCAGGACCGAAAAGAACTTTCTGTTTCAGTAAAAGTCCTTTCTCCATTTATTTTAAAAGAAGAGTTTTTCAATCCTTCAATATGGGAAGATGGATCGTTTGATGAAGAAACTTCTACACTCATTACAGGAAAATATGGTTTTGGAGGATGGCAATATGCTGATGGACTAGATTTGCATGAGTACAGCTCTATAAGAGTAGAATTGGCTTCACCTAATGATTGTGGAGCATCTTTCAGACTATTTGACCAAAATTCATATTGGACATCACCTGCAATGTATGATTTTGGTAGTTCTACTGTAATAAATGTCAATCTGCAGAATATGACTAATGCTGAAGGTATAAAACTTGATCCTTCTCATCTGTATATAGTAGGATTTTGGTCTACAGGAGGCAAACCTATAACGATTAAGAGTATTTCTTTAAATAAATAAGTATTTTCAAGTTATTCTTGTTCATAAGTTTGGGATTCTTTAATTAAAGTAGGTTTATTATTAAATACCGGTTCTAGGTGAACAAGCATTTCATCGGACCGGTATTTTTATTATATTTACTGCATGAAATAATATGGATATGAAAAAGCTGTTATTTTTATTTATTGCTTTAGTTTGTACTTTTGTAGTTTCTGCCCAAAGTACATCATGTAAACAAAGATTGATTGTGGCTACCGATTTGGGTGGTGCAGATCCTGATGACACACAATCATTGATACATCTTTTGGTTTGTTCGGATGTTGTAGATATTGAGGGAATAATAAGTTCCTCCTCATGGATAGATTGTCCGGACTGGACTGCTGAAATTATAAAAGTGATAGACGGTTATTCAATGGTTTTGCCCATGTTGAGGAAACATTCCGATGGCTTTACTGATGCTGATTATCTGAAATCTGTTGTGAAACGTGGGCAAGCTGTTTCGAACATGGCAGGTGTAGGCGAAGGAAAGGATTCTCCTGGTTCTGAACTCATTATTTCTGCTGTCGATAAGCAGAGTGATTCCCGACCAGTGTGGCTTTTAGCATGGAGTGGTATGAATACCATAGCTCAGGCAATATGGAAAGTTCATGAAAGTAGAACTTCTGAGGAGTTTAAGAGGTTTGTTGCTAAGATACGTATATACGATGTGTTGGGACAAGACGATGCCGGGGCATGGATTGCAAAGCATTTTCCTGAAATACAGTATATACGCAATACTCAGGTTTACGGATGTGGTCCGTCTGATGAGTGGATAGCAGAGAATGTGCAGTCAAAAGAACCGTTCGGAGCAATATATCCCGACAGAAAATGGGCAGCTGAGGGAGATACACCTTCTTTCCTTTATGTTTTGGCTAACGGATTAAATGTGCCCGACAGTGTCTCATACGGTGGATGGGGAGGAAGGTTTTCAAAAGAACCTGTTGCAGGTGTAAGAGGTATGGATTTTATAGAAAAATCTGGTAAGAGTGAAGCACAGTATGATACATACTATATGTATGCTAGTGCACCAGAAGGTGTTAATGCTATAAATAAATGGAAGGAACATATTCTGAACGATTTTGCTGCAAGGATGATATGGACAACTACTTCTGAATATTCAGAAGCCAATCATCACCCAATAGTTGTTATAAACAATGATTCTACTTACAATCATATCAATATTGAGGTATCAGCAGGAGAAACATTATTGTTGGATGCATCTTCTTCGTTCGATCCTGATAATGATGATTTGCATTATGAGTGGATGGTGTATAATGAACCAGGAAGCTATAAAAGAACTGTTAGCCTGAATTATGATAATATGGGGAAATGCAAGGTCATTATACCAGATGATGCAAGAGGGAAGAATTTCCATGTTATATTAGTTTTAACTGATGATGGTGTTTCATCTCTTACTGCTTATAGAAGATTTGTTATAGACGTTAAATAAAAGATTTATTAATCCTGCCAGTTGATTGATATTATTGCGATAAGACAATAATGTCATAATTCTAAGTATATTCATACCACATTTCACTTTCACATCCTTCACATATCACTTCAATAACGCATAATAATTATTCTCGTTCTTGCGGTACTTCTTTTCCATTTCGGAATAGTCAGTTAACTGTCCATCACAAAACTTATAACTTGGGAACATTATGGTTTTCATTTAATTTGTAAATATCTTATAGAATCTCTAAAAGTACGTTGCAAACGGATATAACTCTTTGTCGTTTGACACGTGTCGGATGAGTTTCTGACAGCTGTCAAACGAATTTCCGACACGTGTCAGACAATCGTCCGACAGCTGTCAGACGATAAAGGGTTCCTGGAATTTTAGAACTTGACACAAACAGTCTTTGAATAATTGATAAAATTGGATATGTCTTCCGTGAAAATCCAGGCATGAGTTTCTGGGTGGAGATAAATTTAAAATCCGAAACTTGAGTTATAATAACAGACATGTTGATATAAAGAGAAATTCTGGTATTGTTCATGTATTAATCTTTTGAAACGAAAAAAGGTATAAAGTCATTACTCTATACCTTTTTTAATGATTTATTAGCTAATCAGTATTTATTATTGTATGGTTGCATCATTACCGGAAGTAGCATAAAGCCCTATCATAGCACCTGTAAATCCGCCTGCTACGTTTGTCGACAAAATATCTCCCGAAACTGTTTCTCCCAAATTTTTGAATTCATCTTTTCCTGTAGCATAACTGAATGTATAGTTGTTTCCTTCGGCTTCAACCTGCAGCTTGATAGGTGTTGTGTCTTCAACTTTTACACTAGCAATTGTAGTAGAACTACCTTTTGCTGTACGTTGCAAAACCAAATAGTTGTCTTCAGCCTTTTTAGTTACACCGAACACATAGTTGAAACTTTCGCTCTGGTAGCATGTAATACCTGCAAGATCTTTTTCAGTACGAGGAATGTATGAAAGAGTTGTTGTTGCGGTAAAGTTTATATGTTGCTGGCGATAGAACAATGTTGATGTAGGAACTTTAGCTTTTATGTTTGTCTCATAAGGTGTTATGCTGAGCCCTTCTGTAGTAGTAGAAACAAATCCTTCCTTTGCTCCTCTTACTCCAACCCAACGGTAATCAAGTGGGGTTGTTGTAAATGAGTCGCTGAAAGTGAAATTTCCGTTAGGGAAGTAACCGTCTTTTCCTGTCATGTTTTTTACACCTTGAGGCATTTTAAGCTTTGCTTTCAGTGGTTCCAGACCACCTTCAAAAACAGGGAATGTGCCAGTCCAGTCTACAGGAAGGATAAATGTTTCACGTCCTGTATTTACTCTGTTTGTTTCATTTGGACGTATTGCCAGGAATACACCATAGTATTTACCGTCTGGTCCTTCTACTAAATCAGCGTGTCCAGCCCAGTCTACTTTCTCTGGTCTGTCAGCTGGCAAATGTCTTTGAGAAAGTATAGGGTTCTTTGGAGCTGGTTTGAACGGACCTTTAGGACTATCTGCTATAAATATAACTTCGCTATGCCATCCGCCAGTACCACCTTCAGCACACATCAGATAGTATTTGCCGTCTTTTTTATAAAGATGTGGAGCTTCTATCCATATAGGTTTTTTAGAAAGGTCTACTCCACCGTTTACAACAACCTTGTCTGTTTCTGGAATAATCTGGTCTTTTTCTGTATCATATTCCCAAACCTTTATTACTCTGTGACCTTCGTATAAGGCTTTTTCTGGTGCATCGTTATGAACTATGTATGCCTTACCATTGTCATCGAAGAAGATGTCAGGGTCAATACCTTCGAAGTTCAGTTTTATTGGGTCGCTCCATCCCTGCATAGGATCTTTAGTTTTTACAACCATGTTTCCGATACCTCCGGCAAATTGAGTTGTAATCATGTAGAAGGTATCATTGTTTGGATTATATCTTATGGTTGGTGCATATATACCTGCGCTTATTCCTGTATCTTCTACCTTAAGCTGTGAAGGACGGTCCAAGACGTGACCTATCTGTTTCCAGTTTACAAGATCTTTTGAATGGAAGATAGGTACACCTGGATTAATGGCGAATGAAGAACATACTAGATAATAGTCGTCTCCCTTACGGCAGATACTTGGGTCAGGGTAACATCCTTGCAAGATAGGACTGTAGAATTCATCTTCACTCAAAGGATTATTGGTGTATACGTCGTCGTTTCCTGTATAAATGAAATCTTTGAAAACAGGAGTTCCCGGTTCCGGTTTGAATCCGCTTTCTGCACACGAAGTTGCTATAACTCCCAATGCGCCTAATGCTAATAATTTGATTTGATTTTTCATGATTAAATTAATTGAAATTTTACGTGTGTTTAATGATATAGTTGTGTAATCTTTACAATCGCAAAGATACTATAATGCTTTATAAATAAGTGTCACAGATGTTTCATAAGTTTTGTTGTGTGTTACTACATATAATTTTTTTATGCTTTACTCTATAGGGGTATTGTCTTGATTTTTAGGTTTTTATATTAGGACGTGTAATATTGGCGCTATATATTTGTACTCTATGGAAATACTTTTCCCCACTGATGTAACGTATGTTATTATATTTGTAACATAAAAATTTGAATTTCGATTCATATGGTAATATTTTTGCATTATAAAAACATGGAACTATGGAAAAAAAAATTATTTTTATTTTTCTCTTTATTATACCCTTGCAGCTGTTTTCGCGCAGTAAGGTAGTAAGTGATAGTATTTTCAGTAATATTCTGAAAACTTCCAGAAATTACTCTGTTTATTTACCACCATCTTATCAGGATGATAAGAAATATCCAGTGCTTTATTTGTTTCATGGAATGTCGCAAACAGACCGTGACTGGCTGTGGCGAGGACATTTACAGGAAGTGGCCGACAGACTAATATACTCAGGTGAGGCAGATGAAATGGTTATTATTATGCCGGATGCCGGTGGTGATATATATAAGGGTTTTTGGAACGGGTATTTTAACATGCCGGGATGGAAATATGAAAGTTTCTTCTTTGAGGAACTGCTTCCTTATGTTGAGAAAAAATATAATGTTATAAGTGACAAGTCGCACAGGGCGGTAGCTGGCTTGTCAATGGGGGGAGGTGGGGCTACAGCTTACGGGCTGTGGTATCCTGATAAATTTTCATCGGTATATGCAATGAGTGCCCTTATGGATATACCTGAGTTTGGGGCGGCAAAATATGATAATCCTGATGATAAACTTGCAATATTGACACGGGCTGTTAAAGAACGTAGCTGTGTGAAATTTGTAGAAAATGCAAATGATCAGACTAAAGCAGAATTAAGAACTGTTGAATGGTTCATTGATTGTGGCGATGATGATTTTTTGTTGGATAGAAATATTGAGTTTTTCCATGCAATGAGGAATTCCGGTATTGGATGTCAGTTTAGGGTGAGAGATGGCGGACATGATTGGGAATACTGGCATTCGGCTTTGTATATGTGTTTACAGTTCGTATCAGATGGTTTTAAAGATTAAGATTTGTGTCTTATGAGATTTTTTTTAGTATTTGTTTTAATATCTCTTGTAAATGGAATAGGAGCTGAAAATCTCAGACTATGGTATTCTAATCCTGCAAAAAATTGGTGGGAAGCACTTCCCGTGGGTAATTCCCATATAGGGGCGATGGTTTATGGTGGTATTGACCATGAAGAGATTCAGTTGAATGAAGAAACATTTTGGTCTGGTTCACCTTATAACAATGATAAATCTGGTGCCAGTCGGTATTTGGGTGATGTAAGGGAACTGATATTTCAAGGGAGGAATGCTGAAGCACGGAAATTACTTGATGAGAATTTTTTTACAGGTAACCATGGGATGCGTTATCTTACGTTAGGCAGTCTGTTAATTGATTTTTCCGGTGTAGATAACGTAAAGAATTATTACAGGGAGTTGAATCTGGATGATGCGACAGCTGTAACCGGGTTTACTGTTGATGGGATAAAATATAAACGTACTGTCTTTTCATCATTTTCAGGTAATGTAGTTGTGATTATGTTATAACGAATAAATAATTTAAACAGTATAAATCCATGAAAAAACATTTTTTATTCTCTTTTATTTTGGCTCTGGGATGTATGTGTGGTGGTGAATCGGCGGCACAGTCGAGTGATAATGGCAATGGAACTTTCACAAATCCTGTATTATGGGCCGACGTGCCAGATCCGGACGTAATCCGTGTTGGTGACGATTATTATATGGTAAGCACTACTATGCATCTTATGCCTGGTGCGCCGATAATGCATTCCAAGGATTTGGTGAACTGGAAAATCATTAATTATCTGTATGACAAGCTTGATGATAAGACTTCTTATAATCTGGAAGGTGGTACAGTATATGGAAGAGGACAGTGGGCTACATCTTTAAGATATAGAGATGGAAAGTATTATGCCTATTTTTCTCCAAACGACACCCCTTATAAGGGATATGTATATACTACAGATAATCCTGCAGGGGAATGGACTTTGTTGGCGCGTACCCCGCATTTTCATGATGCTTCGTTGTTTTTCGATGATGATGGCAGGGTATATGTATTCTACGGAACAGGACAGTTACGTGAGTTGAAACCGGATCTGACAGGTGTTCTGGAAGGTGGACTTGATACAAAAGTATTCGAACGCGACAGTGAAGAGAACGGACTTCTTGAAGGTAGTAGAGTTATAAAACACGATGGAAAATATTATCTGATAATGATTTCATGGCCTGTGGGAGGCAAGCGACGTCAGGTTTGTTATAGAGCCGACAACATAGCCGGACCATATGAAAAACGTGTGATACTTGAGGATGCTCTTGGAGGATTTCCATATGTGGCACAAGGTACCATAGTAGACGATGGTAAGGGTAATTGGTACGGAGTTATTTTCCAGGATAGAGGTGGTGTGGGCCGTGTGCTTACGGTGATGCCTTGCCGTTGGGTTGACGGATGGCCTATGCTCGGAGATGAAAACGGTCGTGTGCCGGAAGTAATGAAAAAGCCTGTACAGGGATATCAATCAGAAGGACTGGTGGTTAGTGACAGCTTTAATGACGGTAGTCTTAAACTGAACTGGCAATGGAATCATAATCCTGTGGATTCTTGTTGGAGTCTGAAAGAAAGACCAGGTTACCTCAGACTGAAGACTGCCAGGGTTGTGGATAATTTATTCCTTGCTCCTAACACTCTGACCCAGCGTATGGAAGGTCCGCGCTGTGAAGCCGTCGTTTCTTTTGATATCTCGGCTATGAAGGATGGCGATGTGGCAGGATTCAGCGCATTCAATGGTGATGCTGGAATTCTTGCTTTGTCATGTGAAGGTGATAAAAAATATCTTAATATGAAATCGGAAGTTGTTAGTCTGAGTGATGAGAAGAAAGAGGTGACCGGTATTGACAGAAAAGTAATGGAGAAGGTTGAACTTGAATCAGATTGTGTGTTTTTGCGTATCGATGGTGATTTCCGATTGAATAAAGATATAGCTTCTTTCTATTATAGCTATGACAATAAGAATTGGAAAAAGATAGGTAGTGATTTCAGGATGGTATTCGACTACAGACGATTCTTTATGGGTACTAAATATGCCATATTCAATTATGCTACCAAGTCTCAGGGAGGATATGTGGATGTAGACTTCTTTGATTATAAGCGAATAAGATAATCGCATTAGTAATGATAACAGTTTTATATATAGTTTTTAATAGGTAGGCATCATACATAATATTGTAAATTTTAAAATATTGAGGATTATGAGAAAACATTTGTTTTTTTGTTGTCTCATTTGTATGGGAATGTGTGTAAGTGCAGCAGAAAGAAAAATATCAAGTCCGGACGGAAGATTAGTAGTGATGGTTTCGGACACTGACGGTAAGGCCACATATAGTGTGACATACGATGATGAGTTGTTCATAGCATCATCTCCTCTTGGTATGAAGACAAATATTGGAGATTTCACATCAGGGCTGTCAATAGGTGAAGATGTAAAAGTTTCTCTAATAGAGAACGAGTATAATCTGCCTAATATAAAGAAAAGTAGTGTTAAATATAGTGCAGGTAAGGCTATTGTACCGTTTATGAAGGATGGTAAGACGGCGTTTGACGTGGAATTCAGTGTCTCAAACAATGATGTGGCTTTTCGTTATACGGTTTATCCTAAGGGAAATACACTTTGTTGCGTGATAGAAGATGAGGCTACAGGGTTTACAATGCCTGATGGAACTACAACTTTCCTTTGCCCTCAGAGTGGTCCGATGGGTGGTTTTGCCAGAACTTCTCCAAGTTATGAAACTCCATATACATTGGATGCTGCTACAGGAAGCAACGGATGGGGCGAAGGATATACTTTCCCGTGTCTGTTCCGTAATTCCGATAAAGGATGGATTCTTGTTTCAGAAACTGGGGTTGACAGTTATTATTGTGCATCACACTTGATGGGAGGTAACGGTAATACGTATAAAATAGGATTTCCTAATCCGGGAGAATTCAATGGCAACGGAACTTCAGTACCGGGAATGGCTCTTCCTGGAAAGACACCTTGGAGAACTATTACTGTAGGACGTACTTTGGCACCAATAGTTGAAACTACTGTACCTTTTGACGTTGTAGAGCCTTTGTATGAAGCTTCAAAGGACTATACTGCAGAGTATGGTTGCGGTACATGGAGTTGGATTATTGCCGGTGATGGCAGTATGACTTACAATGACCAGAAACGATATATTGATTTTTGTGCCGACATGGGATACCGTACAGTACTAGTTGATGCATTATGGGATACACAGGTGGGGTATGACAAGGTGGAAGAACTGGCACGTTATGCGAAATCAAAGAATGTAGGTCTCTATCTTTGGTATAACTCAAATGGTTATTGGAATGATGCACCCCAGGGACCTCGTGGAAAAATGGATAATACCATTAAACGCAGAAAAGAAATGCAGTGGATGCAGAAGGTTGGCATAAAGGGTATTAAGGTGGATTTCGTTGGAAGTGACAAACAAATGGCAATGAAACTATATGAAGATATACTTGCTGATGCTAATGATTATGGATTACTGGTTATCTTTCATGGTTGTACGATTCCAAGAGGATGGGAGAGAATGTATCCGAACTATGCAGCCAGTGAGGCTGTTCTTGCCAGTGAGAATATGAATTTCTCACAGGGAAGCTGCGATGCAGATGCATTCAATGCATGTATTCATCCGTTTGTGCGCAACACTATAGGTAGCATGGACTTCGGTGGCAGTACGTTAAACAAATTTTATAATGCAGCCAACGAACCTAGAGGCAGCCGCAGGGTTACTTCTGATGTTTTTGCACTGGCTACTGCAGTTCTTTTTCAGAGTCCTGTACAGCATTTTGCAATGGCACCGAATAATCTGACAGATGCACCGGTATGGGCTGTGGACTTCATGAAGAAGGTTCCTACAACTTGGGATGATGTCAAGTTCATAGATGGATATCCCGGTAAATATATAATAATGGCACGCAAGCATGGTGACAAATGGATTGTTTCAGGAGTAAATGCACAGGACGAGACTTTAAAATTGAATCTGGACCTTTCTTCTTTCTTCAATGCCGGCGAAACAGTAACATTATACTCTGATGATGCTAAACTTAATGGTAAAGCTTCGGAGATAAAAATAAATAAAAAACAAGAACTTAAGATTTCCATTCCAAAGAATGGAGGATTGGTAATAACTAAAAAATGATGATTATGAAAGACATGAAAAATATATTTGCTTTGGCTGCACTAACATTGGTATCTGGTGCTGCAGCACAAAATCCTGTAGTACAAACATGGTTTACAACCGATCCGGCACCACTTGTGCATAATGATACTTTATATCTGTATACAGGACATGATGAAGATAAAGCAGATTTTTTCTGGATGCAGGAATGGAGGGTTTATTCCACTACAGATATGGTGAACTGGACAGATCATGGCTCTCCGCTAGCTATAGAATCATTCAGTTGGGCTGATGACAGAGCCTGGGCAGCACAATGTATAGAACGTAACGGAAAGTTCTACTGGTATGTGTGTCTGCACTCAAAACTAAGTAATGCTATGGCAATAGGAGTGGCTGTGGGAGATAGTCCTACAGGACCTTTCCGTGATGCTATAGGAAAGCCGCTGTATGATGGTAATTGGGATTTTATAGACCCGTCTGTGTTTATTGATGATGATGGTAGAGCATATTTGTATTGGGGAAATCCGAATATTTATTTTGCAGAACTTAATGAGGATATGGTATCGATTAAGGGGGAAGTAAAAAAACTGGAACAGACAGTTGAAAGTTTTGGTGCACCAAATCCTGAAAAGAGAATAAAGGGACAGAAATATAAAGATACATATACAGAAGGACCTTGGTTCTACAAGCGGAATGGTAAATACTATCTGCTCTATGCTGCGGGTGGAGTGCCTGAGCATATAGCATATTCTATGGGTGACAGTCCTGAAGGACCGTGGAAATATATGGGTGAGATTATGCCGCTTCAGGACACAGGATCCTTTACTAATCATTGTGGTGTAGCCGATTATAAGGGCAATTCGTACTTCTTCTATCACACCGGCAAATTGCCAGGTGGAGGTGGATTCGGACGTTCAGTGGCTATTGAGGAATTCAAATATAATCCGGATGGCACTTTCCCTATAATAAATGCTACCAAAGAAGGAGTAAAACCTGTTTCTACATTTAATCCTTACAGAAGAGTTGAAGCCGAAACAATTGCTTTTTCAGAAGGAGTCAAGTCCGAACCAAATGCAAAGACTGGAGTTTATATTTCTGAAATTCATAATGGTGATTATATAAAGGTAAGAGAAGTGGACTTTGGTAAAAAAGGACCAAAATCTTTCCGCATAACTGCTGCCAGTGCTTTGCGTGGAGGTACAATTGAAGTACGCACAGACAGTATTGCAGGAAATAAGATTGCAGAAGTCAACATTCCTACAACAGGTGGATGGGAAGAATGGAAAACATTTAATAGTGAAGTTAAAACTGCTGTTACCGGAGTGCATGATGTATATTTTGTATTCCGTGGCCGCAAAGGTTGTAAATTATTTAATCTTGATTGGTGGGAGTTCTCTAAATGATGAGCTTTTTATATTAATTAATTATGAAAAATATATTATATAGTGTTTTGTTTTTTGTAGCTGGTATATTGTGGTATGTGGAATGTAAAGCTACAACAATAGAAGAAGGTTCATTCTATACAAAAGTATATAAAAATCTGTTTAAAGAATATTTAGGTATATCAGATAGAGAAACTAACAAGAAAATAAGTGATATATGGAATCATTTTTTTGTTAATCCTACAACCAAAGTTTATTTTGAAGATTCTGATACAACAGCATATATATTGGATACAGGAAATAATGATGTACGTACTGAGGGAATGTCTTATGGTATGATGATAAGTGTGCAGATGGATAGACGTACAGAATTTGACCGTATTTGGAGATGGGTTAAAAAGAATATGCATTATAAATCTGGTAAATGGCAAGGCTATTTTGCATGGCAATGTAATACTGATGGCAGCAAAATAGGAGTGGAACCTAGTTGCGCTACTGATGGAGAAGTATATTTTATTACATCTTTGTTTTTTGCTTCACATAGGTGGGGAAATAATGGAGAGATAAATTATGAAAAGGAGGGACAGCAGATTCTTTATGATATTATGTCAAAAGGAGATAAAGGAGAAATACGTAATATGTTTAATACGGATTCTTTTTTAATAACTTTTGTTCCTAAAGGAGAAATGTGGAACTTTACTGATCCTTCATATAACTTGCCTGCTTTTTTTGAATTATGGGCTTTATGGAGTAATTCAAATAAAGATTTTTGGGCAAAGACTCCTGATGCAGCACGAAAATTATTAGTCAAAGCTTCACATCCTATAACTGGTCTTTTCCCTGATTACTCATGCTTTGATGGTGCTCCGCATCAACCCGATTGGAAAGAAGACTATGATGCAAGACGTTATCAGTATGATGCAATACGTTGTGCAATGAATGTGGGGATGGATTACTATATGTTTGGAAAGGATAAGACCAACCAATCTGATATGATGGAACGTTTGTTGAGTTTTTTTGAATCGGATGATTTTAAGCATGGACAGTTTGATTTGAACGGAAATAATCCAACCGGAGAATATTCGTCTGGTATGGCAGGTGCTAATGCTGTTGGCGCTTTTGCTTTGAAAAATAAGGCCTTAGCTAAAAAATATGTCTCTGATTTATGGAAACAGGAGTTCCCAATAGGTAAATATAGATATTATTCAGGTATGGTATATATGTTATCTATGCTTCATGTTTCTGGTAACTTTAGAATATATTGATTTTGTCTTTTCTTATGAGAAACGTGTGTTTTTTATATTTTATATTATTATCAACTTTTGTATGTGGTAATATTAATGCAACCGTAAGTGACAATAATGAATTGTGCTTTTGGAGAGGACATGACAGTATAATAGTCATGCCTTTGGCCGATAATGCTGTTAGAATAGTAAAAAAAGTGGGTGAAGTTTATGAACTTCCTGAAATGGTATATGTTGAAGGTAAGTCTGTACGTTTTAAATCGGTAAAAAGAAATGGTAAAGACATAATAATATTGAAGAAATTGGTAATAGAGGTTTCTGAAAATACAATAACCTTCTTATCACCTGATGGTAGATTGTTGCTGAAAGAAAAAGAACATAATATTTCTCCTTCACAAATTCAGAATGGCAGAACTTATATTTCTATGCAAGGCTTTCATTCTCCCGAAGACGAACATCTTTACGGACTGGGGCAGTTCCAGGACAATAATCTTGATGTGCGCGGACTTACAAGAAGGCTTACACATGTTAATACACAGATATCAATCCCTTTTATTATGTCGAATAAAGGTTATGGATTGTTGTGGAATAACTATGGGCTGACAGACTTCAATCCGTGTGATGATTATGTAGATATGAAACCTAAAGCAGGAGAAGGACATGCAACTACTGTAAATGTTACTTCTACAACAGGTGGTGTGACAGAGGTCCGTCATAGTAACATCTTTACGGCAGAATTGGACATTAAAGAATCCGGACGCTATTCATTGATGCTTGACGTAGGCAGCAGGATGGCTCGCAGACATAATCTTGTTATAGATGACAGTACTGTGATTGATATGAATAATTTGTGGCTTCCTCCAACAACATCTGTGATAGTGAAACTGTCTGAAGGACGTCATAAACTTGTTTCAGAACTGACTAAAGAAGATTCTCCTAAAGTATATTATAGAAAAGTAGATGATACGACAGTGTTTAGTTCGCCTGTATCAAATGGTATTGATTATACCTTTTTTGCAGGAAAGCCTGATGAAGTTATATCGTCTTATCGTGAGTTAACTGGTGGCATACCAATGATGCCTTTGTGGGCATTGGGATATATACATTGCCGCGAGCGTTTTCATTCACAATCAGAACTGCTGGATGTAGCAAACCGTTTTAGAAAAGAATCTTTACCTGTTGACATGATAGTCCAGGATTGGCAGTATTGGGGTAAATACGGATGGAATGCAATGCGTTTCGATGAAGAGTTTTATCCTTCTCCGGCAGAGATGACCGACAGCCTGCATAAAATGGATATGAAATTTATGCTGTCAATATGGTCAAAGATAGATCCCTCTTCATGTCTAGGTTAGGATTTCTCGCAAAAAGGTTATTATATAAACGGTACCCAATGGGTAGACTTTTTCAATCAGAATGCAGCTGATTATTATTGGGCCAATATGCGCGACAGTCTTGTTGGCAGATACAATATAGATGCTTTGTGGCTGGATGCTACTGAACCGGAGAATGATGACCTTTTGGACCGCAAGGTTTGTAATGGAAAATATCCGGGAGAGATGTTTAGAAATGCTTATCCGCTGATTGTTAATAAGGCTGTCTATGAAGGATTCCGTCGTGATATTGATAATAAACGTGCGATGCTTTTTACAAGAAGTGCTTTCCCCGGTATACAACGTTATGGGGTAGCCACATGGTCGGGTGATGTCGGTAATGATTGGGAAACCCTTAGACGTCAGATTGTGGCCGGGTTAGGTATATCAGTGTGCGGATTGCCTTGGTGGACATATGATGCAGGAGGCTTTTTCCGTCCTTCTAATCAATATACAGATAAAAACTATCATGAAAGATTCTTGAGATGGTTGCAGACTTCAGTCTATCTGCCGTTAATGCGTGTGCATGGCTATATGAGCAATACTGAGTTCTGGAATTATGGCGAAGATGTTATGCGAATATCCCGTAATGCTCTTTCGTTACGTTATTCATTGCTCCCTTATATTTATTCTTGTGCTGCGGATGTAACATTCCGTGGTGGAACCATCATGCGTCCTTTGGTGATGGATTTTGCAACGGATACTACTGCACTGTCATTGAAATATCAGTATATGTTCGGTCGTTCATTATTGGTTACTCCTGTTTTAGAACCTGAAATAAATCAAATGTGTGTATATTTGCCTGAAACAGAAGGTGGATGGTATGATTTTCGTGATAATAGTTATGCTAGCAATAATGGGTGGTATGAAACGGGGGTTTCAATAGAGAATATTCCAGCTTTTGTGCGTGCAGGTAGCATTATTCCTTTATCGACTGAACTTACTACCACTTCATCATTGTCAGGGGCAGATTTTGAAATACGTATTTTCAATGACGCTGATGGTGAATTTTGTCTTTATGAAGATAATGGTAATAACTATGATTATGAGTCTGGACTATTTAGTGAGATAAAGATGGAGTGGAACAACAAGAAAAGGGTATTTACCATTTTTGATAAAAGTGGAAAGTTTGGTAATAGAAGAGAGGGGAGAAATATAAAAGTGATCCTTATATCTAAAAATGGAATATCTGAACGCGAAATATTATATGATGGATATAAAACAGTTGTAAAGTTTTAATGTATAAAGAATGAAATCAATACTTGGATATAAAAAAATATTATTCTTTCTCTTTTCTGTCGTGTTGGCGGGGGAAGTTTTTTCTAATGGAAAAATTGTGAATACAAGTATGCCATGTAAACTTCTTGAAGGAATCTCGTCGCGTGAATATTCCATCTATTTGCCGGAATCTTATGGTAAAGAAAAGAATAAAAAATATCCCGTGTGTTATTTGCTTCATGGAGGCAATTGTTCGTGTACGGATTGGGAGACATATGGTAATCTTCGTGTAGTGGCAGATAGTCTGATAAATTGTGGAGAGATGGAGGAAATGATAATTGTATGTCCGGAAGGAAATAAGAACAATATGATTTGGTTTAATGCTCCTCACTGGAAATATGAAGATTTCTTTTTTCTTGAATTTATACCCTATATTGAAAGGAACTATAATGTTGATGGACGTAAAGATAGCCGGTTCATAGCCGGTTATTCAATGGGGGGAGGAGCATCAATAGTGTACGGTCTCTCTCATCCTGATAAATTTTCGTCTGTGTACTCTATGAGCGGATATCTGCGTCGTCAATATTTGGAATTCCTTAAAGATGATCCTTCAGCGGAGTGGAGACAGCAGTTGGTTGAAGACCATAATCCAATACGAACAGTAAATGAAATTTCAGATGGAAGAGTTGATGCATGGAAAGGTGTGGATTGGTTTATTGATTGTGGAGATAAGGATTTTACTTATGAGGCCAACATTGCATTGGTACAGGCATTTCGCGATAAAAAAGTGAATTATCAATTGAGAATATATGGAGGTGGGCATGACTGGAACTACTGGCGACCATCTCTTGTTAGGGCTTTAAAACATATGTCTGATGTATTTAGAAGTATTAACCATAAAAAATAATTAATATGAAGACAAAAACTATTATTCCGGCTTTATCCCTTATGGCATTTTCCGGATTGGCTGCTCAGACTGCCGATGATGTGAAACTTAATATGCCGATAATACAGACAAAGTATACTGCAGATCCGGCTCCAATGTTGTATAATGATACTGTCTTTCTGTATACTTCGCACGATGAGGATGATGCAGAAGGATTCAAAATGAAGGATTGGCTGCTTTACACGTCTACAGATATGGTGAACTGGCAGGACAGAGGGGCTGTTGCCTCACTTAAAAACTTTGAGTGGTATAAAGGTGATAATGGCGCATGGGCTGCATGTGTTGTTGGCAGAAACGGTAAGTGGTATATGTATTGTCCTATTCATGGTCACGGTATAGGTGTGCTGGTGGCAGATTCGCCATATGGCCCTTTCAAAGATCCTATAGGCAAGCCTTTGATTTGGCAGAAAGAACATTGGGATGATATAGACCCAACTGTCCTTGTTGATGATGATGGTCAGGCGTATATGTATTGGGGAAATCCAAATATCTATATGGTAAAACTGAATGAGGATATGATTTCATATTCGGGAAATATCGTTAAGATGCCACATATAGAAGATTATCAGGAAGGACCTTGGTTCTATAAGCGTAACGGACACTATTATCTGGCTTTCGCTTCTACATGTTGTCCGGAAGGTATAGGATATGCCATGAGTGACAGTCCTACCGGACCGTGGGAATATAAGGGACACATAATGGATCATACAGTACGTACAAGAGGTAATCACCCTGGAATAATTGATTATAAAGGACGGTCATATTGTTTTGGTCAGAACTATGATATATTCCGTCTTCAGACCAGCCGTCATGCAGAACGCCGTTCTGTATCACTTGCCGAAATGACATACAATTCTGATGGAACAATTCATGAACTTCCATATTTTCATGATTGTAATCTAAATCAGATAGAACCGTTTGATCCTTATCGTATGGTGGAAGCTGAAACGATGGCTTGGGGATATGGGTTGAAAACTGTTCCGAAAAATAAACAGGCTGCCGATCATTGGAATCAGTTGGTTACGGATATTGATGATGGTGAATATCTTATGCTTCGTGGTGTTGATTTTGGCAACGGCGCATCTTCTTTTTTAGTTTCAGCGTCATGTCATCTTTATGGTGGTAGTATTGAGATAAGGCTTGATGCTCCGGATGGTAAATGTATAGGGCATGTAGATATTATCAATTCTAAAACTGAATTCAAGACTTTCAAAACCAATGTAGAGGCAGAGGCCGGAATACACGATTTATACTTGGTTTTCCGTGGTTGTAAGAAACAGCAGAAAAACCTATTTATGCTGGATTTCTGGCGATTTGAACGTTAGTTTGATGATGACAATAATGCTTGTTTTCCAACCACTCAAACATTCAAAATAAAACGTGCGCACGTTTGAACTTAAATGTGCGCACGTTTTACTTAAAACGACAGTCCATTTTTTTTAAACGTATCAGCATAAAAAATTACCTGATGCTTTTGCATTTTATCAGTACTTTTTCTCCGTTGTTCAGTGTCGTGGCGAAGATGTATATTTGTCCTCCTTCTTTAATTTTTAGCTTCTTCCTGAGATCATCTACAGTCGAAGGGAAATTCCTTATCGTTATGTTTGCATTTGCAATATCCTTTAGAAATGTCTTCAGGTCTTTTTTGCTGAAAGAAGATGTCTCTATTACTTCGAATCTTCTTCCCGGAAAGTCTATCATTTCGTCTGACGTATAAAGGTGGCTGTTGATATGCAGCTTTCCCACTCCGTATCTTGATGATAAAAGTTTGAATGGTCCGGCCTTTAGTATGGCAGCTCCCGGTTCGTACAGATATTTACCCGGTTTTTCCGCAAATATGGTTTTGGCGTTCTTTTCTTCCTCGAATGTGAAGCTGAAATGTTGGGATGTCGCGTTGCTGGTAATCTGTTCGCAATTTATCATCGTTTCATCGTGTGAATTGTTTTCATGTAGTGATTCCTTTTTGAGGATAATTACAAGTTCCTTGCACTCGTTGTTCACAGATATAATATGTAGGCTGTCTGTAAATTTTAGTTCGGATAGTGCAGAATGTATGTCAAGCATAGGAGATAGCTTTACCATAACAGTCTTTCCTTTTTCAACCAGCGTATTTTCTATCTTGGTGATATCTGGTTCACAATCTGTTATTGCCACAGTCTTTCCTCCGTGTTCGTTTCTTCTGGCAGGATCAAGGAAAATGCAGTCCACCGGTCGCATGTCTTTCAGGTATTCTATGCAATTGTCATTATGGATTTCAATATTGTCGGCTCCGAGTGTCTTGAAATTATGCTTGGCGATATTGCAGAGATAGTCCATCCTTTCAACGTAATGAGCCTTGTTGAAATTTCTTGAAATGAAATAACAGTCAACTCCAAGGCCGGCAGTCAGATCGACCATTGTGTCTCCTTTTAATAATGTGGATTTATATCGGGCTGTGACTTCCGAAGAACATTGTTCCATTGAGAGATGCTTCGGGTAGATTATTTCATCATTTGCGGCCCATGATGGAATCTTCTTTTTGGCTATTTGCCATCCGGCTATTTGTACGATGGCTTCTTCTGAATCGATGTCCTGTTTTTTGTTTATTTTCAGCGCGAGCTGTCGGACATCATCGTTGCGATGGCTCAGTATGAAATCTATGGTTTCTTGTGATAATCTGTTCATAAATATCCGCTTTTTGGTGGAGACGGCACAAAGATAGAATAATTGTTTTAATAATAAATCTCTGGCATTGACTAATAGATTCTTTTCCCTTATGTATAATTTAAAGAATAGCGTTCCTTTGTAATGAAGAGTATTTGATTTTGTCAAAATTGTTTTTTTTGACAAAATAATAAGTGGAAAAATTAGAAATAATGAATTATTATTTGTAACTTTGTCGCCCGATTTATATGGTGTTGAGACTTGGAAAGAATAGAATTATATGATATAGATTTAAAAAAATTGCGAGAAACATCAGCCGTTTATAACTATAGGGTTGGTGATGAATTTTTTAAATTGATTGAGGCTACAGGAATAGAAAAGGGTGATTTGGAAGTCTCTGTGACAGTGAAGAAAGGAATAGGGGCATTTAAATTGAACTTTCATATTCAGGGATTTGTTGTAGGTATATGCGACAGATGTCTCGATGAGGTTGAGGTGGATGTTGATACAGACAATGTACTGAACGTAAAATTCGGAGAGGAGTTCTCTGATGACGAGGAAATTGTTGTAGTACCTGAAGCTGAAGGAAAAATAAACGTAGCCTGGTATATATACGAATTTGCATATCTTAGTCTTCCATATAGAATAGTGCACGAAGAAGGTGAGTGCAACGAGCAGATGCAAGAGAAGTTGAATGACTTCATGAGATATGAAGGTGACAATGAGGCAAATGCTGAAGAAGCAGAAGATGATGAGGCAGGCGGCGCTGATGAAATAGATCCTCGTTGGAACGCATTAAAGAAAATATTAAATAATAATTAAATAAAGTTTTAGTAAAATGGCACATCCTAAAAGAAGACAATCAAAAACGAGAACTGCTAAGAGAAGAACTCATGATAAAGCAGTTGCTCCTACTTTAGCTATTTGCCCAAACTGCGGTGAATGGCATGTGTATCACACAGTTTGTGGAGCTTGTGGTTATTACAGAGGTAAATTAGCGATTGAAAAAGAAGCTGCTCTATAATTAATACGGAGCTTTGTCATGAACAGTTTATGTTCTTGAGGAAATAAAGCCGGAGGGCTTCGGCTCTTCGGCTTTATTTTTAGGATTCAAACTAAAATTTGAAATAATGGAAAAAATAAATGCGGTAATAACAGGTGTTGGCGGGTATGTACCTGACTATGTACTTACAAACGAAGAACTGTCAAGAATGGTTGACACTAATGACGAGTGGATCATGACTCGTATTGGCGTTAAGGAAAGACGTATTCTTAACGAAGAAGGTTTGGGTACATCATATATGGCGCGTAAAGCTGCAAAACAGCTTATGCAGAAAACAAATTCGGACCCTGACTCTATAGATTGTGTTATAGTTGCAACAACTACTCCTGACTATCATTTCCCTTCTACAGCATCTATATTGTGCGATAAGCTGGGACTTAAAAATGCATACGCATTCGATTTGCAGGCAGCATGTAGCGGTTTCCTTTATGCTATGGAAACAGCTGCAAGTATGATACAGTCGGGAAGACATAAAAAGATAATTATTGTAGGTGCAGACAAGATGTCATCTATGGTTAATTATTCCGACCGTGCCACATGTCCTATTTTCGGTGACGGAGCTGCAGCTTGCATGGTTGAAGCTACAACTGAGGATTATGGTATTATGGATTCTATATTACGTACAGACGGTAAGGGACTTCCATTCCTTCACATGAAGGCCGGTGGTTCTGTATGTCCTCCTTCTTATTTTACAATAGACAACAAGATGCATTATTTGTATCAGGAAGGTAGAACTGTATTCAAATATGCAGTATCAAATATGTCTGACGTTACAGAACAGATTGCAATGCGTAATGGCTTGAACAAGGATAATATCGACTGGATTGTTCCTCATCAGGCTAATCTCAGAATCATTGACGCTGTTGCTTCAAGACTAAGTGTACCTATCGAGAAAGTGATGCTGAACATTCAGCATTTCGGTAATACAAGTGCCGGAACATTGCCTTTGTGCTTATGGGATTATGAAAAGAAACTCAAGAAAGGCGATAACCTGATCTTCACTGCATTTGGTGCCGGATTTACTTGGGGTGCTGCTTATGTTAAGTGGGGTTATGACGGAAACAAGTAATATTTGAAATATATTCATTAACAAATATACAAAAAGACGCATCCCTGTCAGATGCGTTTTTTTGTATTCATGAGGTAATTTTTTATGCATAAAGCCGGATTTGTAAACATTGTAGGAAACCCGAATGTAGGAAAATCTACATTGATGAATTTGCTGGTGGGCGAAAGAATATCCATCGCAACATTCAAGGCACAGACCACTCGTCATCGTATTATGGGAATACTTAATACTGATGATATGCAGATTGTATTTTCGGATACTCCTGGGGTATTGAAACCTAACTACAAGCTTCAGGAATCAATGCTTAACTTCTCGCAGTCGGCACTGGTTGATGCCGATGTTTTGCTATATGTTACAGATACAGTGGAAAAACCGGACAAGAACACTGAATTTATGGAGAAGGTGCGAAACATGAATGTTCCGGTTTTGTTGCTTATAAACAAGATAGACCTCATAAACCAAGATATTCTGGTCAAACTTGTCGAGGAATGGCATGAGATGTTGCCAAATGCCGAAATAATCCCTATTTCAGCCATGGCAAAGTTTAATGTCGATGTAGTGATGAAACGAATTAAGGATCTTCTTCCGGATTCTCCTCCTTATTTCGGCAAGGATCAGCTGACCGACAAGCCGGCACGTTTCTTCGTTACGGAGATAATAAGAGAGAAAATCCTTTTGTATTATGACAAGGAAATCCCGTATTCTGTAGAGGTGGTGGTGGAAACCTTCAAGGAGGATGCCAAGAGCATACATATCAACGCTGTGATATACGTTGAACGAGAGTCTCAGAAAGGTATTATTATCGGTCGTCAGGGAAGGGCTCTCAAGAAAGTGGCTTCGGAAGCCAGAAAGGCTTTGGAGCAGTTCTTCAGAAAATCAATCTATCTTGAAACTTTCGTAAAGGTAGATAAGGACTGGAGAAGTTCCGACAGGGAATTGAAGAATTTTGGTTATCAATTAGATTAATCACCGGCTGAGATAGCCGTAAATAATTATAAGTATGGGTAATTTAGTAGCTATTGTTGGACGTCCAAATGTAGGAAAGTCAACGTTATTTAATCGTCTGACAAAGACTCGTCAGGCAATTGTGAATGAACAGGCCGGAACTACTCGTGACCGTCAGTATGGTAAATCTGAATGGTTGGGAAAGGAATTTTCTATTGTAGATACCGGTGGATGGGTTGTAAACTCGGATGATATTTTTGAGGAAGAAATTCGCAAGCAGGTTCTTCTGGCTGTGGATGAGGCGGATGTGATTTTGTTTGTGGTTGATATAATGAATGGTGTTACGGATTTGGATATGGAGGTATCCGATATTCTGCGACGCTCTAAGAAACCGATAATTGTCGTTGCCAACAAAACTGACAATAACGACTTGCAATATAATGCAGCTGAATTCTATTCATTAGGATTGGGTGATCCTTACTGTATTTCTGCAATCAGTGGAAGCGGAACGGGGGATTTGCTCGACCTTATCGTATCGAAATTCAAGAAGGAAGCGGACGAGACTTATGATGAGGACATTCCAAGATTTGCCATTGTGGGCAGACCGAATGCCGGAAAGTCTTCAATAGTAAACGCTTTTATCGGAGAGGATAGAAATATTGTGACCGAAATAGCAGGTACTACACGCGACTCGATATACACAAGATATGACAAGTTCGGTTTCGATTTTTATCTTGTTGACACAGCAGGTATAAGAAAGAAAAATAAGATCAGTGAAGATCTTGAATATTATTCTGTAGTACGTTCTATACGTTCTATCGAAAGTTCGGATGTGTGTATCCTTATGCTTGACGCAACAAGAGGAATTGAAGGTCAGGATCTGAATATATTCAGCCTGATACAGCGAAACCAGAAAGGACTTGTTGTGGTTGTCAATAAATGGGACCTTGTAGAGGAAAAGACCGTAAAGGTTATGAAAAACTATGAGGATGCAATCCGTAACAGATTTGCTCCTTTCACTGATTTCCCTATAATATTTGCTTCGGCATTGACAAAACAGCGTATTCTGAAAGTGTTGGAGGCTGCCAAGGAAGTCTATATGTCAAGAACTACAAGAATACCAACAGCACGACTCAACGAGGAACTCTTGCCGCTGATAGAGGCCTATCCGCCACCATCAAACAAAGGCAAGTATATAAAGATAAAATATATCACTCAGTTGCCTAACACTCAGGTTCCGTCGTTTGTGTTTTTTGCAAATCTGCCTCAGTATGTCAAGGAGCCATACAAGCGTTTCCTTGAGAACAAGATGAGGGAGCGTTGGAACTTATGCGGAACGCCGATAAACATTTTTATCAGACAGAAGTAATTTTAGTATTTTGACAATAATCACAATTGCCCGGGTATTTGAAGATTTATTCTTATACCCGGGCTTTTTGTGAATTTATGCCTATAACATGATGTCCAGTTGTTATAAAAATGAAATGACTAATTGATTTTTGCGAAACTTTTACGTAAGTTTGCAAATAACTCATTTTTTAGATTATGCGATATTCAGTTATAGTACCGGTATATAATCGTCCAGACGAGGTGGATGAACTGCTTCAGAGTCTTATGCAGCAGACTTATACCGACTTTGAAGTAATTATAGTGGAAGACGGATCTGCTGTCCCTTGTAAGGATGTGGTTGACAAATATGCCGCATCTATGGATATCAGATATTACCTGAAGCCAAATTCCGGTCCCGGAAAGTCCAGAAACTACGGCGCGGAAAGAAGTCACGGCGAGTATCTTATAATCCTTGATTCTGACTGTATCCTTCCTCCTGATTATTTTAAAGCGGTGGAAGAAGAGCTGAGAAACGAGCCCGCCGACGCTTTTGGAGGTCCTGACCGTGCGCACGAATCGTTTACAGATACCCAGAAGGCGATAAACTATTCAATGACATCATTCTTCACTACCGGTGGAATTCGCGGCGGAAAAAAGAAGATGGACAAGTTTTATCCCCGTAGCTTCAATATGGGAATCCGTGCCGACGTCTATAAGGCTTTGGGAGGATTTTCCGACATGCGTTTTGGTGAAGATATAGATTTCAGCATACGTATTTTCAAGGGAGGATATACCTGTCGCCTGTTCCCCGAAGCATGGGTTTGGCACAAGCGCAGAACGGATATGAAGAAATTCTTCAAGCAGGTTCACAATTCCGGAATAGCCCGTATAAACCTTTATAAGAAATACCCGGAATCACTAAAGCTGGTGCACATGTTGCCTGCAGTCTTTACAGTAGGGGTCGTTTTTCTGGTTCTTGTAATATTGGGAGGTATTTATTTGTTGTCGTTGGCATCCTATACTCCCGATCCCGGCAGTCATGATTTATTGCATTCATGGGGTAAATGGCTTGTAGTGGCCGGAGTGTCGCCGTTATTGCTTTTTTCGTTACTTATATTTATCGATTCGTCTGTGCAGAACAGAAGTTTGAAAATCGGTACAATTTCCATACTTTCATCGTTTATCCAACTAACCGGATATGGAAGCGGATTTCTGATTGCATGGTGGAAACGCTGTGTGAAAGGAAAGGATTCGTTCTCTGCATTCGAAAAGACTTTCTATAAATGACAGACAGACTATCTATAAACCAATGGGCAGAAGAAGACCGTCCGCGCGAAAAAATGATGATGCATGGTGCTTCTTCACTCTCGAATGCCGAGTTGCTTGCCATTCTCATAGGTTCCGGCAATACAGACGAATCGGCAGTGGAGCTCATGCGAAAGGTCCTGGACAAATATAATAATAGTCTTAGCGCACTGGGCAAATGTTCTGTATCGGATTTGTGTAAATTCAAAGGGATAGGGCCTGCTAAAGCCATAACAATCCTTGCCGCATCCGAGCTTGGCAAGCGGCGTAAGGACGAGAAGCAGGAAGAAAGAAAACCTATACGCTCGTCGGAAGATATATACTCCTATTTCCATCCTATAATGTGCGACTTGCCGATAGAGGAATGTTGGGTGATGTTCCTTAACCAGGCATCTAAAGTGATAGATATCACCCGTATAAGTCAAGGAGGTTTGGCCTCGACACAGGTCGATGTGCGTGTGATTTTGCGTGAGGCACTTCTGAAACGCGCCACTTCCATGATACTCACCCACAATCATCCGTCGGGTAATGTCCGTCCTAGTACGGATGACGACAGGCTTACACAGGCATTGTTTCAGGCATCCAAGGTGATGAACATCCGTATGCTCGATCATGTGATAGTGACCGACGGAGCCTACTACAGCTATGCGGATGAAGGCAGATTATGATGGAAATAAAGATTTATTTGTTTCTGCGCATCTCTTTGCGTATATTTGCACTGTAAATATTATTTGATTTAAATATATGAATAGCGAAGAAAAACTCAAAATAGAAGAGAGGATAATTGATATGTTGAAAACTGTATATGACCCTGAAATCCCGGTAAATGTTTACGATTTGGGGCTTATATACAAGATAGACCTTCAGGAAAACGGCGAGCTGACCATTGATATGACTCTTACCGCACCAAACTGTCCTGCCGCTGATTTCATAATGGAGGACGTAAGGCAGAAGATAGAGTCGGTTGACGGAGTGACATCAGCCCAGGTAAATCTGGTGTTCGAGCCTGAATGGGACAAGGACATGATGACTGAAGAAGCCAAATTGGAATTGGGCTTCATGTAATTATATAAACTATAAAAGGGTATAACTATGGATGAGATGAAAAATATATATTTCATTTCCGACGCCCATCTGGGCTCGCGGGCTATACCTCACGCCCGTACTCAGGAAAGGAGGCTTGTCAATTTTCTTGACAGTATCAAGGATAAGGCTGCCGCTGTGTATATGTTGGGCGATATGTTTGATTTCTGGTACGAATTCAAAACAGTAGTGCCGAAAGGATATACACGTTTCTTGGGAAAAGTCTCTGAACTTACAGACAGGGGAGTGGAAGTACATTTTTTCATCGGCAACCATGATATATGGTGTGGAGACTATCTTGAAAAGGAATGTGGAATGATTATACATCGTGCTCCGTTGACATGCGAGATTTATGGAAAGGAGTTTTTCATGGCTCATGGCGACGGGCTTGGCGATGATGACAGGAAATTTAAATTCCTTCGCATGATGTTCCACAGCAAGACATTGCAGCGGCTGTTCTCAATGCTTCATCCGCGATGGAGTGTCGATTTTGGTCTGGAATGGGCAAAGCATAGCCGCATGAAGCGCAAGGATGGAAAAGAGCCTGAATATATGGGTGAAGACAAGGAGCCGTTGGTTCTGTTCACAAAAAAGTATCTCAAGACTCATCCTGATATCAATTTCTTTATTTACGGTCACAGACATATATTGTTCGATATGATGCTCTCAAGGACATCAAGGATGATGATACTTGGTGATTGGATTACGGAATTCTCTTATGCCGTTTTTGACGGAGAAAATATGTTCCTGGAGCAGTATATTGAAGGAGAAACCCAACTTTAACGGCTGTCTGTGAACAATTCAGACATAAGAATGTTATATCAATAATAATATAATCTTATTTTTATGAAAGTTATAAACCTTGCAGAAACCAATTCTATACTAAATCAGTTCGTCGCAGAGATAAGAGATGTCAATGTACAGAATGACAGAATGCGTTTTCGTAGGAATATTGAACGGATAGGAGAGTTGATGGCTTACGAAATCAGTAAAACACTTGATTATTCAACGAAAAAAATCCAGACTCCGTTAGGTATTGCCGAAGCCAGCACGCCGGATGACAATGTAGTGATAGCAACAGTTTTCAGAGCCGGTCTTCCTTTGCATGCCGGTTTCCTGAATATATTCGATAAGGCTGGAAATGCGTTTGTTTCGGCTTACAGGTATTATAAGGATAAGGATCATAGAGATCTTGACGTGAGGATAGAATATATCGCAACACCTGATTTGACAAATAAGACAGTCATATTGGTAGATCCTATGCTTGCTACAGGCGAAAGCCTTGAACTGGCATGGAGAGCCTTTACCACAAAAGGTATTCCTGCGAAGCTTGTCATTGCATGTATAATAGCAAGCCGTCCCGGAGTGGAACGTATCAGGAAGTTTTTCGAAGGAAAGGATGTCTCGTTGTGGTGTGGCGTAATAGATCCTGCCATTGATGAACATTCGTATATAGTTCCCGGATTAGGTGATGCCGGAGACCTTGCTTATGGTGAGAAAATTTAAAACTCCTATAAAAATAAAGAGGCTGGAAACAGCCTCTTTATTTTTATAGGGATTGTTATTTTA
Source organism: Bacteroides cellulolyticus (assembly GCF_025567135.1). Classification (NCBI taxonomy): domain Bacteria; kingdom Pseudomonadati; phylum Bacteroidota; class Bacteroidia; order Bacteroidales; family Bacteroidaceae; genus Bacteroides; species Bacteroides cellulolyticus. The sequence continues at coordinate 76,090 of NZ_JAOQJJ010000002.1, forward strand.
GCGCGCCACTTCACCACTTTCATGACGTGCGATGAGGCTTTCCACTTCTGCCACCTTCACCATATTGTAGTCGCCGGCTATCGTATTTTTCAATACAGAAGCAGCTGTAGAGAAGTCAACTCTCTTCTGATTGTCTTCGAAAGCGCTCTGTGCGTATAGCATTGCGCCACAGAATGCATCTCCTACACCTACACAGTCTATCACGTTGTCAATGTCGAACACCCTGCTGTATTTCATTTCTCCATTCGCATAAAGAACACCTGCAAAAGTGTGATGTTCCGAACTCATTACATTGCGAAGAGCTATATAGATATACTTGCAGTTTGGAATCTGGCGGCTTATTTCCTTGCAGAATTTCTCATACGCTTCCGTATTGTATTTTTCACCGCTTCTGGTTGCCTTGAAGCCGGGAGCAGGAATTCCTGTAACCAGTGCATATTCTCCTTCGCTTCCGAACATTATGTCACTGTCTTTCATGAGAGGTTGAAGAACCTCCTGTGCGCTTTTTCCGTAGTTCCAGAGATTTTTTCTATAGTTGATGTCGTATGAAATGATCAGTCCCATTTCCTTTGCCACTCCTATCGCTTCCTTGCATACTTCGGCAAGTCCCGGAGTAAGTGCGGCGTCTATACCCGACCAGTGGAATATTGATGCTCCTTCGAACACTTCACGCCAGTTTATCATTCCCGGTTTAAGCTCTGAAAATGCCGAGTTCTCCCTGTCGTAAATAACTTTCGAGTTACGCATGGCTGCTGCCTTTTCCATGTAGTAAGTACCAAGGCGGTGTCCTCCGAACAGGATATGTTTTGTACCGATATTGTGTGAACGCAACTCTGCTATACATGTTTCGCCCAAGGCATTGTCCGGAAGACGTGTTATGTATTCTACCTCTCCTCCGAAATTGGCAATTGATATAGCTACATTGGCTTCACTACCTCCATAATTGACCAGAAAGTCACGGCTCTGTTGGATGCGTAGATTGTCCGGTGTAGTGAGACGGAGCATTATTTCTCCGAATGTTACAATTTTTTTGCTCATAATGTGATGTTTTTCGATTTAGGTGGAAATCAGGCAACAAAAAAAATAAAAAGGATACCTCTTGTCGGAATCCGTCTTGTCTCATTTCCGAGGCAAAGATAATGAATTCCTTCCATGAGGTATCCTCTTTTTTAACTCTTTTAGGATATTCCTATATCTTATTATTTATTATTTAGGATGTTCATTGTGTCAGTAGCAATCATCAATTCTTCGTCTGTAGGTATTACTACTACTTTCACTTTGGAATTTTCTGTAGAGATGATAGCTTCCTGTCCGCGTACCTTGTTCTTTTCAGGATCAAGTTCAACACCCATAAATCCTAATGTCTTGCAGACACCGGCACGTGCTGTAGCCTGGTTTTCGCCTACACCGCCTGTGAACAGGATTACGTCAACACCACCCATTGCTGCTGCGTATGCACCGATATATTTTGTAATGCGGTAGAAGTACATGTTTTCTGTAAGGATAGCGCGTTCTTCGCCTCTTGCTACAGCGTCTTCCAGTTCACGCATATCGCTTGACTTTTCGAATACGCCAAGAACACCGCTCTTCTTGTTCAGCAGGTTTGACATTTCGTCAGGAGTCATACCTTCTTTCTTCATCATATAAAGGATTGCGCCTCCGTCGATGTCACCGCAACGTGTACCCATCATAAGTCCTTCAAGTGGAGTAAGACCCATTGTTGTGTCGATACATTTACCGTCTTTTACAGCAGCGATAGAACCACCGTTACCGATGTGGCAAGTGATAATGCGGCTGCCTTCCTGAGGAATACCGAGGAATTCGCATACACGTTTTGATACATAACGGTGTGATGTTCCGTGGAAACCGTAGCGGCGGATACCATATTTTTCGAAATATTTGTAAGGTATCGGATACAGATAAGCGTAGTCAGGCATAGTCTGGTGGAATGCAGTATCGAATACAGCTACCTGTGGAACTTCAGGAAGAAGCTGCTGTACAGCGTAGATACCTTTCAGGTTTGCAGGGTTATGCAACGGACCGAGGTCGCAGCATTCTTCTACAGCTGCTATTACAGCATCGTTAATAAGCACAGAACCGCTGAATTTTGTTCCTCCGTGCAGTACGCGGTGGCCTACAGCGTTGATTTCGTGAAGGTTTTTTACAGCACCGTATTCTGCATTTGTCAATGTATCAAATATAAACTGAACTCCAGTAGTGTGTTCAGGAACATCCTTTTCGATGATTTTCTTTTCTCCGCTAGGAAGAGTAAGTTTAAGGAATGAACCTGGAAGACCTATTTTTTCAATACCTCCTTGTGCAAGGATTTCTTTTGTAGTCATTTCAAACAGTTTATACTTGATTGAAGAGCTACCGCAGTTGAGTACTAATATTTTCATAATACTATAAGTAAAAAAGTAATTAAAGCACAAAGGTCAGCGCACAGACCTTTGTGCTTGTAGATAATGTTTGATAAGTTTGTTATTAATTCTGTGCTTTTGCAGCAATAGCCTGGTTGGCTGTGATTGCAATCATCTTGTAAACGTCGTCGATGCTGCATCCGCGTGACAAGTCGTTTACAGGACGTGCTATACCCTGAAGGATAGGACCTACAGCTGTAGCGTGACCAAGACGTTCAACAAGCTTGTAAGAGATGTTACCTACTTCAAGGCAAGGAACTACAAGTACGTTTGCTTTACCTGCAATTTCTGAACCCGGAGCCTTGCTTGCGCCGATACGTGGAACCAAAGCGGCATCTGCCTGAAGTTCACCGTCGATCTTCAGTTCAGGAGCCATTTCCTTAGCTATCTTGAGAGCTTCAGTTACTTTGTCAACAACTTCGTGTTTAGCAGAACCCTTAGTAGAGAAGCTTAACATTGCAACACGTGGGTCGATACCTGCTACAGCCTGTGCAGTCTGTGCTGTACATATTGCAATCTGTGCCAACTGATTAGCGTCAGGTACAGGAGTAACGGCAACGTCACCCATTACCAATACACCGTTGTCACCACATTCAGGTGCATGAGTCAACATCAACATGGCTCCTGATACACAAGTAATGCCCGGAGCAGTTTTGATAATCTGAAGTGCAGGACGAAGAACATCGCCTGTAGTATTGCGTGCACCAGCCAACTGGCCGTCAGCATCACCGGCTTTGATAATAAGGCATCCCAGGTAAAGAGGGTTCTTTACAAGTTCCTGAGCCTGTTCCATTGTCATACCTTTTTTCTTGCGGAGTTCGAAAAGCAGTTCGGCATAAGCTTCTTTCTTTTCGTGGTTCTCAGGGTCGATGATAGTAGCTTTATTGATGTTTCCCAAGCCCCATTCCTGAGCCAATTTCATGATTTCTTCAGGGTTACCAAGAAGAATAAGGTCAGCAACACCGTCTGTCAATATCTGATTGGCAGCTTTCAAAGTACGTTCTTCAGTTCCTTCAGGAAGAACAATGCGCTGTTTGTTAGCTTTAGCGCGTTCAACGATTTGACTAATTAAATCCATGTTGATTTATATTTTAATATATAATGTAATTCTCTTTATCGCCGTTTGCGTTAACGGTCTTTTTATTTCACACTGCAAAAATACGTATTTTTGTAATATCTAGTTTGCAAAATACAAACTTTTTTTCTCAAAAGAGGTCATTTTATGTATGTTTAAGGACATAAAAGGCTTTTTTGAAGATGCGAGTGCATGTTTTCTGTGCTATTGCATAAATTTGCATCAGTTTTCAATAGTATAATTAAGGTATGATTCGTCAATGTTCAATCCTTTTCGGATGTATGGCTCTAGGTGAACTGGTAGTTTACCTGACCGGTGTAAAATTGCCTTCCAGTATTATAGGCATGTTGCTTCTCACGTTGTTTTTGTCATTAGGATGGGTAAAGCTTGAATGGGTTCAAGGCTTGTCCGATTTTCTTGTGGCAAACCTCGGCTTTTTCTTTGTGCCTTCAGGCGTGGCCCTGATGTTGTATTTCGATATCATTCAGGCACAGTTCTGGCCTATAGTGATAGCCACATTGGTAAGTACGGTTTTAGTGTTGGTAGTAACAGGTTGGGTTCATCAAATAGTTCGCAAATATGGATTTTTTAGAAAATAAGTTTTTTCTTCTGGCTATAACTTTCGGTTTCTTTTTCGTTTCCAAACTGTTGCAGAAGAAGACAGGATGGGTGTTGCTTAATCCTATCCTTTTGGCAGTGGCAATGCTGATTTGCTTTCTCAATGTAAGCGGTGTTTCGTATGAAAAATATCAGGATGCCGGCTCTCTGGTAGAGTTCTGGTTGCGTCCGGCTGTAGTTGCATTGGGAGTTCCTCTTTATCTGCAGTTGCGTATGATAAAGAAGCAGCTGCTCCCTATCATATTGTCACAGTTGGCAGGCTGTGTAGTAGGACTGATTTCGGTCACAGTTGTAGCAAAGTTGCTTGGTGCCACTCCCGAAGTCATAATGTCGCTTGCGCCTAAGTCAGTGACAACCCCTATAGCGATGGAAGTTTCGTCGGCTGTAGGTGGAATACCTTCGTTGACAGCTGCTGTAGTGATAGTAGTCGGACTGTTCGGAGCCATTTTCGGCTTTAAGGTGCTTCAGGTGGGACATGTGCACAGCCCTATAGCCCAGGGACTTTCTATGGGAACAGCTACTCACGCCGTAGGAACATCACGCGCAATGGAGGTAAGCGGTAAGTATGGAGCATATGCCAGCCTCGGACTTACTCTCAACGGAATTCTTACAGCATTGCTCTCACCTTATATATTACATTTGATAGGTCTTTATTAATATACATGTTATGCTTTCATTCAGACGTCTTGATATAGAAGATAAACAGACAGTACAGAAATATACTCTCCGTAGTAAGCGTCGTAACTGCGATTTGACATTTGCCAATCTCTACAGTTGGCGTTTCCTTTATCTTACCGAGATTGCCGAGTACGGTGGTTTCCTGTTGTTCAGATTTTATGTTGACGGGGAACTCTCTTATATGTTGCCTGTAGGTGAGGGCGACATAAAACCGGTTATGGAAGAACTTATGTCGGATGCCCGGATGAAAGGTATTCCTTTTGTGATGTATGGTGTCTGCAAGGAAAATTGCGAAGAGCTGGAAAGTCTTTTCCCGGGCAAGTTTGTGTTTACTTCAGACCGTGACTATTCCGATTACCTGTATCTGCGTTCCGATTTATCTACGCTGTCAGGCAAGAAGTTCCAACCCAAGCGCAACCATATAAACAAGTTCCGCAACAATTATCCAGGATATGAGTTCAAGCCTCTAACCCGCGAGCTGATACCGGAATGTATAAAGCTTGAGTCGTTATGGTGTCGTGCCAACAACTGCAGTGAGGATGAAGCCCTGCAGAACGAGCGAAAATCCATGAACGCCGCATTACGCAGTTTTGAAGAACTTGATATCATGGGCGGAGTGCTGACGGTTGAGGGCAAGATTGTGGCCTTTACCTATGGAGCCCCTGTCAATAATGAGACTTTCGATACATGTGTGGAAAAAGCCGACACCGACTACGAAGGCGCATACGCCATGATAAATCATGAGTTCGCAAAGATTATTCCCGAACAATACATATATATAAACAGGGAAGAAGATCTCGGTCTGGAGGGATTGCGCAAGGCAAAACTCTCTTATCAGCCGCATTTGCTTCTTGAGAAATATAAACTGGAACTGAAATGAAAGAGCAGGTAAAGTCTCTGTGGAAACTTTGCTTCCCGGACGATTCGGACGATTTCGTCGCACTGTATTTCTCTTCAAGATATACAGACGAAATAAACAGTGCCATTACGGAAAACGGTAGGGTAGTGTCCGCACTCCAGCGGATACCGTATCCCATGCGGTTTAACGGTGCCGTGATACCGGTGGCATATATATCCGGAGCATGTACTCATCCCGATTTCCGTTCCAGAGGTCTGATGTCGCGTCTTCTTGATGAGGCGCACAGGAAAATGTATGCAGACGGCAAGTACCTTTCTGTCCTTATACCTGCCAATGAAGGCTTGGTGAGCTATTATTCCAAGTCCGGTTACGAAATATGTTTTCAACAGGATGAAAAGTTATTAACAGGTATGTGCAAAACTGTTGATAACTTTAAAACAGAACTGATATTTAATGAGTTAGACCTGTTGAAAAACGAATGTTCTGAAGTATGCGACTTTATAAACCGACAGTTATCAACATATCATGCAAGCATACTTCATCCTTTTCAGGATATGAATATAGTCCTTGCCGATCTGGCTCTTTCCGGAGGCAAGGTATGGTATGCCAATGATAAAAACGGTAATATCCGTTCTGTAGTGCTACTGATAGCAGACGAAGACCGTATAGTCATAAAGGAACTTCTGTCTGTAGATAATCAGTCGGAAACGGCCATGCTAGGTTTTATATCCCGCCATTATCCCGGTTTGAAGATAGTAAAACCGTCACCTTGCGGCATGGTGCGTGTGATAAACGCTTACGGAATGCTTGGACTTATGTCCGGCAGGATGGCAGGCAGGTATGTCGAGATTTACGGTGACAGCGTCATTCCCGAAAACAACGGTTTATATCTTATATCCGACGGCGGTGTATGCCGTAAAATAAGCGGAAACGATATCTCTTGTGATACGGAACGTTTCAGGCTGCATATCAACAACATGCCTTCCTGGCTGTTCCGGGATATGGAAGCCCATATAAGCCTTATGCTTGATTGATGTATTCGTTAGTCAGCATTCTTTCCAGTTCCTCGGCGTTAAGTTTGAGGTAGAACTCACCCTTGTAGGCTATTGATATTCCTCCTGTCTCTTCCGATACGATTATGGCAAGCGCGTCTGTCTCCTGCGATACTCCCAGAGCCGCACGGTGACGCAATCCCAGCTCCTTGGGTATGTTAAGGTTGTGCGATACAGGCAGGATACATCCGGCGGCCTTAATCCTCTTGCCGCTTATTATCATTGCCCCGTCGTGCAGCGGACTGTTCTTGAAGAAAATGTTTTCTATCAGACGCTGGTTGATATTGGCGTCTATCACATCGCCCGTCATCACTATGTTGTCCAGCGGAACATCTTTCTCCAGCACTATTAGGGCTCCCACTTTTCCCTTGCCCATGCTCAGGCATGCCATGACGATAGGCATAATGTCGTTCTTGTCGCTGTCGTTGTATTTCTTTCCTTTCAGAAACCTGAACAGACTGTTCGAGCGGTATCTTGAACCTAGAGTAAGAAGGAATTGCCTTATCTCGTCCTGAAAAAGCACAATCAGTGCTATCACTCCCACGCTTACCAGCTTATCGAATATAGAACCCAGCAGTCGCATCTGCAATACCTGCGATACTATAATCCAGATTATGATGAACACCAGTATTCCGATAAAAATGTTTATCGTACCCGACGATTTCATAACCTTGTATGTCTTATACAGTATAAAGGCTACCAGCAGTATGTCCAGTATGTCTTTCAGGCTTATTATGCTTAAATCGAATGGCATTTTGATAATTAATAATTAAGAATTAATAATTAACTTACAATATATCTTCACCGCCTCGCAGGCTTCCTTCACGTCGTGCACCCTCAGTATGTTCGCGCCTTTCATCAGCGAAATGGTATTTAGTACGGTTGTTCCGTTCAGCGCGTCTTCAGGAGTATTGCCCAGAAGTCTGTATATCATTGATTTTCTTGATATTCCCACAAGTATAGGAAGATCGAATATCTGGAACTCTTCCAGCTTGTCCATAAGGATATAGTTGTGTTCCACAGTCTTTCCGAAACCGAATCCCGGATCGATGATGATATCCTTTGCGCCAAGGTCGCGCATTTTCTGTACCTTTTCGGAGAAATAATACATCACCTCTTTCACCACATTGTCGTATTCAGGATTTTTCTGCATGTTCTGTGGTGTTCCTTTCATGTGCATCATTACGTACGGCACTCCCAGTTTTGCCACAATAGGCATCATCCTGTCGTCCATGTTTCCTGCTGATATATCATTGATGATTGCTACTCCATGTTCCTCCACACACATCTTTGCTATATCCGCGCGAAATGTATCTACGGAAATCACAGCTTCCGGCATCTCCTTATTTAATAAAGTGAGAGCCTTTTTCAGTCTTGCTGCCTCTTCTTCCGTTGATATATTCTGTGCGTCAGGCCTTGACGAATATGCGCCGATGTCTATAATCTCTCCACCTTCGTCAATTATCTGTCTAGCTCTCTGCAAGATGTCTTCTTCCGATTGCTTTCTGCTTCCGGCATAAAAAGAGTCAGGGGTAACGTTCAGTATTCCCATAACTCTGGGATGTTCCAGATCCATCAGACTGCCGTTCACATTGATGTATTTTGCTATTCTGTTTTCCATTTCGATGCTTGCGTAATGATGGTGCAAATGTACATACAATAATTTATTTTTTATTGATTTGCCATTGATTTTTCGTTTATCTTTGCGTCACGTATCAAATTGTAATTTAAAATGGAAACTTCACAATTGTATAAATATTTTCTTGAGTGCGGAAAGGTCACTACCGACACTCGCGATTGCCCCGAAGGATCTATGTTCATAGCACTGAAAGGAGCCAGTTTCAACGGAAATACTTTCGCTTCGCAAGCCATAGCTGGCGGTTGCCGCTATGCCGTGGTTGATGAGGCTGAATACGCCAATGATGCCGAAGGACGTATTCTTCTGGTTGACGATTGTCTCAAGGCATTGCAGGATTTGGCGGCATGGCATCGCCGCGCGTTGGGCACAAGGATGATAGGTATCACGGGTACCAACGGCAAGACCACGACCAAGGAGCTGATAGCCGCCGTTCTGAAAGAGAAATACAATGTACTTTACACCCAGGGTAATCTGAACAATCACATCGGAGTACCATTGACACTGCTTAAACTTACTCCCGAGCACGAAATGGCAGTAGTGGAGATGGGAGCGAACCATCCTGGCGAGATAAAGACTCTGGTAAACATAGCATGTCCGGACTATGGTATAATAACCAATGTAGGCAAGGCACATCTTGAAGGATTCGGTTCATTCGATGGAGTAATCCGTACTAAAGGCGAGTTGTACGACTATCTCCGCGACAATGGCGGAAAAATCTTCATACAGAACGAAAATCCTTATCTTAACTCCATAGCAGGCGGACTGGAATGTATCCGTTACGGTGCCGAAGAAGGGCTTTATGTGTCGGGGAAAGTTCTGTCATGTTCTCCGTTCCTGTCTTTCAGCTGGAAGTCGGAAGATAAGGTCCACGAAGTGCAGACTCATCTGATAGGTTCGTATAATGTTGACAATGCTCTGGCGGCAGTCGCTATAGGACGATATTTCGGAGTTGCCGACGATGCCATCTGTCATGCACTTTCATCATACGAGCCGCGCAACAACCGTTCGCAGCTGGTAGAGGCAGGAGGAAACAGTTATGTGATAGATGCCTACAATGCAAATCCTACATCCATGGCAGCCGCATTGGATAATTTCCGTATGATTGATGCCGGACATAAGATGGTGATTCTCGGCGATATGAAAGAGCTTGGCGAAGCAAGTCTTGAGGAACACCAAAAGGTGGTTGACATGCTTTCCCGTTACTGTTTCGACAGGGTGATACTCGTTGGTCCGGAATTCGGAAAAACTGCAAATGCTTTTGAGCACTACAGTAATGCCGATGATGTGTATCAGGTGCTTTCTTCCGCCATGCCTAAAGGTTATATGATACTGATTAAAGGCTCTAACAGCATGAAGCTGGCTGCTTTGGCCGAAAAACTTATGAAATGATTTTTTAATTCTTTATATCATAAACTCCACACGCCCGTGTCGAGTTCTCCACACGCTCGTGTCGAGTTCTCCACACGCCCGTGTGGAGATAATAATGTTTTGACTTCCTGATAGGGTATATTATAATTCCAGAATTTTCTTTCTGTACTCAGTTGGAGTAACTCCCGTTACTCCTTTGAAACACCGGTTGAAATGTACAGCCGATTCGAATCCGCATTCCATGCTTATTTCCGATATGTTCAGACGGTCGTCGGCCAACAGTTTGCAGGCATAACCTATCCGCATGTCGGTGATGTATTGTTTCAGTGTCTTTCCGGTGTGGTCTTTGAAATATCTGCAGAAAGCCGACGGATTCATCGCCGTATATGACGCTATCTCGTCGAGTGTGATATTGTCGGTGTATTTCTTGTTAATGTAGGCCACAACCTTTTCAATTTTCTTGTTCTTGAACTCGGCAGGTACCGGGTTATAGTTTGGAGATGCCGCAAATTCCCTTTTCTTTATCATGGACAGCGATTGCAGAAGGCGAAGGAAAAGAATGAGTTGTTCCATTCCCTCCGATTCTGGTATCTGTTTCAATAATGAGGTTATCTCCGGTTTGTTCTTTACTGAAATCTTGACTCCTCTGTTCGATTCGTTCAGAAGTGTGTTGATGTTTATGAATTGCACGTAATGCGTGAAGGAATATTGCATGAAGTCCTTTTCGAACTGTATAATCGTACCGTTTACTCTTAGACTGTCATCCTGTCCATATTCCGGAGGATTCTGCATGCAGTGTGGAAGTGCCGAACCGAACAGCAACAGAGTCTCGTCAGAATAGTCTATTATGCTATCGCCGATAATGCATTGTCCGTAACCTTTTTCTACATAAAGTATTTCATATTCGCCATGGAAATGCCATGGGTATGTGAATGACTTGTAGTCGTATGCCCTTGCTTTGATTGGGTTTGAATCGGATATGTGCAGTTGTTCGTTTACTATTCTTTTCATGGCTTCATGTCGAATTGTACTTAATGCAAATATAAGTAAATATCTTGCAAAAATAGGTATATATACTTATTTCTTTCTGTAGTATTTTTGCATCTAAGAACAATTTAAAACTTATATATATGAACAACATGTTTGATATTGCCGGTAAGGTAGCTGTTGTGACAGGCGGTTCCGGCGTTTTGGGTAGTAATATAGCTGAAGGTCTTCTGAAGGCCGGAGCTAAAGTCATAATCATTGGTGCTCATCAGGATAGGGTAGATGCGGCATTGGAACGTCTGAAAGCTGTGAGCCAGGATGTAGCAGGTACTGTATGTAATGTGCTTGACATCGAGAGCCTTCGTTCTGTAAAAGATACTGTACTTTCAAAATGGGGTCGTGTGGACTTCCTTATCAATGCTGCCGGTGGTAACATTCCTGGTGGTACGCTGACTGTTGACCAGAATATATTCGACATGAAGGTGGAAGACCTTAACAAAGTGGTCGATCTGAACCTTAACGGTACTGTTTATCCATGCCTTGTTTTCGGTGAGATTATGGCAAAACAGCAGAGCGGTGTTATCGTGAATGTTTCTTCTATGGCTGCTTATGAGTCAATCACACGTGTGCCTGGATATTCTATGGCTAAGAGCGCTGTTGAAAACTTTACTCGCTGGATGGCTCAGGAAATGGCTATCAAGTTCAGCGAAAAGATCCGCGTAAACGCTATTGCTCCTGGATTCTTTATCGGCAACCAGAACCGTGCTATCCTGATTAATCCTGACGGCTCACTGACAGAACGCAGCAAGAAGGTTATTGCCAAGACTCCTATGAGAAGATTTGGAGATATTTCAGAATTGAATGGTGCCGTTCAGTTCCTTTGCAGCGATGCAGCTAGCTTTATCACTGGTGCTACATTGGCTATTGACGGTGGTTTCAGTGCATTCAGTGGAGTGTAATTATATTTGGTTGACAAGGCTTCAGTTACAAGTTAACAAGGTTCTGGCTTCGCCGACCTTTGGCTTTATCCGGACTAAGAACCTTGTCAACTCGTTAACTTGTCAACTTGTAACTAAAAAAAAGAAAACATTATGATGGAGAAAACTTGGAGATGGTTTGGAAAGAAGGATAAGATTACTCTTTCCATGCTGCGTCAGATAGGAGTGGAAGGAATAGTAACAGCTTTGCATGATGTTCCAAACGGCGAGATTTGGACAGTTGAGGCTATCAACGACTTGAAATCTTATATCGAGTCATACGGATTGAGATGGTCGGTAGTGGAAAGTCTTCCTGTATGTGAAGCTATCAAATATGCAGGTCCTGAACGCGACCAGCTGATTGAAAACTATAAAGTCAGCCTTGCCAATCTAGGTAAATGCGGTGTAAAGACAGTATGCTATAATTTCATGCCGGTAATCGACTGGGTGAGAACAGACTTGCAGCATCCTTGGGCGGACGGTACAAGCTCATTGTATTACGACAGGGTACGTTTCGCATATTTCGACGTAAAGATTCTTCAGCGCGAAGGAGCGGAGAAAGACTATTCTGAAGAAGAACTCCGCAAGGTGGAAGAACTTGACAAGGTTATCACAGAAGCAGAAAAAGATGAGCTTATCGACGCTATCATCGTTAAGACTCAGGGATTCGTAAACGGAAATATCCGCGAAGGCGACAAGAACCCTGTAGCTATATTCAAGCGTCTGCTTTCTTTATATAAAGGTATAGACAGAGATGCATTGCGTGAAAACATGCGTTACTTCCTTGCTGCTATAATGCCAGTGTGCGAGGAATACGGTGTCAACATGTGTGTTCATCCGGACGATCCTCCTTTCCAGATTCTCGGATTGCCTCGTATCGTTACTAACGAAGAGGATATAGCATGGTTCCTCAATGCTGTTGACAATCCTCACAACGGACTGACTTTCTGTGCCGGTTCTTTGAGTGCAGGCGAGCATAACGATACACGCGAACTTGCAAAGAAGTTTGCTAAACGTACACACTTCGTACATTTGCGCAGTACAGCGGCTATGCCTGGTGGTAACTTTATCGAAAGTACTCATCTGTCAGGCCGCGGACATCTGATTGACCTTATCAGAATATTCGAAAAGGAAAACCCGGGATTGCCGATGCGTGTTGACCACGGACGTATGATGCTTGGCGACGAAGACAAGGGTTACAACGCAGGATATTCATTCCACGGACGTATGCTTGCCCTGGGACAGGTGGAAGGTATGATGGCTGTGGTGGATGATGAACTGAAAAACGGAATAGTATAAAAGATAATGAATAATTAAAAATTAAGAATTAATAATGCCGTATCCACCCATTATTAATTCTTAATTTTTAATTCTTAATTGAATAATACCATGAATTCACAAGATAATAGGATGAAAATGACAAATTATCGCTGGACGATATGCCTTATGCTGTTTATCGCCACAACGATAAACTATATGGACCGACAGGTTCTTTCTCTTACATGGAAGGACTTTATTGCTCCAGAATTTAACTGGACTGATGCGAATTACGGAACTATTGCCGGTTTCTTCTCTATACTGTATTCTATCAGTATGCTTTTCGTAGGAAAATTTGTAGATAAGATTGGAACAAAGAAAGGTTATTTGTGGGCTATAGGTATATGGTCTGTAGGTGCCTGTCTTCACACTTTCTGCGGAATAGTTACTGCCGGAATATCTACAGGAACATGGGCTTTCACTTTCGAAGGTGCGCGTGAGGCTATCGAGGCTGCCGAAACTGCAGGTACAGTGATATGGAGTGTATCGACCGTAAGTATATGGCTTTTCCTTGCTGCGCGTTCCATACTGGCAGTAGGAGAGTCTGGTAACTTCCCTTGCGCCATAAAGGTGACTGCCGAATATTTCCCTAAGAAAGACCGTGCTTTCGCAACCAGTGTGTTCAATGCCGGAGCACAGCTTGGTGCCTTGCTCGCACCTTTCACCATTCCTGTCATAGCACGTTATATGGGTTGGGAAATGTCATTCCTTATAATCGGTGCTTTAGGTTTCTTCTGGATGGGATTTTGGGTGAGAATGTATGAAACTCCGTCAAAGCAGAAGAAGGTAAACAAGGCTGAGCTGGAATATATTGAGCAGGATCGTCTGACAGAAGCTTCTGAGACTGCAAAACCTGCAACAGAAGAGAAAAAGGAGAAGGGTATCAGCTTGTGGAAATGTTTCACTTTCCGTCAGACTTGGGCTGTTATATTCGGACGTTGTCTTCCTGACGGTGTGTGGTGGTTCTTCCTTTTCTGGGCACCTGCTTATGTGAAAGACGTTTACGGATACAGTTCAGACTCTACTATGGGTATGCTGCTTATCTTTACTCTTTATCTGATATCAATGCTTTCCATCATTGGCGGTTATCTGCCTACCGTGTTTATCACACGCCTTGGTATGAATCCGTTCGCAGGACGTATGCGTGCTATGCTTATCTTCTCTTTGTTTCCATTGCTCGGACTTTTTGCACAGCCGCTCGGAAATATATCCTGCTGGTTCCCTATCATCATAATCGGTATAATAGGTGCAGCACATCAGAGCTGGAGTGCCAATACTTATACGGTAGTGAGCGATATGTTCCCTAAATCAGCTGTGGCAACAGTTACAGGTATCGGTGGTATGGCTGGTGGTATCGGCAGCTTGCTGTTCAATCAGGGCTCAGGTATCCTGTTTACTTACTCAAAGGAAACGAATATGGCTTTCATGGGATTCGAAGGTATTCATGCCGGCTATATGATAGTGTTCCTTATAGCTTCAGTAGCTTATCTGTTCAGCTGGATAATGATAAAGATTCTTGTTCCGAAATATAAGATAATTGAAATTTGATAATTGATTAATATGAAAGATTTTATAAACGAAGATTTTCTTCTGCAGAGTGATGTGGCAAAGATGCTGTATCATGAACATGCGGAAAAGATGCCTATCATAGATTATCACTGTCATCTTAATCCGAAGATGATTGCAGATGATTATAAATTCAGTTCCATCACCGAGATATGGCTTGGCGGCGACCATTACAAATGGCGTGCGATGCGTGCCAATGGGGTAGATGAAAAGTATATCACAGGTAAGGAAACTTCCGATTGGGAGAAATTTGAGAAATGGGCAGAAACAGTTCCATATACATTGCGCAATCCGCTTTATCACTGGACTCATCTTGAATTGAAGACTGCTTTCGGTATAGGTGAAACCCTGAATCCTGCATCTGCAAAAAGGATATACGACAAGTGTAATGAACTGCTTGCCACTCCTGAATACTCGGCCCGCGGACTGATGAAGAGATATAACGTAGAGTCTGTTTGTACAACTGACGATCCGATTGATACGCTGGAGTATCATAAGGCTATTGCAGATTCAGGTTTCGAGGTGAAGGTTCTTCCTACTTGGCGACCTGACAAGGCAATGAATGTCACTACAGCAGCCGAATACAGGGCTTATCTTGAAAAACTTTCACAGGCCAGTGGCGTGACAATCTCCAAGTTTGATGATTTGGTTGAGGCTTTGAAAGTGCGTCATCAGTATTTTGCCGACCACGGATGTAAGCTTGCCGACCACGGTCTTGCGGATATACCTGCAGCTGATTATACTATGACTGAAATATCGGCAATATTCGACAAGGTATATGGCGGTAATGAACTGACTAAGGACGAAAAAACAAAATATCAGACAGCTCTGTTGATTATCCTTTCAGAAATGAATGCAGAGGCAGGATGGACTCAGCAGTATCATTACGGACCGTTGCGTAACACAAATTCAAGAATGATGGCCAAGCTTGGTCCTGATACAGGCTTTGATACTATCGGCGATTTCAGATGTGCTGAGGCCATGGTTAAGATTTTCGACCGTCTGAACTCAGAAGGTAAGCTGGCAAAGACAATACTCTATAATATCAATCCGTCGGAAAATGATATGGTGGCTGCAATGATAGCCAACTATCAGGACGGAAGTGTACCGGGCAAGATGCAGTTCGGTTCAGGCTGGTGGTTCAACGACCAGATGGGAGGAATGCTCCGCCAGATGAATGCCTTGTCTGAACAGGGCTTGTTGAGCCGTTTTATAGGTATGCTTACTGACTCCCGTTCGTTTCTTTCATATCCTCGTCATGAATATTTCCGCAGAATCTTGTGTAATATGATTGGTAATGACGTGGTGAACGGAATACTTCCGGAATCGGAAATGGGAAGAATAAAAGGTATGATAGAAGATATCTGCTATTGTAATGCTAAGAGTTATCTTAATCTTTAAGAGATAATTGAAAAAATACAGCCGCCGTATTACCGGAAATCCCGGATAATGCGGCGGCTGTTATTTTGTGTTGTGGTTGTTCTCAAGCGTTCTTGGCCTTGAAAGCCAGTGCGTACATACGCATCTGTTTCACCATTGCAAGAAGTCCGTTGCTTCGTGTAGGGGAAAGATGTTCTTTCAGTCCGATCTTCTCAATGAAGTACAAATCGGATTCAAGTATTTCGTCAGGAGTATGTCCTGACACTACTTTTATGAGTAGGGCAATGATACCTTTTACAATCAGGGCGTCACTTTCTGCCTGGAATATTATCTTTCCGTCTTCCATATCAGCCTGAAGCCATACACGGCTTTGGCAACCGTCAATAAGGTTCTGGTCTGTCTTGTATTCCGGATTAAGCGGTTTCTGTTCGTTCCCAAGATCTATCAAAAGCTGGTATTTGTCCATCCAATCATCGAAATCGCTGAATTCTTCTATTACTTCGTCCTGAAGTTCGTTTATTGTTTTCATCGTTATTTTGCTTTTATGTTATTTCTCATTATAAATCACCTGGAGAACTGTCTGTCCTACAGCTTGTAGTGTGGCACGGTCTATATTCTCCATCGTATCATCTATGGTATGCCATGTAGGGTTAAATCCTGTATCGCTGTTGGTATCGTAATGAATGATATCTACACACGGGATTTGTCTGAAACGGTTCACATAGATATGGTCGTCTGTTATTTCTCCGCCTTTTTCTTTTATGAATGTGTTGCCGTAGCCAAGTTCGTGTGCCGTATTCCAAATTTTCTTCATTACATTGTTGGCTGTACGCTGTGAATATCCCTCATAATAGAAAGTTGCATTTTTACCTCCTACCATGTCAAGAAGTATTCCGTAGCGTGCCTTGTAGTTGGATACATGAGGAATCCTTCCCCAGTATTGCGAGCCCAGACACCATGTGTCTGCCTTATAGTTTCCCTGATAGAACTCCGGAATACCATAATCTTCGGCATCGAAAAATGCAATGTCAATACCTATTGCGGGAGACTGCTTTTGAATCTGTCTGGCTATTTCAAGCAAAACACCTACACCGCTGGCACCGTCGTTTGCTCCGTCTATGGCAGTATGATGGTATTTCTCTTCATCGTAGTCGGCATACGGGCGGCAATCCCAGTGTGCAAACAGGATTACTCTTTTCTTGGCTTCAGGATTATATTCACCTATGATATTGCGTGCCTTGAGCAGTGTGCCGTCATAAGCAACCAGGTCTGCATACTGGTTATATACCTTTGCTCCGAAACTTTCAAGTTTTGAAGCCAGATAGTCTCCGCATTCCTTATGTGATTTTGTGTTGGGAACACGTGGACCGAAATCTACCTGGGCTTTTACGTAGCTGTAGGCGCTGTCTGCATTAAATACAGGAGCCTGTACATTGCCGGTTGTTTCTTCCTTGCTGACAGAGGTGTCGCTTTTCTTGCTGCTGCCACATGCTGTTACGGAAGCGGCATAGATTAATATCAGTGAACCGGATAATAATTTACCAAGTATATTCATATTGAAAAGATTAATATGTTATAAAAAAATCATCAATCAACTCCGTGAAGTCAATTAATGATTGTTGATTATGAGTATCATATTATAAAAGGGATATGATATATAGATATAAGACAGCGGCAGGAACTGCCATCAGTGTACTGTCAAATCTGTCTAACAGACCTCCGTGTCCGGGGAGTATATTCCCGGAATCCTTGATGCCAATTTTGCGTTTTATCAGAGACTCAACCAGATCACCCCATGTTCCGAATACTACAACTGTCAATGCCAGTCCGATCCATTGAGATAGCGAGAGTAGAGGGAAGTATCTGGAAATTACAATAGCCGCTATAATGCTGAATACACATCCTCCGAATGAACCTTCCCATGATTTCTTAGGCGATATGCGTTCGAAAAGCCTGTGTTTTCCGAACAGTACTCCTGCGCAATATGCACCCGTATCGTTTACCCATGTGAAGATGAATATTGAGAGAGGGAATATAGGATTGTAAACAGAACTTGCCGTTTCGTTTTGAGACTGGAAAGCCAATACATTCAGTAAGGCAAATGGCAGGGCGATATACATTTGCGACATCAGTGCATATGCCATATTGTTCACCGGATTTTCTTTCTTATAGTACAATTCGCTGATTAATATATACATAATCAGGAACATGTATGGGATAAGAATTTCATTGCTTCCCGGCGATGTGCCAAGGTACGCAAATCCGAAGAATAGAAAAACAGATGCCAGTATGGATATAGGTTTGTTTATTTCTGCAAATCCGCTCTGCTTTATAATATTCCCAAATTCATTTACAGTAAAAGCACATATTAAAGCAAATAACACAGAAAAAGTGATAGGACCGCCTAATATGCATCCCACTAATACGGCTACAAAGATAGCGCCTGTTAATGCTCTTGTTATAAAATTACCTTTCATGGCTTTGGGAATATTATTATTTCCTTAAATACTTTTCTATTGAATTTATACTTATAAATAGTTATTCACCGTTTTGAGTATCACTTTCAGTGCTTGAAGGCAATTCTTTTGTCTCTTCATTCTTGCTTTCAATACTCTTGGTTTCATTGTTTTCACTTTCGGCCATTATCTCTTCTGAACGTGAAGCCCACGGGCGTTTGCCGAATATAGCTTCAACGTCTTCAGCAAAAATCACTTCTTTTTCTATAAGCAATTCGGCTAGACGGTTATGACCTTCTTTATGCTCCGTAAGAATTCTTTTGGCACGGTCATATTGCTCTGCAATCATCTGCTTCACTTCACTGTCTATGAGTTCAGCTGTATGTTCGCTGTATGGCTTATTGAAACTGTATTCATCATTGTTGTAATAGCACAGGTTTGGAAGCTTGTCACTCATACCGGCGTATGCAATCATGCCATATGCCTGTTTGGTCACTCTTTCCAAATCGTTCATTGCACCTGTAGAGATTTGTTTGATAAACAATTCTTCAGCTGCGCGTCCACCCAAAGTAGCACACATCTCGTCCAACATCTGTTCCTTTGTAGTAATCTGTCTTTCTTCAGGCAGGTACCATGCTGCACCTAAAGCTCTTCCTCTCGGTACTATGGTTACTTTAATCAATGGATTGGCATATTCAAGGAACCATGATATAGTGGCGTGTCCTGCTTCGTGCAAGGCTATAGATCTTTTCTCGGCAGCTGTCATGACTTTTGTCTTCTTTTCCAATCCTCCGACTATTCTGTCAATTGCAGCCATGAAATCATCTTTACTTACCGAAGTTTTGTTATGTCTTGCTGCGATAAGTGCGGCTTCATTACATACGTTGGCAATGTCGGCTCCACTAAATCCCGGTGTCTGTCTTGCCAGCAAATCTATATCTACAGTATCATCAAGTTTAAGAGGGCGGATGTGTACACCGAATACCTCTTTTCTTTCGTTCAAGTCAGGTAAATCAACATGTATCTGTCTGTCGAAACGTCCGGCTCTCAACAAAGCCTTGTCCAATATATCGGCGCGGTTTGTTGCGGCAAGAATGATTACGCCACTGTTTGTTCCGAAACCGTCCATTTCGGTAAGAAGCTGGTTAAGAGTATTTTCTCTTTCATCGTTACCTCCCATGTTAGGATTTTTTCCTCTGGCACGACCTACGGCGTCTATTTCGTCAATGAATATTATACATGGAGCTTTTTCCTTGGCCTGACGGAACAAATCACGTACTCTTGATGCACCGACACCGACAAACATTTCCACGAAATCGGAACCGGACATAGAGAAGAATGGTACGTCAGCTTCGCCTGCTACGGCTTTTGCCAAAAGTGTTTTACCTGTTCCCGGAGGGCCTACAAGAAGTGCTCCCTTTGGAATCTTACCACCTAGCTCTGTGTATTTCTGAGGCTGTTTCAGGAATTCTACAATTTCCTGTACTTCCTGTTTTGCAGCTGTCTGACCTGCAACATCCTTGAATGTTACTCTGTTGGCTCCTTTCTCGAACAGTTGTGCCTTGCTTTTGCCTACATTGAATACATTGCCTGCACCACCGGCATTGCCTGCACCACCCATTCTACGCATTATGAATATCCACAATCCGATAAAGAAAATTATAGGCAAAAGATTCCAAAAGATAACACCAAAGTAGTCATTCTCTTTTTCGTATCTTATTGAACCTGTAAAGTTCCCGTTTTTCTGTTCTTCATCGAGGAATTTGTCCAATGATTCCATTGAACCTACCTGTATCTTTACAGATGGACTTTTACCAACTTTAGGAGCGTCTTTTTTGAATACATCTACTATATTTTCAGGTTTGATGTACATCTCTACAGAATTATTGTCGTATGCAATAATCTTGTCTGCATATCCCTTCTTGACCATTTCCTTGAATTCTGTATAAGTAATTTCCTTACTCATACTTCCTTCATCGCTGGTGATATATAAGAAAGCTATGGTCATAGCTATTATTATATATAACCAACTTAAATTTGGTCTGGGCATATTTATTTTTTGCTTGTTTGAATTATTGTTCATGTTTCCTTTTTAGTGAATTGATTATGTGATATTAGTCTATATCCGGTATGCGGGTTAATTTTGCATCAGCCCATAAATGTTCCAGATTATAGAAATCTCTTTGTTCCGGTAAGAATATGTGTGCTATTACGTCGTTGTAGTCCATTGCTACCCATTGTGCATTTTTAGTTCCGTCGATTGCAAATGGTTTGATGCTTATTTCGTTTCTGACGTAATCCTTTATTGATTCTGTAATAGCCAGTACTTGACTTGGTGAATTTCCATTACATATTACGAAATAATTGCATATAGTATCTTCTATGTCAGAAAGATCTGCTATTACGATGTTTTTACCTTTTTTTTCTTGAATACCTTCTATGATTTTTTCTAGTAATTTTTTTTCTTCGTTCATTATTCTAAAATACAAACTTTTAAGTTAATATACATAATATATGGCAAATATACTTGCTTTTCTGTATTCCACGAAATATAGATGAATTTTTCTTTTGGATTTTGTATTTTTTAGAGTGAATTTTGAGTTTGTCCGTCATGACAAGGCGAAAAAACGCCCATATTCATATTTTTTTGAAAAAAAAAGGACAAAAATGTTTGAAACTAATGAAAAAGTTGTACCTTTGCAGCGTCAAACAAGAAATGACTTGCTGACAACAATTTTGGGCTATGGTGTAATGGTAACACAACAGATTCTGGTCCTGTTTTTCTAGGTTCGAATCCTAGTAGCCCAACTTTGTAAGACAATTTAAATTATCAGAAATTGGGTTATGGTGTAATGGTAACACAACAGATTCTGGTCCTGTTTTTCTAGGTTCGAATCCTAGTAACCCAACAAAAAAAGAGCAGTTTTTACTGCTCTTTTTTGTTTTCGTACATAAATTATAATAGCGAGCTTAGCTCGCTATTATAATTTATTTGTTTATAGCTTCGTCGATAGCTTCAATCTTTTTCTGAGTCAACAGTAAATCGTTTTTCAGCTTCTCTATTTTTCTGGCAATGTCGTTTACCAATGAATTGCCTTTTTTAGATGACGAATTTAAGAAACCTAAATTGTTTTCGTATGTTTTGATTTCGTTCTTTATTCTTTCGTATATTCTGACAAGTTTTTCTCTTTCCTTGTAAAGATTGTTCTCTTTGCTTAATCCTGATTTATAGCTGTTCAGCTTTTTCTCTGTGGCAGAAAGATTTGCCTTGTCAAATATCTTGTTTACAAGATTATGGAACTCTTTGTATAATCTGTCCTTGTCCTTAAACGGTACGAAACCTATGCTGTTCCATTCGGAAATCAGAGCTTTGATCTTATCTGCTATGGTTTCATCGTATGTCTCGGTCTTTTCCAGTTCTTCAATCTTTTTAAGCAATTCCTCTTTCTTGTTCAGATTTTCCAGCTCTTCTGAACGTTGTGATGAAGTTGCTTTTGATTTCTGTTCGAAGAAATAATCGCAAGCGCCGATAAATCTTTTCCATATAGAATCTGAATACTTTTTAGGTACAGGACCTATTGTCTTCCATTCTTTTTGCAGTTTGGTCAAAATCTCGGCAGTCTCTTTCCATGCTGTACTGTCTTTCAATGCTTCTGCTTTTTCGCATAGCTCTTTTTTCTTTTCCAGGTTTACAGACATGTTTTCTTTGGCTGTTTTAAAGAATTCTGCCTTACGTCTGAAAAATTCGTCGCATGCGGCACGGAATCTTTCGAAGATTTTCAGATTCATTTTTTGTGGAGCATATCCTATTGTTTTCCACTTGGCCTGCAGTGCCAGTATTTCCTGTGTCTTGTCTTCCCAGTCTGTGAAAGTTGTGAATTTGTCATATTCCATGGCTTCTGCTATTTCGCAAATCACAGTTTTCTGGTCAAGGTTGTTTTGCTCCTGCTCTTTTAAATCCTCAAAATGTTTCTGGTGTCTCTTGTTTACGTTTGTAGAAGCAGCTTTAAATCTTGCCCAGATGCTTTCACGCATTTCTTTTGCCACAGGACCGATTTCCCTGAATTCCTGATGAAGCTTTTGCAACTGATGGAATGCTGAAATTACGTCAGGTTCGTCGGCAAGCTTTTCGGCAGCTTCGCAGATGCGTGTCTTTTGTTCCAGATTTTTCTTGAAGTCATACTCTCTGAATTCATTGTTCAGTTTGAGCATGTCGTAGAATTTTTCTGTATATAATTGGTAAGTTCTCCAGATTTCGTTGATTTTATTTGCCGGAATGAGTTTTATTTCATTCCATTCCTGCTGCAGATTTTTGAATTCATTGTAGTTCTTTCCTGCATCTTCTGACAGTTCTGTAAGATTTTTCATCTTTTCCAGAATTTCCATTTTCTTTTGCAGGTTTTCCTCTTTTTCTTTTTCTATTGCAGCTATCATGGAATTTCTTTTCTCTTTTATTTCTGCCAATACGGATTTAAGTTCTGCTTCCAGAGGATCTGTGGTAGGAACAAAAGAGTTTGCATCGCCGCCCGATTCGATAAATGTTTTGCGGTTAGCTTCCTGTTCAGCTTTGTGCAGTTTGTAAAATGTCTGTTTAAGGAAGTCTATTTCCTGTTTTTCAGCTTCACAAGCATTGTTGTTTATCTCTTTTAAACGTTGTATAACCTCTTCTTTAGTCTGTTTAGGTTCATACTTAACGTTATCTGTTGTTTGATCAACAGTAGGAACCAAATTTTCAGTCTCATTTTCCTGAATTTCGGTTAGTGGGCGGTTTGTTTCATTAACTTCCATGCGTATATAGATATTTAAGAATGTTTCTTTTAAAAACGTTATAATTACAAATTAAAGAAATAATATTTAAAAAACATAATATTGTCTTGGTTATTTTACCAAATAGGGTAAAAATGTATTATAATCTTTAATTTTTTTTGTTTTTTCGTTTAATCAAGTTCTGCAAATTATGACAGCAACACTGTTATTCCCATATATAGCATCATACCGATGATGTCGTTTGTGATGGAGATGAAGGGACCGGTTGCGATTGCAGGGTCTATCTTTAGTTTTTCTAGTGTCATAGGCACTAATGTGCCGAAAATGGAAGCGAACATTACAACGGCAAACAAACTGATTGATACAGAATAACTTACTGTGGCTGTTGCTCCAAAACGAATGAAATTATATATATAAACCAGTAATGATATGATTGAGGCATTAATAAGGGCGACTACCGCTTCTTTTGCTACTTGTTTGAAGGTATTTGCAGAATCCAGTGAGCTGTTTGCCAACCCTTGTACAACAAGTGCCGATGACTGTGTTCCGACGTTTCCTCCTGTTCCACCTATCAATGGGATGTATAGCGCCATTTCAGGATGGGCGGCAAATGTAGAGTCGAAGTTACCCAATATCATTGAGTTGCCGATACCTCCCAGCATACCGATAAGAAGCCATGGCAGACGTGCCGTGGTCTGTCTGAAAACGTTGTCGTCTGATTCTACATCCTGAGAAAGACCTGATGCCAACTGGTAATCACGTTCAGCCTGTTCACGTACCTCATCCATCACATCATCTACGGTGATACGTCCTACAAGGCGTCCGATACTGTCAACTACCGGTACTGCCACAAGGTCATATTTCTCAATTATCTGTACCACTTCTTCTATAGGAGTATCCACATGTACTGAAACTGGGTCTTTTTTCATTACATGTTTGACTTTTGATACAGACGGACTTGTTATCATTTTCTTTAGTGGGAATACACCTCTCAGACGTTCGTCGTCATCTACTACATATACATAATAGATTTCGTCCATGTCCTCAGCCTGAATTCGCATTTCCCTCAGACATTCGGGCATACTCCAGTTTTCTTTTACGGTAACCATTTCCGTACCCATCAAACCTCCGGCGGTATCTTCGTCGTATTTCAGAAGGTCAACGATGTCTCCGGCCTGTTCAATGTCTTCTATATGTGAAAGGACCTCTTCCTGTTTGTCCTCGTCCATCTCTCGGATGATGTCAACGGCATCGTCCGAATCCATATAGTCAACAAAACGTTTAGCGATAGTTTCCGATGGCAGTATGTCAAGAAACTCTTTACGGGCATCTTCGTCCATTTCGACGAGTACGTCCGCGGCTGTTTCATTATCTAGCAGCAAGTATATAAACCTTGCATTTTCAGCATTAAGTTCATTGCATAGTTCTGCTATGTCGGCAGGATGTAAATCATTAAGAAGCTCCTTTACTTTGTCATGCTCCTTATTCTCTATTAATTCCGTTATTTTTTTGATTTCTTCGCTGTTCATCCTGGTTAGCTTTTAGTGGTTACGTGTATAAAAACTCTTATAACTCTAGATTGACAGATGCTGTATTGCTGTCCAAAGCCTTTTCCACCTTATTGGTCAGTTCGATAAATTCATTGACAGACAACTGTTCCGGTCTCTTGTTGAATATAGGCTCGGCACTTAAAGGATTATCTTTTGCCAATATCGGCGAAATGGAATTGCGTAATGTCTTTCTTCTCTGATTGAATGTGGTCTTTACAATTTGCTTGAACAGTTTTTCGTTGCACCCCAAATCTTTCGTATCATTCCTTTTCATTCTGATTACTGCGCTCTTGACTTTTGGTGGTGGATTGAAAACGTGTTCATGTACGGTGAATAGATATTCCACATCATACCATGCCTGAATCATTACACTAAGGATGCCGTATGTCTTGTTGCCCGGCTTGGCGGCAATTCGTTCTGCCACTTCCTTTTGAATCATTCCGGTACAGCATGGGATAAGTTCCTTGTTGTCAAGCATCTTGAAGAATATCTGGCTTGAAATGTTATACGGGTAATTGCCTGTAAGGACAAAAGGCTTGCCGTCGAACAGGCTTGTGAGATCCATTTTCAGGAAATCCTTTTCTATAATATTCTCACCCAATTCACCAAAGTTCTCTTTAAGATAAGCTACTGATTCAAAATCCAGCTCAACAACTTTTAAAGGTCTGTTTTTAGGTATCAAATATTGTGTCAGGACTCCCATTCCTGGTCCGACTTCTAGTACGGGGATATCCGGATAGGCATCAATTGTGTCTGCTATGTCTTTGGCCACTTGCAAGTCCTTGAGAAAGTGCTGTCCTAAAAATTTCTTTGGTTTGACTAATTTCATCCGTATTCAAATATTTCTTTGTGATAATGTGATATTTATTCAGTTAAGCTGTGTATATTTGCATTGTGCAAAGTTACATAATAATATCTAAATAATTTCAGATTTTGGAACGAAGTGATTCAAAAAAACTATTAAATAAGTTGTGGCAAGTTTTTTTGCCTGTAATTCTTGGAGCAGCTATTCTGGTATGGACATATAAAGGCTTTGATTTTAAGAGGGTGTGGTCCGTGCTTAATTCTGAGGTTAATTACTGGTGGATGCTCTTCTCGCTTGTGTTTGGAGTTTTTGGGCATTTGTTTCGTGGCTGGAGATGGAACCTGTCATTGGCTCCGTTGGGTGAGTATCCAAAACCGGCCAACAGCGTATATGCTATATTTGTCTCATATGCGGCAAACCTTGTAATACCAAGAATAGGTGAAGTGTCCAGATGTGGAATTCTGGCGAAATATGAAGGCGTTTCGTTTTCTAAATCCTTAGGAACTGTGGTTACCGAACGTATTATAGATTCTTTGTGTGTATTGATAATAACATTTGTAACCCTGTTGTTGCAGTCCGGAATATTTGCCCGGTTTATGAAGGAAACAGGTACTGACACCTCGTTTATATTTCATCTTTTTACATCGACCAATTTTTATATAACTCTTGCCTGTATATTTGCATTTCTGATATTATTGTATTTTCTGTTCAAGCGAATTTCTGTTTTTGCAAAAGTAAAAGGAATCTTGAATGACATATGGCTTGGCTGCCAGTCTTTGCGTCATGTTGATAACATTGCTTTGTTTGTAGCATATACGTTAGGTATATGGATATGCTATTTCCTTCAGTTTTATGTGGCATTTTTCAGTTTTGACTTTTCGTCTGATCTTGGACTGATGCCTGGGCTGGTAATGTTTGTTGTGGGCAGTATAGCCGTGGTTGTTCCTACTCCCAACGGGGCAGGACCTTGGCACTTTGCAGTAATAACAATGATGATGATGTACGGCGTAAGCAAAGATGATGCTGGAATATTTGCACTTTTAGTGCATGGAATTCAAACTTTTTTACTAATTTTGTTAGGTATATATGGATTAGTGGCATTGCCGCTTACGAATAAACAAAATAAACCCATAAACTCATAATCAAAAAACAAACTCTATGAGCGAAATTCTTTCTTTAGCTCCACAGAATGTGTGGAAACATTTTCATTCAATTACACAAATTCCTCGTCCGTCAGGACATCTGGAAAAGATTCAGGCTTTCTTACTTGATTTTGGAAAGAAGGCTGATGTTGAAACATTCCAGGATGAGGCAGGAAATATCATTTATCGCAAACCGGCTACTCCGGGAATGGAGAACCGTAAGACTGTAATTCTTCAGGCACACATGGATATGGTTCCTCAGAAGAATAAGGAAACAGTTCATGATTTTGAAAAAGATCCAATCCAGACTTTTATTGATGGCGGATGGGTAAAAGCTAAAGGTACTACATTAGGCTCGGATAATGGCATGGGTGTTGCAGCTATTATGGCTGTAATGGAAGATAAATCGTTGAAACACGGTCCGTTGGTAGCTCTTATCACAGCCGACGAAGAAACAGGTATGTATGGAGCCTTCGGTCTGAAGCCTGGTACAATAGAAGGAGATATATTGCTCAATCTCGACTCAGAAGATGAAGGAGAACTTTATATCGGTTGTGCAGGTGGCGAAGATCTTACGGCAACATTGGAATATAAAGAAGAAGAAACCGACCCTGAAGATGTGGCATTAAAAGTCACTTTGAAAGGCCTACGCGGAGGTCATTCCGGTATTCAGATAGGATGGGGACATGCCAATGCCAATAAACTCATGGCACGTTTCCTCAATCAGGTTATCACATACGATGAGGCATGTCTCGTATCATGGGAAGGCGGAAACATGCGAAATGCAATTCCTCGCGAATGTGAAGTGGTTATAACAGTTCCTGAAACAGAGGTAGAAGACGTATTGGCTTTTGTAGGCGAATGCGAACAGGTATGGCGTGATGAGTTTGCCACTATTGAAGATGGCATAACTTTCACTGCTGAACGTGTGGAACTGCCTAAGATGATGGTTCCTGACGAGATAAGAGATAATCTGGTCGATGCAATATTTGCCTGCCCTAATGGAGTGGAACGCTTTATTCCTACTATACCTGATACAGTAGAAACTTCGTCAAATCTTGCTATAGTGGAGATTGGTGGAGGTAAAGCTGCTATAAAAGTTCTTACCCGCAGTTCGCGCGAATCAATGAAGGATTACCGTAATACTGCTATTGAAAGCTGCTTCTCAATGGCTGGTATGCATGTAGTCCGTTCAGGAGGTTATTCAGGTTGGGAACCTAATGTAAATTCGCCTATACTCCATGCTATGAAGGCTTCATATAAGGCGCAATTTGGAGAAGAGCCTGAAGTGAAGGTTATACATGCCGGACTGGAATGTGGTATTATTGGTGCCGTAATGCCAGGTTTGGATATGATTTCATTTGGACCTACATTGCAGTGTCCTCACACTCCGGAAGAACGTTGCCACATATCTTCAGTAAAGAAATTCTATGATTTCCTTACTGCTACTTTGGAAAATACTCCTGTAAAGTAAGCAAGGTTTTCAAATAAAAACAGCCAGCCAATTCATTGTCAGTAAATGATGAATTGGCTGGCATTTTTTATGGCTTAAAAAATGTAAAATAAAACGTGCGCACATTCGAGTTGAAGCATGCGCACATTCTAACTAAAACGTGCGCACGTTTTGCCTTAAATGTGCGCACGCTTTTTTAAAGCCTTTTCTTGAGATTTTTGATGATAAAAAATTACCCTACATTTACTTTTAAAAAAAGTAGATGCAGGGTGATTACTTGATAATTACTTATGTGGAGCTGGAGGGAGTCGAACCCTCGTCCAAACAAGGAAGCCATATGCTTTCTACATGCTTATCTCTGCCTTCGGTTTTCGTGCATAAGCAAGACCAGAGCCACCCACTTATACCTTAGTCCTTAAATTTCACCGGAGCCGCAGGACTAGACTCAAGCTATTCCCGATTTTGCTGCACCGCTATATCAAACGCTTCGGAACAAGAGCTTTTGAGCGATGTCTCGTTTCTGTCACTGTGACAGAAATAAAGCTAATCTACTATACTTCGATTAAGCAGCGAGAGCATAATTTTCGTTGCCAGATAATTGTTCAGTAACTGAGATTATAGTGCAAATCACTGACGCACTGCATGCTTACATACCACATCTCTCGCTGTCAAAACCAAACAACCCCAGACGTTAGTATTAAATTGTCTGCAAAAATAATAAAAAACTCTCTAAGTACCAATTCCTATGTATAAAATATATATTTTTGAACATTCAAATCATATCCAAAGTTTAATATTATGAAGAAAAGAAACCAAATTGTTCTATTGTCACTCTCATTATTGTTTATGGGATGTACTTCTGTAAATAAAAAAGAAAAGTCAGCAGGTTTTTCGGATTCCGATTCGCTGGTATTTATATCCGGCAGTTATTCCGCCGAGAATGAGGAAGGCATCAAGGTATTCAGTTTTTCGCAGAAGGATGCCGGTTATTCTTATAAATCGGGAGTTAAAGGTATAGCCAATCCTTCGTTTCTTTCGGAACTGACCGCACGGAATATCATATACTCCGTATCCGAGGGCGGAGGTGACAGTTCGTTTCTTTATTCTCTGAAATACAGTCCGGACAGCATGAGGCTTGAGGTTGCAGGCAGGGATATGACGGGGGGAGCGTCGCCGTGTTTCGTCATGGCGGACTGGAGTAGAGGCAAAGCCTTCACCGCGAATTACTCCGGCGGGAGTCTTACTGTGTTCGATGCGGATGGCGGAGGGAATGTGGCGCGGCGGAAGGTCCTGAATTTCCGGGGTAGGGGCGTCAATCCTTCCAGACAGGAGAAGCCGCACGTTCATTCGGTGTATTATTCGCCGGACAGCAGCCGTATCTGGGCATGCGATTTGGGTACGGACAGGATAAGGGTGATTCGTGCGGATGATTTTACATATACGGGCGAGGAAGATATAGTGTTGCCGGATGGCAGCGGACCCAGGCATATGTGTTTTCATTCCGGCGGGAAGTATGCATACGTGATAACCGAGCTGAGCGGTGATGTTGTGGTGCTGGATACGGAGGACGGCGGTACGGCGGAGATAATACAGACGGTAAAGGCCGATACGGCGGGAGGAGAGGGAAGCGCGGATATTCATTTGTCGCCCGACGGAAGATTTCTTTATGCTTCCTGTCGTCTGAAGGGGGACGGGCTGGCTGTGTTCAGGGTTTCTGCAGAAACGGGAAAGATAGAACGGACAGGTTATTGCCTTACGGGGAAGCATCCGCGCAATTTCGCCATAACTCCGAACGGGAGATATATCCTTGTGGCGTGTCGCGACGAGGATGCTATAGAGATATACGAAGTGGATAAGGATACGGGAATGCCCGTGGATACAGGAAAAAGGATACCGGTCAAGGCTCCGGTCTGCGTGAGATGGATAAAATAAAAAACAATCCTTTCGGGGATTGTTTTTTATTTTATGATATGTTATACGTAGGTTTCAAGGAACTTGACCTCGCCATCTGGTGTTACTTCCAGATTCCTGATTGTAGCCGGGAAAAGAACTGATTCGCCGGCCTGCATGCGGATGCTGTTTCCTTCGTTGTCTTTTATCGTACATGAACCTTCCATGCAGATATAGATGACAAATGAATCGAGTTCTGAATAATCCATGGTCATCGGCTGTGAAAGATGATATACCGAAGTAGTGAAATATGGGCACGTCACCAATTCTACGGGGCGGTCCTTGCACGGGGTGTAGGCGGTGCGGTAGTCCGGCTGCACGCTGTAGTCGATGGCTTCTTTTGAGAGTTCGGTGTGCAGCTCGCGTGTGCGGCCGTTCTTGTCCTTGCGGTTGAAGTCGTAGATGCGGTATGTGATGTTCGATGTCTGCTGTATTTCGGCTATGAAACATCCGGCTCCGATGCTGTGTATCCGTCCTGCAGGGAGGAAGAATACGTCGCCGGGACGGACGGCATAGTCTGCCAGGGCGTCGCAGATGGTGTTGTCGGCTATCATCTGTTCGTACTGTTCGGGCGTGATGCTGCGGCTCAGGCCCGAGCGCAGGTGGGCGCGGCCTCCGGCATTGTCTATCACGTACCACATTTCGGTTTTACCCATGGAGTTGTGGCGCCGCATGGCGAGTTCGTCGTCAGGGTGAACCTGGATTGAAAGATCGTCACGGGCATCGATGAATTTTATCAGCAGGGGGAACTTGCCTCCGAAGCGTGTGTAGTTGGCTTCGCCCACCAGGGCTCCTTTATATTCCTGAACCATCTGTGTGAGGTTCTTTCCGGCATCGGCTCCGTTTGCCACTACCGATTCGTCGCCGGGGACGTCGGATATTTCCCAGCTTTCGCCTACGTTCTGCTGTGTGCTGTCAAGGTGTTTGAACGGAATGATTTTGTCGCCACCCCAGATTGTGGTTTTCAGGATGGGACGGAATTTCAACGGATACATAATTTTTATGGTTTTTACAGGTTATGATTACGGGCGTAAAGATACGTCAAAATTCTTTACCGTGGTTGCTGTCGGGAGGATTTTCTGATAAAAGAACCGGGGCCGACGCTTGGTGTGGCGGCGGTCCCGGTGTGTGTTTTCCCGTGGGGGTATGTGTATTTCCGTGTTTCCGGAGGATCAGAGAGTCCATCCGGCTGTCCAGTTGTCGTCGGCAGTGACGGCTCCTTTGTAGTCGGTTGCGGTGAAGAATGAGTCGGACGACATGTCTTTTCCTCCGTCTGCTGTACCGATGAATTTGTCTTCAAGAGCGAAAGTGGCGTTTGTCCTGTTGCCTTCGGCTGCCTGGAAGAGGTCGTTGGTGTAGATGTTCTGTTTTGATGACAATATGCCTGATATCTCTACGTAGTTCAATCGGGATATTCCGTTTTTCAGCGCGTTTTCCGTGTTCACGGTTTCCACGGTGAGAGGCTGCTCCTTGCCTGTGATTATGGCATTGTAGAGTTCCACTTCGGTGCCGGCGCGCAGGCGTACTCCGCGGCCGTCGTTGCCGTTGCCCACAAGTGTCAGGTTCGACAGTACCGGATGTGATACGGGTGTGAGCGAGTTGTCCTTGTCGTTGCTGTCGCATTCCATCAGGCAGTCGCAGTCATAGCCCAGTGTCTCTTCGTTTTCCTGGTATGCCACCATGAACTGGCCTTTTCCGCACCATCCTTCTGTCCAGTCGAACGAGTCGTCGCTGCAGCTTGTGGCTACCATGTATTTCACGCAGACTGTTCCTCCGAAGAATTCGAAACCGTCGTCGGAACCGCGGTATGCCTGCAGATGATCTACTGAGGTTCCGCTGCCCACGCCGTAGAATGTCACTCCGTTGGCTTCCTTGTCTTCGCTGAACGCATAGCCGGTGTATTCCAGACGGATGTAGCTCAGTTTTCCGGAGTTGTCGGCCGCGTCGTCGCCACCGTATGCGGCGTCACCTATTTCGGATGTTCCCTTGCCGCCCTGTACGTTGACAGGGGCTTTTCCGCAGATGTGGAGTCCGCCCCATGCTCCGGCTTCCTTCTTTTCGGATGTCATGACGATAGGGTTTTCGGCTGTACCCGCGGCATTGATTTTCGCTCCCTGTTCCACCAGGATGTAGTCAACGGTGTTGTCGTGTTTGGCAATGATTGTCACTCCTTCTTCTATGGTGAGTGTGGCAGGGCTTTTCACTGTGTAGTCGCCTGTCAGATAGTATGTCTTTCCTGCAGCCAGGGTGACATCGGATGTCACTGTGCCTTTCAGCTCTTCTATCTCCTGAGCTTCCGATCCGCTTGAAAGTGTCCATCCTGCTGTCCAGTCGTTGTCGGCAGGAACGGCTCCGCGATATTCCGCGGCATCGAAGAATGAATCTACAGTGCTCATATTCCGGCCTCCTTCGGCTGTACCGACGTAGAATGATCTGAGTATCGGTGTGAGGTCTTTCACTTCGTTGTTGTTTTCCGCGGCGAGGAAGTCGCTCTGTGTATAGATGTTTTCCTTGCTTGTGAAACCTGAACCTATAGTGACGTAGTTAAGCTTTGACTCGCCGTTCTTCAGGGCGCTTTCTGTAGGTTCTGTCTCTACTGTGAGGCATTTTCCCTTGCCTGTGATGATGGTGTTATAGAGGCCTACCTTTGTTCCGGCGCGAAGGCGTACACCCTGTGCTGTTCCGCCGTTGCCCACAAGGGTTACGTTGGCAAGTGTAGGGAACGATACCGGAGTGGCCGCGAAGTTTGTGCTGTGGTTGTCGCATTCCATCAGGCAGTCGCAGTCGTAGCCTATCTCGTCCTTGCTTCCCTGGTATGCCACGAGGTACTGGCCTTTTCCGTTCCATCCTTCTGTCCAGTCGAACGAGTCGTCGCTACAGTCGGTCACTACCGCATGGCGGATATTTACCGAGCCGCCGAAGAACTCGAAACCGTCGTCGGAGCCCATGAAGGCCTGAACGTAGTCAACGGTAGTTCCGCTACCGACGCCGTAGAATGTGATACCGTTTGATTCCTTGTCTTCGCTGAAGGCATAGCCTGTGTATTCCATACGGACGTAGCGCAGAACGCCGGAATTGTCGTCAGCTTTGTCGCCTCCGTATGTGGCGTCACCTATCTCCGATGTGCCTGTACCCACGTTTGTAGGCGCGTATCCGCAGATGTGGAGTCCGCCCCATGCTCCGGCTTCCTTCTTCTGTGAAGTCATGACGATGGGCTGGGTGGCTGTACCCTGGGCGTCGATTTTGGCTCCCTGTTCTATGAGGATGTAATCGACCTTGTTGTCGTGGATGGCTTCAATCTTTACTCCCGGCTCGATTTTCAGAGTGGCTCCGTTCTTTACGTGGATACCTCCGTCGAGAGTGTAGGTTATGCCTGCTTTCAGAGTGACGTCTTCTGTGATATCGGCGTTGAGGAGATTGTCGGCGATGTTGCCGTTACCGCCGTCGCCGATAGTGTCTTCTGTACATGCTGTAGTGAACAGCAGTCCTGTTGTTGCCAGTGCGAGAGTGGCAAGTTTCCAATTCTTTTTCATAAAAAGTTTTTTTGAAATGTTTTATTTGTTATGTTTTCAGTCTCTATTTAATTAGCTTCGCTGACTTGCGGTTCTTAATTATAGCGTGTATGAAACTCCTATCTCGAAGCTGCTTCCGCGCTTGAACTTTTCCACTTCAAGTGTCTCGCCTGTCTTCGGTACTTCCTGGCGGAAGATTACAGGCTGGTTGAGGAGGTCGTTGACCTGGAGTTTTACCGATACGCGGCTGTTCAGCTTCATGCTTCCGGCAAAGTTCAGTGTGTGGACTGCCTGCTGCTTTACGTCGCCAAGTCCTGAGATACCTACTGTGTGGATGCGCGGTCCCTGAAGGTTGTAGAGCAGGGCGGCTGATATCTGCCTGTCATCGTCTATGCGCGGGCTGTAGGTCAGGTCGGCGTTGACCAGATAAGGTGACGCTCCCTGCAGTGCTCGCTGGTCGTTGGTATATACCCCTCCTTCGGGAAGCTTCACGTTGGTGTACATGAACGAGGCGTTTGCTCCCAGGCGCAGGTCTTTGACTATTTCCTTGCGGAATTCCACTTCCACTCCGGCTGCCATACCGTTGTCGGCATTACGGAACGACTGTACTGTGGCTCCTCCTGAGAGTTCCTGGATTCGTTCTATCGGACTCTCGAGGTGCTTGTAGTAGGCGGTGGCGGAAATCATGTCGCCGTTCTGGCGGAAGAGTTCATAGCGGAGGTCGAAGTTGTAGTTGTAGCCGTTCTGCAGGTCGGCGTTACCACGTATCTGCGACGCGCCGTATGATTCCTGATAGAGGAACGGAGCCATCTCGATGAACGACGGGCGGGTCACTGTGCGCGAGAATGAGAAGCGCAGGCTGTTGTCGCTGTTCATCTGATAGCGGAAGTTGGCTGCCGGGAAGAGGTCGCCTGTGTTCAGCTCGCTTCTCTCGGGGCGTCCGCCGTCGGTGTGGTAGTCAACCCACTGGCGTGAGTATTCGTATCTCACTCCGAGGTTCAGCAGGAGGGACTCTATCGGGTAGTAGTCGGCAAGGATATATCCGGCAATGATGCTGTTGCCTGCACGGTACTGGTCTTTCGGCTGGTTCACCAGATTGATGGTGAGCAGTTCGTTCTCGATGTTCTCCTGATTGATATATTCGCTCGGGGTGTAAATGTCTGTGATTGTCGGGTTCAGCTTGTTCAGGTTGTAGTAGAAGCGTGTGGCCTTGTAGTCGCGCTGTTTGTCCTTGTAGGTCACTCCGGCCTGTATCTTGTTGCTGTCGCCGAATTTATAGTCGCTCATGAGGTTTGCCACCCATTCGTTTTCGTCCAGCGATCCGAAGTATCTCATCGTCTCCTGGCGGTTCAGCTTGAAAAGCTCCAGGGAGTTGTCGTCCTGCACTTCGAACATCACCTGGCGTCTGTCCGGTTCGGCGCTCGATGTCTTGCTGTACGAGCCGCTCCAGTTGATGCTCCATGCGTCCTTTATGTAGTGCTTGCCGCTGAGCTGGTGGTTCTGCAGGCTGTAGATGTGCGACACGCTGTTGCTGCCTATCAGATTGTGGTCTTCGTAGTCCACACCCTCGCGGCGCATGTATGTGTCCGAGGCGTTGCGGGCGTAGAAGAAAGTATAGCTCAGCAGATCCTGCTTCCTGAACGAGTAGCCTACGCTGGCAAGTGAGGCCAGCTTCAGTTCGTTGGTATAGCTGTCGTACGAGAAGTTGTTCAGTGTGTTTCCTGTGGCTTCAAGAGTGCGTACGTACGCGTCCTTCATCAGCTGCTGTCCGTTGCTCACGCCTATGGATGCCAGCACGCTCAGGTTGTTTCCTGCCAGGTCGAAGTTCTTTCCGAAGCCTATGTTTCCGCCGAACTCAGGCAAGGCTTTTCTTTTCGATACGTCGAATGTGGTGTTGAAAAGCTTGTTGTGGCGGGCATAGTTTTCGAAATCTGTCAGATCCATTTCTGTATATGTGCTGTTCAGCTTTGGAGTTCTGAAGAGAGTTCCTTCGTGATCCATGCGGTACATATCCTGGCCCAGAGTATTGAATTTGCCGCCTGTATTGAATGAAATGTTGAAGAAATCTTCGCCTGTCTGTTCTTTCGTGCCTATATCGATGTGCGCTCCGGAATAGTCGGCGAAAGTGTTTGCCTCATATACCTTGCTCACTGTGATGTTCTTCACTGTGGATGTAGGGAATATGTCGAGCTGGATAAGCTTGTTGTCCGGATTAGGCGATGCTATCGGAAGTCCGTTCAGTGTGGTGGTGCTGTATCTGTCGCCCAGACCGCGCACTATTATCTGTCCTGCCGACGCTATTGATATTCCTGATATCTTTTTCACGCCTTCGGCCACGTTCGAAATACCTTTTGTGCTCATCTCCTTTGCACCGAGGTTCTCTATCGCCACGCTCGATTTCTGTCTCTCCATCATCAGTGCGCGTTCTCCCTCAAGGTTTTTCTTTGCCACCACTGTCACCTCGTCCAGCTGCTGGTTGTCAGTGCTCATGGCTATTGTTATTTCCCCTTTCAGATTCTTATCGACTGTAATACGTTGTGACTGGTAGGCTACGTATTGGATTATCAGTATGTCCCTGTCCTTGACATTACCAAGTTCGAATCTCCCGTCGATGTCCGTAACGGCTCCGGTTGTTGTTCCCTCTATCTGTACGGTTGCGCCTATTAGCGGTTCGCCGGTAGCCTTGTCAATTATCACCCCTTTTACGTCAATAGCCTGCATGCTTACCGCCGCCATCAGCATTGGAGATACAAGCATCAGTTTCTTAATGTCGTTCATTCTTTCTATCCTTTTGTTTTCAGGGGCAAAATTACGGCTGTGGTGTTACTTGGATGTTTCCATCCGTTTATAATACGTTTACGTATCGGTTACATATAGGTTACAGCTGATGGTGGGAGAAATAAAAAAAGGATATATCTTTTTCTGTGAGATATATCCTTTATTAATATATGTAACCGATATCGGTTATAGACTGTCAATCCATTTTTTACCGCTCTTTGTATAAGTCCACGCCAAAAAAGCGCCACCTATGATAGCAGTAATTAAAAAAGTAAATCCTAATGCATCCATAACTATATCATTTTAAAATTCTATTTGCAGTAAAAGCAAAAATATAAGTAGAGGCAAGACCTATAAGTGATGTAAAATAATTGACTTCATTATCTGTATTCGTAAATAATGGAGTTATGCCACCTATTACCATACCGGCAAAAGATAATTTTGACAAGTCGAAGAAATATCCGGCAATCTTTTCCTTTCGGACATCGTTTTTCTTTCTTACTTCTTCTTTTGCTTTTCTGGTTTCTTCAAAATTTCCCATAATCCGTTACTCGATTTTAGCATTGCGTAAAGTTAATGTAAATTCTTGTAATATGGAAATTAATCAGAATAGAAATAGAATTCTAAAAAGCAACTACCGACTCTATTCCTCCATATACACTGCTTATTATACCAAGCAGGATTATTCCTGCCAGACATACCGCAAGTGAGACACGTGTAAGCCACGGACTGCGGAAGTGTGGCAGCGGGTTGTCGTTAGGAGTGATATACATGGCTTTTACCACAAGCAGATAGTAGTAAAGCGAGATTACGGTGTTTACAAGTGCCAGGAACACTACCAGCCAGTGACCTGCGTTGAAAGCCGAAGCAAACACGAAGAACTTGCTGAAGAATCCCGCGAACGGAGGAATTCCGGCAAGTGAGAACATGGCGAGTGTCATAACGAATGTAAGGCGCGGATTGGTACGGTAAAGTCCGGCATATGCGCTGCGGCTTACGGCATATTCTGATTTCACTGTCTCATCAGAACGTGAGAGGGCGTTTTCCGGAAGTTCACCTTCAGCCTTGTCTGCATTGGCATATGTTTCGCCCAGGGTATGTCTTTCTATTGCCCCTATAACACCGAATACTGCAAGGTTCGCCACGATATATACTGTCACGTAGTATATCAGTGATGCGGTACCCTGAGTGTTGCCTGCAATTACTGCAAGCATGATATATCCTGCCTGTGATATACTACTGTATGCCATGAATCTTTTCATGTTGTCCTGCAGTATAGCGAATATATTTGCCAGTGTGATGGTCAGTACGATGACGATGCTCAGCATCAGTTCCCAGCGGTCGGACATAGGAGCGAACACTTTTGTCAGGATGCTCATCAGTGTGAATGCTGCGGCACCTTTCGAGATGACTGACAGATAGCCAGCCACTGCTGTAGGCGCGCCCTGGTATGTGTCCGGAGTCCAGTTATGGAACGGCACAAGGCTCAGCTTGAAGCCCAGACCGGCAAAGAAGAACACCATGGCAAGTATCTGCAGAGGTGTGCCTGTGATGCTTGCTGTCATGTCGGCAAAGTAGGTTGTGCCGCATGTACCGTAAATCAGAGAAAGGCCGTACAGCATCAGACCGGATGAGAACATAGAGTTCAGTATGAACTTTGCCCCTGCCTCGGCGCTGTGGTGCTTCCACTTGTCGAATGCGATGAGACACGCCATCGGGATACTGGCTAGTTCAAGGCCTACGTAGAACAGTATGAAACTGCCTGCGCTCACCATGAAATACATTCCCAGGAGTGTGCTTATGGTTATTACGTAAAACTCTCCTGCCTTATGGCGTGTGTCAGGAGCCGAAATCCATTCGCCGGATTGCATAAACACGAGGAGTGTTCCTGCGGTAAGTATTGTTTTCACCACAGATGCTACCGGTTTACAGTGGTACATCCCGCCGAAATACTCTCCGGCTGCCGGTTGTATGTTCAGGACAATCTGTATCACCATCAGAGTGCATGCCATAGTCTGCAAAGTCTTGTGGTGAGGTTCTTTCAGAATCAGGTCAGCCAGGAGGATTATCACCATTATGGCCGCGAGACTGATTTCTGCCTGCATTGGTATAAATTGAAACATGTTTTTTTAGTTAAGAATTAAAAATTAATAATTAAAAACGTCGCTCAATTAATAATTAAGAGTTAATAATTAAAAGTGATAGCATCCACCCATTTTTAATTATTAATTATTCATTATTAATTATTATTTATCTCACTATTGCCGAAATAATAGGTTCTACGCTGTAGCTGATTACATCGCTCACCCAGAACGGCGCAAGTCCGAGTCCGGCTACGGCAGCGATAAGACAGATTACGGTAAATCTTTCGTCCCAAGTAGCGTCGGTGAGTTTCAGATGCTCGGGATTTTCGCAAGTGCCGTAAAGAATCTTTCCTACCACACGGAGGATATATACGGCGGTTATCACGATACTCATTGTGGCAATCACTGTGCAGACGCGGTGGAAGTTGTCAGGGTTTTGGAACGAACCTACAAAAACAGTCATTTCGGCAATGAAACCGCTCAATCCCGGAAGACCGAGGTTAGCAAGACCGGCAATGACGTATCCCACAGCCAGGAACGGCATAATCTTCATCAGACCTCTGAGCTGTCGGATGTCGCGGGTGTGAGTCCTTCCGTAAATCATACCTATCAGGGCGAAGAACAATGCTGTCATAAGTCCGTGGCTCAGCATCTGCAGGATGGCACCTGTTGCGCTGACCTTAGTCATCATCAGAAGGGCGAAAAGAACCAGACCGCAGTGACTCACTGAAGAGTATGCGTTGATGTATTTCAAGTCGGTCTGTACCACTGCGCTGAATGCGCCATATACTACAGAGATTGTTGTCAGGACGAGGAAGAAATCACCCCAGATGGCTGCACCGGTAGGCATAAGATACATAGCGATGCGGAAGCAGCCGTAGCCTCCAAGTTTCATAAGTACTCCGGCGTGGAGCATTGATACTGCAGTAGGTGCCGAAGCGTGACCGTCAGGGCTCCATGTGTGGAACGGGAACAAGGCTCCCAATACTCCGAAGCCGACAAAAACCAACGGGAAGAACAGACGCTGATATTCTGTAGGTATCTTGTGGTTCACAATCTCAAGGATGTTCATTGTCTCGGCTCCGGCACCATAATATATGCCAAGGATACCGATGAGCAGGAATGCCGAACCACCCATAAGCATGAGGGTAAGCTTCATGGCGGCATATTCCTTCTTTCCGCTTCCCCATACGCCGATGAGCAGATACATAGGGATGAGCGCAACCTCGTAGAACATGAACATGGTGAAGAGGTCGGTAGAGATGAAGAAACCGAAAACTCCGGTACTCAGAAGGGTGAACCAGAGGAAATATTCTTTCGTCATAGGCTGCAGACGCCATGAAGCGAATGTACCTGTGAATACTATTATAGAGCTGAGCAGCAGCATCACTACAGATATACCGTCCACTCCGACAGAGTAGCATATATTCAGCGGCTCATACCATGGAGTGCTTGCGGTGAAGAGCATTTCTTCTGTAGCTCCTCCGTTTCTAAGCCCGATGTAGGCTATGGTGAGCCATACGGAAAGTCCCAGCAGGATGGTAGAACCGGCAACCATAACCGCTCTCACCTGGTTTATGCCTTTTGCCAGCCACAGACCGAGCAGCATTACCAAAGGGACTATTACAAATAAACTTAATATATTCATTGTTTCAATTAATAATTAAAAATTAATAATTAAAAGCTGAAAGCTTGTTGAGTAAATGTGGTTTTATCACAGTAGGATAAGTGCCGCTGTCAGTATAATAATACCACCCAGGAACCACATGGTGTAAGTCTGAATCTTTCCACTCTGCATAGGCTGTACTGTTTCGCCGGCAGCGTTAGTGCTCCAGGCCATAAAGTTCATGAACTGGTCGATTACGTGACGGTCGAACCATGCAAGAGGAGTAGAGACGCAACGGAAGATAATCTTCTTTGTGACAAACATCCAGACCTCGTCCATGAAGAAACGGCGGTAGGCAGCGTGATGCAGGCCGCTGAACTTCTTCTGAAGCATGTCTGCCACAGGCTGAGTTTTTCCTGCATACATCCATGTGGCGATAAGTATCGCTATTACCGCTACGACGATGCTTGTGGCAGCTACTGTAGTGTCAAGATGAATGTCGTACGCATGTCCGTTGCTCGAAACGAAATGTCCGAAAGGCATTGCCCATCCTGCCACAACCGTGATGGCCGCAAGGATGACGAGAGGCAATGTCATCACCACAGGGCTTTCGTGCGGAGTGTGATGCGCATAATTGTCGTTCGTCTTACCCCAGAAGATGCAATAGTAAAGACGGAACATATAGAAAGCCGTCATTCCGGCAATGACAGTCATTATCCATCCCGCAACAGGGCTGAAGCGGAAGCAAGCCGTAAGAATTTCATCCTTTGAGAAAAAGCCTGAGAACGGAGGAATACCAGCGATGGCAAGGCAAGCTATAAGGAAAGTGATGTGAGTGACAGGCATATATTTCCTCAGTCCGCCCATGAACGACATCTCGTTG
This sequence comes from Bacteroides cellulolyticus, assembly GCF_025567135.1. NCBI lineage: Bacteria > Pseudomonadati > Bacteroidota > Bacteroidia > Bacteroidales > Bacteroidaceae > Bacteroides > Bacteroides cellulolyticus. The sequence goes on from NZ_JAOQJJ010000002.1 coordinate 117,012, forward strand.
CTGTGGACAGCATGTATCACACATCCCGCGCCGAGGAAGAGCAGCGCCTTGAACATGGCGTGAGTGAACAGATGGAACATTGAGGCCATATATCCCAGTCCGCCTTCGTGAGGGTCAAGACTTGTACATACGCCCAGTGCCACCATCATGAAACCGATCTGCGAGATGGTAGAGAACGCAAGCACACGCTTGATGTCGCTTTGTACACAAGCTACGGTAGCCGCATAGAATGCGGTGAACATGCCGATATATGCTACCCAGTGGAGAGTTTCAGGAGCGAAGCCGATGAACAGAGGGAACATCCTTGCCACGAGATACACGCCAGCCACAACCATAGTAGCCGCATGAATCAGCGCAGATACCGGAGTAGGGCCTTCCATCGCGTCAGGCAGCCAGATGTGCAGAGGGAACATGGCACTCTTTCCGGCACCACCCACGAACATCAGGCCCAGGGCCAAAGGCAATACCATACCCGCTCTCATCAGCTGTTCTTCGGAAGGAGAGAAGGTGAAAGTCTCCATATAATATCCGTAGAGCAGGATACCGATAAGGAATCCCAGATCGGCGAAACGTGTCACGATGAAAGCCTTCTTAGAAGCCGCTATAGCCTCAGGCTTGGTGTAATAGAAGCCGATGAGCAGATATGACGAAACGCCCACAAGCTCCCAGAACACGTACATCTGGAAGATGTTGGTAGCCACCACCAGTCCCAGCATTGAGAAGGTGAACAGCGAGAGGAAAGCGTAATAACGCTGGAATCCGCGTTCCCCTTTCATATATCCGAACGAATAGATGTGCACCATGAGCGACACGGTAGAGATAACCACCAGCATCATCACCGAGATAGGATCCAGCATGATACCCATGTCGATGTGCAGCGACTCCGTGAACGGCAGCCAACTGAAGTTCCACGGCGTAGAGACAGGCAGAAGTCCTTCTGCGGTGCGCTGCGCAGTGAAATATCCCACGGCTGTGATATAGCTCAGCACAGTGACAGCCGCCAGCGACAGAGTTCCTATCGCTCCTGCCACCTTGTGAGGCATTTTCATTCCCGCCAGAGCCAGAACCAGAAAGCTAAGCACCGGCAGGGCCAGTATAAATATAGTATATTCCATGTACATTAAGTTTTTTATCCCTTCATCTCCGAAATGTCATCGGTAAGGATCTTGTTTATATTTCTGTAAACATTGATGATAATGGCTATTGCCACTGCAGTTTCCGCCGCAGCTATGGCTATACCGAACAGGCTGAAGAAATGTCCTTCCAGATGTCCCGGAAAGAGATATCTGTTGAACACCGCGAAGTTGATGTTCGTGGCGTTAAGCATCAGTTCGGCCGAGATGAGCAGTGCCAGCAGGTTCTTGCGTGTGAAGAAACCGTATATTCCGCAGAACAGCATCACTGTACTTATCACGAGATAGTGTATAACGTGTACTTCTATTTCCATAATCCTTTGTTTTTAGTTTCTTTTTCTTGCAATCATAATAGCTCCTATCATGCAGGCCAGCAACAGCACGCTCATCACCTCGAAAGGCAATACGAACTGATACTTTTCTGTTCCGATGAGGGCCTCGCCGATATTCTTCACCGGCAGCTCCACACCCTGAGGGATAATGTTCAGCGCAAAGCCGTTTGTAGCGATTAGGAACATCACCAGCGCCATACCCACAAGGCTGGTCAGCAACACACTGGCCATCTTGCCGCGGCGTATCTTATATTTCATTGTTCCGGAGGAACGTGTCAGCAGGATGGAGAACACGTAGAGCACTATGATACCTCCCGCATAGACCATCAGCTGGACGGCGCTCAGGAAAGTGTATCCCAGTATGGCATATATACCTCCCGTGCTGAGAAGCACGAACAGCAGATATGTAGCCGAGCGCAGTATGCTGCTTGTAGTGACCGCCAGTACGGAAAATACTATGATACAAAGGGCCACAACATAAAATGCTATTTCAAAAAGTGAAAACATGTTTGTTAATTAAAAATTAAAAGTTAATAATTAATAATTGGTCGATGTCATTGTTCCTGATTATTAGTCTGAATATCATCCACCCATTATTAATTTTTCATTATAAATTATTAGCTTCGCTGACCGTTGGTTATCTTCGCTGGCCTATGGCTCATTAAGCGTCATCACCAGCTTCTCCCTTTCGAACACCGCGTTCTCAAAATGGTTGCTGAAGCGTATCGCGTCGTGCGGACAGGCGTTCACACACAGCTGGCAGAACATGCACGAGCCAAGGTCGTATTCATATTTCACCAGGAATTTCTTTTTCTTTCCGTCTTCCGTCTCGCGTGTCTCGCTTGTGATGTGAATGGTTCCGTTAGGACACGCCATCTGGCACAGCCCGCAGGCAATGCACCTGTTGTTTCCGTTTTCATCCTTCGGCATCACCAGCATGGCGCGGTGGCGTTCCGGAATGTGCAGTGTGGTATGTCTGTTTTCCGGATAGCGTTCCGTCACCTTTTTCTGCATGAACACCTTCATCGATGTGCGCATACCCACAAGCAGGCTCTTCACTCCGAAGGCATATCCGTTGATATATTCTTTAAAAGATCCCATAGTTTTTCAGTTTTTAGTTATTAGTTCTTAGTTTTTAGTTCTAACAACTAGAATCTAACAACTTAATATTAAAACACCAGACCGAACACCTTCATTACGGTCATAATCATTAATACCAGCAGCGACAGCGGCATCAGGTATTTCCATTCCAGTATAAGAACCTGGTCTATTCTCAATCGGGGGAAAGTCCATCTTATCCACATCAGCAGGAACACCACGAAGAAAGTCTTTCCCACGAACCATATCACCCCGGGGATGTAGTCCATCACGGCGTTGAACCCGTCCAGCCCCACAATGTGCGGCGGCATCCATCCGCCCAGGAACAGAGTGACGGCTATTCCGGAAGTGATGAACAGGTTAAGATACTCCGCCAGATAGAAAAATCCGAAGTGCATACCCGAATATTCAGTGTGATACCCGGCAGTAAGCTCCTGTTCAGCTTCCGCCAGGTCGAACGGCGCGCGGTTGGCCTCCGCGTTACCCGCTATCAGATAGATGACGAACGCCATCACCGCAGGGATATGTCCCTTGAAGATGTTCCATCCGTTTTCCTGATAAGCCACAATCTCCTGAATGTCCATAGTTCCGCACAGGATAACCATGGTGAGCACGCTTATACCTATTGACAGCTCGTAGCTGATAATCATCGCTCCGCTTCGCACGGCTCCGATAAGCGTATATTTGCTGTTACTGCTCCATCCCGCCAGCAGGATACCCAGCACACCGATGGACGAAGCCGCCAGCACGAAGAATATACCGATGTTCATGTGCAGGATCTCGCCCCCCTTGTTCCATGGCAGACACGAGAATGTCAGGATTGACGCCATGATCACCAGAAACGGAGCCAGCCCGTACAGGAACTTGTCCGAGTTTTTCAGAGATATAATCTCCTTTGTAAGAATTTTAATTACGTCGGCAGGCACCTGCAGAAGTCCTCCGCGTCCGCCCACACGGTCCGGTCCGATACGGCACTGGAAAGCCGCACACACCTTTCGCTCCATATATATAAGGATAATGGCAAGCACCGCATACATCACCATGATGAACACCCCCACGGCAATACCCTCTATCGTGAAGGCCATCCATTCGGGCATCAGGCTGCACATCGTGCTGTGAATCCACATCAGGAGCGGTTCAAGATTATAATAGTCAAACATTTTATTCAATTAATAATTAATAATTAAGAATTAAGAACGTTGTTCAATTAAGAATTAATAATTAATAATTAAGAACGTTGTTCAATTAAGAATTAATAATTAATAATTAAAAATGAGTTGATGTCATCCACCCATTATTAATTTTTAATTTTTCATTTTTAATTATTCATCGGTCTATATCCGGAATCACGAAATCGAAAGTACCGCCTATCGCAATCAGGTCCGCAATTTTCTGTCCGCGGCACACCGTGTCCATGGCATCCACCAGCGGCAGACCCGTAGAGCGGTAATGCAGACGATACGGATACTTGTCGCCATGACTCTCCAGCATCACCCCGAACTCGCCGCGGCTGCTCTCCACCGATGTCGAGAAGTTACCTTCAGGCAGCTTTATCACAGGTTTCGTCTTCACGCGGTATTCCCCTTCAGGAATATTGTCGATAAGCTGCTCTATGATGTGGCACGACTCCATAATCTCGTCCATACGCACCATGTAGCGCGCGAACGAGTCGCCCTCCGTACGTGTAATCTCGCGGAAATCCACTTTGTCGTACATCGCATACGGATGATGCTTCCTCACGTCGTTGCTCCATCCCGAAGCACGTCCCGTGCCGCCTGTGGTGCCAAGCGAAATGGCATCCTCGCGCGAGAGGACACCCACGCCTATCAGACGCTGTCGTGCTATGACATTGTCCGTAAAGATGTCGTGATAATCCTTTATCACACTGCGCAGATGCCTGATAAACTCCTTCACCTTGCGCCGGAAGTCAGGATGCAGATCCGCCTGCACACCGCCTATCACGTTATAGTTCTGAATCAGGCGTCCGCCCGTAGTCTCCTCCATAATGTCCAGAATCATCTCCCTCTCCCTGAATCCGTAGAAGAAAGGAGTCAGTCCGCCCATATCCATCACCAGACACGAGTAGAACAGCAGATGCGAGTCGATACGCTGCAGCTCGTCCATTATCGTGCGGATATACTGCGCGCGTTCCGAAATCTCTATTCCCGCCGCCTGCTCGATACACATGCACAGCGCATGACGGTTCTGATGCGCGCTCAGATAGTCCAGCCTGTCCGTCAGCGCCAGAGTCTGCTGATAAGTAAGGCTCTCGTTCATCTTCTCTATCCCGCGGTGGATATATCCCAGCACAGGATCGATGTGGCGTATGTTCTCGCCGTCTATCGACGTACGCATACGCAGCACACCATGAGTGGAAGGATGCTGCGGACCGATGTTCACCACGAAATCCTCCTTGCCGAACACCACATTCTCATGCCCCTCTATCGTTCCGTCCGGACGCAGGGTGTATTCCTCCGTCACGTCGGCGTTCACCTCATTCTCCATGTTCAGCGGATTGGAATCCATATCGTAATCCTTGCGCAGAGGGAATCCCTTCCAGTCCTCGCGCAGGAAGATGCGGCGCATGTCCGGATTTCCCGTGAAGCGGATGCCGAAGAAATCGAACACCTCGCGTTCCTTGATCTTTGCCGTTTTCCACAGATGGCAGACCGACGGCAGAAAAGCCCTCTCCCTGTCCTTAGTGGCGGTTTTCAGCACACGGCGGCTGCCCGTGGAGGTACATTCCATGTAGTACAGCGCGCCCAGACCCTCTTCGCCCCAGTCCATACCCACGATGTCGCGCAGATAGTCCATAGGTTCCGCCGCGTCGTACCTCAGCCGTTCCGCCATGGCCGCCAGCTCTTCAGGTCTTACAGTTATTATATTGTCAGAAATCATTTTGTTCAATTAACAGTTAATAACGTTATTCAATTAATAATTAAAAATTAAGAATTAATAATGGGTTGATGTCATCACCTTAATTATCAGCTTCGCTGACCGTTGGTTCATTTTTAATTATTAATTATTCATTAGCTTTCCGGTTCACGCCTCCCAGGAAACGTTCCACCTTTATTTTCCTCTGCAGCTGCATCATGCCGTAGTAGAACGCCTCCGGACGCGGAGGACATCCCGGGATGAACACATCCACAGGTATAATCCGGTCTATACCGTTCACCACATGATACGACCGCCTGAACGGCCCGCCGCTTATGGTGCATCCGCCCACAGCCACCACATATTTCGGTTCGGCCATCTGGTCGTACAGACGCTTCAGCACCGGAGCCATCTTGTGAGTGATGGTTCCCAGCACCATTATCATGTCCGCCTGTCGCGGCGAGTTGCGGGTCACTTCGAAACCGAAGCGCGCCATGTCATAGCGTGCCGCTCCCAGCGCCATGAACTCTATGGCGCAACAGCTTGTTCCGAACGTGAGCGACCATAGCGAATTGCTCCGTCCCCAGTTTATCAGCTCGTCCGCCGTACCTACTATCACTCCCGCGCCGTCGGCATTCAGCCGGCGTACCATGCGCTCCAGATAGTCGTTGTTCGTAAACTCTTCATACTGCATACTGCGTATGCCCGTGCGTTTCTTTATTTCCATTCCAGCGCTCCTTTCCGCCATGCGTATGCAAGGCCTAAAATGAGTATTCCCAGGAAGAAGGCTGCGCCTGCCAAGGCATAGACCCCTGTCTGTGCAACTACCACTGCCCATGGAAAGAGGAACACTGTCTCGATGTCGAACATCAGAAACAGAATGGCAAACAGGTAGTAGCCTGCTTTGAATTTCACCCACGACTCACCCCTTGTGGGGATACCACATTCATAAGGCTCTCCTTTCTGTGGATTGAATGAGCGGGGGGCAATTAGTTTGGAGATGGTCATGGCTGCCACTACCAAAGCAATTGCTGTGAGAATTACTACGATTAAAAAAATAAAATACATGATTTATTATTTTAGATTATTGTTTTTATGCTTTATATAGACTGTGTTCGTACACGAAGTCTTTTCTCCATATGAAAATATGAAGGAAGACATCAGAAAAATATCTAAATGATAATTTTTTCCAATGTATAGATGTAATATTCTTTTGGAGAATTTATCAGATTATGCCTGTTGAAATGCTTTTCTCGATCTGTGCAATAATGTTTATAAACGGTATTATTGCAAGTCTCTTTTCCGCTTAGAATCTGTGTGAATTTACTGTCATTATTATCTTTACAACCTGAAGTGAATATACAGGCAGATACAGACAGTTCGGCATATCTTGATTTAAGAATGTGATTTATTGTCCGTAGCAGGTAATCGTCTGAGGATGATTCCTCGAATGATATATTTTTATCAGTATCAGATAATATGTTCTCAGCGCATGTATCTGTCATGTAAGCAGAAATGACATTTTCTTCCATGCTCTGAAAAACAAGAAGAGACAGTATGCTCAAAAATATTATCCTTAACCAATAAATCATATAAAAAAACTATTACCTTTTCAATCTTTCGCGCAAAGTTAGAATATATTTTGCGTAAAATTGATTATTCCTATGTTAAAAAACATGTTATCCGAAATATTTCTCTAATTTTTTAATCATTGCCCCAAGGCAGAATACTACCACGTGGTCATCTTTTTGGATAGTAGTGTTACCTGTTACGAGTACACCTTCTCCATTTCTGATGAGTCCTCCTATTGTAGCTCCTTTAGGCAATCCGATATCCTTTACCTGAGCTTTTGTTATTCTGGAACCTTCTTTTACAATGAATTCCGCTACGTCGGCATTGGCGAAAGTCAGACATTTTACGTTTGACACATCAGCCTTGAGCATCATCTGATAAATATGGCTTGCCGCAATATATTTTTTATTGATAACGGTTCCAATATCAAGGCTTTCCGCCATACTTATGTAATCAACGTTTTCCACTTCTGCCACTGTTTTGCTCACTCCCATACGTTTGGCTGCAAGGCACGCAAGAATGTTTGTCTCCGAATTGCCTGTCAGTGCAACAAAAGCTTCCGTGTTTTTGATGCCTTCTTCAATAAGAAGTTCCATGTCGCGTCCGTCGCCGTTGATAACCATAACATCATCATCCACGATTTCAGTAAGCCTGTTGCATCTGTTTTCGTCCATCTCTATGATCTTGATTTTCATGTATTCAGGCAGATATTGTGCTGTACGTACAGCTATTCTGCCTCCACCCATGATCATGACACTTCTTACGTCCGCTTCATTTTCGCATCCTGATATTTTTCTGATGTATGGTATATATTTCTTTGTAGTGGTGAAATAAACAATATCGTTTAGTTTTACGTAGTCGTCACCTCTAGGTATAATTGTTTCGTTTCCCCTTTTTATTGCTACTATGTGGAACGGAATACCTTGTCCTCCTAATTCGTGGAAAGGAACATTCAGAATTTCTGCCTGTTCTCTCATTTTCACACCTATCATGATGAGCGAACCTCCGGCAAATTCCCACCATTGCTTTATCCAGCTCATCTTTACGGCGTCAACAATTTCCTTGGCAGCCAACATTTCCGGGTAAATGAGTGAATTTACTCCCAATCCGCTAAAGAATTCTTTATGCTTGGGAAGAAGATATTCGTAGTTGTTTATTCTGGCTACCGTCTTTTTTGCTCCCAGATTATTGGCCAGCATGCATGCGGTCATATTGCGGCTTTCGTCAGGAGTAACCGCAATAAACAGGTCGGCTCCTGCCACCCCTGCTTCCTTTAATCCATTAATAGAGGTAGGAGAGTAGTTCACAGTCATCATATCAAGATTACTGCTCATTTTCCCCAATTTTTCCTGATCTTCATCAATCAGGATAATGTCCTGATCTTCTCCGGCAAGAAGTTTTGCCAGATGTGTACCTACAGCACCTGCACCTGCTATTATTATTTTCACGACTTATATATTAAAATTATTGTTATCTAAAATCTTTAATAAATTGATATATGCTTTCTTCGTCAAGCCCGCATATCTTGTACAGTTCGTTTACAGCGCCATGTTGTACGAAGCAGTTTTTTATACCAAGTCTTTTTATATCAACATTATATCCGTTGTCCGACATAAATTCCATGACAGCACTGCCGGCACCACCTGAAAGCACTCCGTCTTCTATTGTTATAATCTTCCTGAAGTTTTTACCTATGCTGTCCAGCATTTCCTTGTCAAGCGGTTTAACGAATCTGAGGTCATAGTGTGCTATGCTTAGATTTGTTTCGCTTTCCATCCTTTCTATAGCTTTTTGTGCCTTGTATCCTATAGGGCCCAATGTGATGACAGCCATATCCTTACCTTCTTTCAGTAGTCGTCCTTTTCCCACAGGTATAGCCTCAAATTCGCATTTCCAGTCGGTCAGCATTCCACGTCCACGAGGATATCTTATAACAAAAGGTCCCATGTCAGGCTGCTGTGCTGTGTACATCAGCTTTCTCAGTTCGTGCTCATCCATAGGGGCGGCAATTGTAAGATTAGGTATAATCCTCATGTATGCTATATCGAATATACCATGGTGCGTAGCACCGTCTTCTCCCACAAGTCCGGCTCTGTCAAGACACATTACGACATTGAGTTTTTGAATTGCTACATCATGTATCACATTGTCGTATGCTCTTTGCATGAATGTAGAATATATGTTGCAGAAAGGTATTAGTCCGTCTTTCGCCATTCCAGCCGAGAATGTCACCGCATGTCCTTCCGCTATTCCTACGTCGAATACTCTGTTAGGCATTTCCTTCATCATTATGTTCATGGAACATCCTGAAGGCATGGCGGGAGTTACACCTACTATTTTTTTATTAGACTGTGCAAGTTCAAGCAATGTGTTGCCGAATACTTCCTGAAACAGCGGAGGCATTCCTTCGGCACAAGGCTTTATTCTTTCTCCTGTGGTTTTGTCGAATTTTCCGGGTGCATGCCATTCCGTAGCACACTCTTCTGCAGGCTTATATCCTTTGCCTTTTACGGTATGAATGTGCAGTAGTCTCGGTCCGCTCATGTCTTTTATTTCGTTCAGTACCTTTATCATAGATACTGTATCGTGTCCGTCTATAGGACCGAAGTATCTTATGTTCATGCCTTCGAAAATATTCTGTTGCTGCATGAGTAGCGACTTCACGCTATTATTGAAACGTATAATTGCTTTTCTTCTTTCGTCTGTAAGAAATCCCCATTTCGACATCTGTCTGGACATCACGTTGCGGAAACGGTTATATCCTTCGGATGTGTGCAGATTGAGCAGATATTGTTTCATTCCGCCAACGCTACGGTCTATAGCCATATTGTTGTCGTTGAGGATAATGAGCAGATTGTTTGGAGTGGCCGAAGCATTGTTCAATCCCTCGAAAGCAAGTCCCCCACTCATTGAACCGTCTCCTATGACGGCAACAATGTGTCTGTTAGTCTCGTTTTTCAGCTTTGCGGCTACAGCCATACCTAAAGCTGCAGATATTGAATTGGATGCGTGTCCGCATGTAAAAGTGTCGTATTCGCTTTCGGAAGGTGTCGGGAAAGGTGCAAGACCGTTTAGCTTTCGGTTTGTACTAAATCTGTCACGTCTTCCAGTCAGTATTTTGTGGGCGTATGCCTGATGTCCCACATCCCATACTATACGGTCGTATGGTGTGGAAAATGTGTAATGTAATGCAACTGTAAGTTCTATTACTCCCAGACTGGAACCAAAATGTCCCGGATTTCGTGAGAGTTCGTCAATTATCATCTCACGCAATTCTCTACATACTTCTGGCAAATCTTCAACCGGAAGTTTGCGGAGGTCTTCAGGACTGTCAATTTCGTTAAGGAATTTATATGATGTGTTATGTTCCATCTATACATTAATTAAACATTTCTTCCACAAAAGTACTATAAATATACATAATGTGGTTACATTTGCACTAAAAAATAACAAAAACAGAAGAATATGGAACTGATAACCAAGGCAGAATTGCCTGTAGGGCAGTGTGAAATAAAGCATTCTGACAGATTGATGCTGATTGGGTCATGTTTTACAGAAAACATAGGTAACAAACTTTCAGACAATAAATTCAGATGTGATATAAATCCTTTCGGAGTCCTGTATAATCCGATGTCAATATATGCGGCTCTAAATCAATTGTTTGATAAAAAAATATATACCGGCGACGATTTGATGCAATCGCGCGGTGTATGGTTCAGTCTGATGCATCACAGCTCGTTCTCGTCGTCCGAAAAGGATGTCTGCCTGGAGCAGATAAACAGACGCATTGATTATAGTTCTGATTTTCTTCTGAAATCCGATTGGCTTCTTCTCACCTTCGGTACGGCACGAGTGTATAAATGGAAGGAAAACGGCTGTATAGTAGGCAATTGCCATAAATTGAACGAGAAACTGTTTTCACGAAGTCTGCTTGATGTGGAAGAAATAGCAAATTCATATAAAGAATTGATATCACGCCTTAGAACCGTAAATCCGGAGATAAAAATTATGTTTACCGTCAGTCCAATAAGGCATGCCAAGGATGGAATGCATGGAAATCAGATAAGCAAGTCTGTATTGCTGCTTGCAATAGACAGGATATGTTCGGAAAATGACCACTGTTACTATTTCCCTTCATACGAAATAGTGATGGATGAATTGCGTGATTACCGTTTCTATTCGGATGATATGCTGCATCCTTCATCAATGGCAGTTGATTATATCTGGGAAAGGTTTTCAGAATCTTATTTCAAGAAAGAAACTGTAAAAATAATAAACTCATGGAATGAAATCAGGCGTGCCTTGGGGCATAAGCCTTTCAATCCACAAAGTGAAGCTTATCGTGACTTTTTAAGTCAAATACTGTTAAAAATAGAGGCACTAAAGGAAAAATTCACGTACTTAGATGTCGAAAAGGAAATAGAATTATGTCGCATACAATTGAAGAAATAACATCCGTTTTGAATGCAGAGCGTATAGGCGATGCTTCTGCTAAAATAGACTGGATACTTACCGATAGCAGATCATTGTGCTTTCCGGAAGAAACTCTTTTTTTTGCTTTAAAGACAAAAAGGAATGATGGTCACAAATATATAGCTGAATTGTATAACCGCGGTGTGAGAAACTTTGTGGTTACTGATTTGCCTGAAGATATGTCAGGATTTCAGAATTGCAACTTCCTGAAGGTTTCAAATACCTTGAAATCGCTTCAGCGCCTTGCCGCAAGTCACAGAGAACTCTTCGATGTGCCTGTGATTGGAATTACCGGAAGTAACGGTAAGACAGTGGTCAAGGAGTGGCTTTATCATATTATCAGTCCAAGCAGGGTAGTGACCCGTTCCCCAAGAAGCTATAACTCACAGATAGGAGTACCTCTGTCTGTATGGCTGATGAACGAGAACACAGAAATTGGTATATTCGAAGCCGGTATATCGGAAATGGGGGAGATGGAAGAACTGAAGCCAATAATCCGTCCTACTATAGGTGTTCTTACAAATATCGGCGGTGCACATCAAGAGAACTTCACATCCGTACAGGACAAGTGCATGGAGAAACTTCAGCTGTTCAAGGATTGTGATGTTGTAATATATAACGGTGATAATGAACTGATAAGCAGTTGTGTGACAAAATCGCTGTTCGGAGCAAAGGAAATTGCGTGGTCCACAAAAGACATGGAGCGTCCGCTGTATATCGAAAGTATAGACAAGTGCAGCAGCTATACTGATATCAAATACCGCTATTTGGGATTTATGAAGGAATATCGTATTCCGTTTATTGACGATGCTTCAATTGAAAATTCCATAAACTGTCTGGCCGTAGCTCTGTATCTGATGATTTCTCCGGAAGAGATAGCCGAAAGAATGCTTACACTGGAACCTGTGGCAATGCGAATGGAGGTAAAAGAAGGAAAGAATGGCTGTATCCTGATAAACGACAGTTATAACTCTGATTTCGCATCATTGGATATTGCTCTCGACTTCATGTCACGCAGAACAGAAGATAAAGGCAAGAAACGTACATTGATTTTGTCGGATATTCTTGAGAGTGGACAGACCAGCAAACTCTTGTACAGACAGGTGGCAGAGCTTGTACATAGCCGTGGGGTAGATAAGATTATTGGTGTAGGACCTGAAATATCGGCATCGGCATCACGTTTCCAGATTGAAAAATATTTCTTCAACAAGACTTCTGAGCTCATGGAGTCCGGAATACTGGATTCGCTGAGAAATGAAGTGGTATTGATTAAGGGAGCACGCGCGTTCCATTTTGACGATATTACTGATTACATGGAGCTAAAGGTGCACGAAACGATACTTGAAATCAACCTTAGGGCTTTGACAGACAATCTTAACCATTTCCGCAATAAACTTAAACCTGAAACCAAGATGGTCTGCATGGTTAAGGCTTCGGCCTATGGGGCTGGACCTTTTGAGATTGCGAAAACACTGGAAGAGCATAGAGTGGATTATCTGGCTGTTGCAGTGGCCGATGAAGGTGCGGATTTGCGCAAGGCAGGAATTAACTGTCCTATTATAATAATGAATCCTGAACTTACGGCGTTCAAGACAATGTTCGACTATCACCTTGAACCGGAGGTGTATAGTTTCAATATATTGGAAGAACTTATTAAGGCAGCCGAGAGGGAAGGTGTCAGCAATTTCCCTATTCATGTGAAAATCAATACCGGAATGAACCGTTTAGGTTTTGAGCCTGAACAGTTGCCACAGTTGGTTGAACGGTTGAAACGTCAGTCGGCGGTAATACCACGTTCGGTGTTCTCTCATCTGGTAGGAAGTGATTCTAATCGTTTCGATGCATTTACCCGCAGACAGATTGAAACATTTGAAGCGGCGGCAGCAAAACTTCAGGAAGGATTTTCATATAAGATATTGCGTCATATCTGTAACACAGCCGGTATAGAAAGATATCCGGGAGCACAGTTCGATATGGTAAGGCTTGGTATAGGATTATATGGAATAGATCCTTATACCGGAAAAATGATAAACAACGTAAGCACGCTTAAGACTACTATATTGCAGATACATGATGTGAAAGCAGAGGATACTGTAGGCTATAGCCGAAAGGGAATACTGGAAAGAGATTCACGTATCGCAGCGATACCTATTGGCTATGCCGACGGATTGAACCGTAAGCTGGGAAACGGAAAAGGTTATTGCCTTGTAAATGGAAAGAAAGCTCCGTACGTTGGAAATATTTGTATGGATGTTTGTATGATAGATGTCACTGATATAGACTGTAAGGAAGGTGATAAGGTGGAAGTGTTTGGCGAAAACCTGCCCGTCACAACCTTGGCAGAGTGGCTTGATACTATACCTTATGAGATATTGACCAGCGTTTCCATGCGTGTGAAAAGAGTGTATTATCAGGACTGATAATAATATGAAAAAAATGAACTGTCATTTTACCTAAAACGACAAGGCGTTTTAAGTGAAACGACAGTTCATTTTTTTATAATGTCTCCCGGCTATTATTTCTCTTTAAATTCCTTCCATTTTCTGACTATAGTTTCTATAGGTATTTCAAGCAATTCCATCTGACGGAACAGTTCCGGCAAGTTCTCATTCATGAATTTTTCTCCCTTAGTCTGTCTTATTTTCTGAAGAGCATTTTCCGTAACGAAATATCCCAGTCCGCGTCTGGTATATATTATTCCCCATTGTAGCAGAAGGTCGTAAGTCTTTACAACGGTATTTGTATTTACTTCGAGCAATACGGCCAGTTCGCGAACACTTGGAATGCGGTCGTCGGCATTATACTTGCCAGCAAGTATTTCGTCGCATATCCTTTCTGCCATCTGCATATAAATGGCTCTGTCTTGTTTGAAGTCTGTCATAGGCTTATTCCAGTTCTACTTTTCTTAATCCTTTGTTTGCTGTAATTATAGCAAAAATACTCCAAAATACAGTTACCAGCACTAGAGTAATTTTAGTTATTACTCCGTACATAAATATTATCGGTAACATATACGACAGGATAAAGGCTATGAACATACTCCAGAAATATACTTTTTTGTATTTACGGTATAGTAATGCAAGAGGAGTGAGGATTATAAAATAAAGTATTAATATCGCAGCAATCAGATTCATCTTTATACCCTTTCCACCACCGCCGAATATGAGATGTAAACCGTTTATTTCATCTCCAAATACAAAAGGTATGGCAGCTTGCAGTATTATGTTTGATATTATAATACTTGGTATTAATATCATAGTTCCCATTAGTAAAGTACTGTAATACAGGCTGGCTTGCTTTTCGGAAAGAGCAGCCGGAACGGATATCTTGTTTACAAGTCCTTTTTTAGCCACTAAATCACCAAACAGATTCAAGAATGAAAAATAATATGAGTAAAGAAGTAATAATAACTCAATCAATGATATACACTCCTTTATACCACCATTCCTTTTCATTGCAAGGCTGATAAATGTTATTGAGAACGAATGCAGTAATAGAAGTTTTATTGCTTCAGCTGCAGTCTTGTTTAAAAACAATTCATTTAGTTGCAGTTTGCTGAACTGCATCATTCTTTTCAAACTGAAACTTTTCATAATATACCTCCTTCTTTTGTCAATGCGTTAAATAATAGCTCCAGGGAAACCTCTGTATCATCATTGTTGGTGTTGTTGCATATCACCCGATAACCTTCGGCGCAAGGTTCGGAATATATCGCGCCTTCTTCATTGCTCTGTATTCCGAAAGAGTACTTACTGCGTATGTCGTCAAGTGATGATATAAATGTCTTTTGGCCTTTTCTTAAGACTATTATGTCTGTCAACAGGTTTTCTATATCTTGGACCACATGGGTTGATAGAACTACAGTCTGGTCTTCTCTAATCTGCTTCATAAGCATTTTGCGGAACATTTTTCTGGTAGGTATATCCATCCCGTTGGCTGCTTCGTCGAATAGTATTAGTTTTGTACCGAATGAAATAGCCAGGCTTACCGCTATCTTGTGTTTCTCTCCTAAAGAAAGTTTGTCGATACTTTTTATGTTTTTGTTTATTTCAAAGTTATCGAGACAGTCATCAAGGATGTCTTTATTGAATTTAGAATAAAATGATGAATAGAGAGAGCATACTTTTCAAGACTCATTTTTGGAAAGGTAAAATCTGCAGGCATCATGAATATTTCCTGTAATGTTTCAAGTTTTCTGTCTCTAGGATTATTGCTCTCTATATTTACATATCCTTCTTTTGAAAAAAGAATGCCGGATATTATTTTCATCAGAGTGGTTTTTCCTGTTCCGTTCTTCCCTAAAAGTCCGTAAAATCTGCCTTCTTCAAGATTGAGGCTCAGATCTTCGATTACGTTTTTATTCGGATTATAGCCGAATGATACATTCTTTAGTTCTACCATAACTCTAGATATTTTAATATTGTTATACTGTACCATAAAAGTAGTACAGTACAAATGTATGGATTATTTATATAAAAGCAAAAGAACAGGCATATTTTTTATGCACAAAAAAAAGTCTGCCTATCCTGAAACCGGAATAGACAGACTCTAAATATGACTTATATACTTTTATTATCTCATTTCAGTATATTTGATTTCGTCTTTATCGCTATATTTCAAGTTTTCACCAGCCATACCCCAGATGAAAGTATAGTTGCGAGTACCTGCTGCAGCATGGATGCTCCATTCTGGAGAAGTGATAGCCTGTTCGTTGTGAAGCCATACAAGGCGTTCTTCTTTAGGTTCACCCATAAGGTGGCAGATTGCGTTACCTTCTTCAACATTGAAGTAGAAGTATGCTTCCATACGGCGAGTGTGAGTGTGAGCAGGCATTGTGTTCCATACAGAACCCGGAGCCAATTCAGTAAGACCCATCTGCAACTGGTTAGTACCACCGTTCTTTACTCTTTCAAGAACGTCTTTTACGATGAGCTGGTTTACAACACGGTCGTTGCTGTCTTCCATCTTACCATAGTGGTCAGAAATAGCCAAAGCATATTTCTTAGGTTCAGCTTTCTGTGCCTTAACGTCAGTTGTAATCAACTGTGTAACGTACTGCTTGTAAGCAGGAGCAGAGTTGATATAGAATTTAGCAGGTTTGCTTGCGTCGTTACTCTTGAAAGTAACTTCTTTGTTACCGCAACCTACGTACAAAGCTTCTTTGTATTTCATTGGGTATTCTTTACCGTCAACAGTT
Source organism: Bacteroides cellulolyticus (assembly GCF_025567135.1). Classification (NCBI taxonomy): domain Bacteria; kingdom Pseudomonadati; phylum Bacteroidota; class Bacteroidia; order Bacteroidales; family Bacteroidaceae; genus Bacteroides; species Bacteroides cellulolyticus. The sequence continues at coordinate 133,691 of NZ_JAOQJJ010000002.1, forward strand.
ACTACACCGTCACCACCGATATTGATAACGCCAAGTTCGCGACGTTCTAGGAAATAAGTGATTTCAGGACCAAGTTCGCGGAAAGTTTCAAGTTTCAACACCTTGTTTACAGGCATTACACCACCGTAAATCAGACGGTCATAAAGAGTATAAGTTAAATTGATTTCGTCGGCAGCCATTACTTTTTCCATAACGAAAGCGTTACGGAGACGTTCTGTGTCATAATGCTTAACATCCTGTGGGTGGCAAGCTGTTTGCACTGAGTAGTTCATCTGTGCGTTTGCTGAGATGGCTGCTAAGCCCATCATCATTGCTAATGCTAATTTTTTCATGTTCTTATTGTTTTATTGAGTTTAGGTTTTCTTAATTAATTGTTGCTGTGAGCTTTTGCTTCTTTTATGATGCGTGTTCTGTTATAGATGGCCATGATAAGAGCTATAGCTACCAATGCGGCAGAACCTACATATTTGAAGTTATATATCAAATGGAAAATACACCATGAGAAAATACTTGAAGCAAAGTCAAGTGCACCTCCCTGGAATCCTTCAGGAATCTTAACGGCAGCATCACCTGTCTTTACAAATACGTCGTGGGCAGCCTGAGTAAAGAATGGAGCCAAGTCTGTTACGAAGTACAAACCAACGATGAGTCCGACCAATCCGATGAGGAATGTCTTCAATACGTTACCCTTAGTTATAGGAAGTACTGCAGGGAAGAGGTAGAACATTCCGGCAAGTGATGCCAATGGAAGGAACTGGTTACCCGGAAGTATTACTGAAAGGAACAATGCTACAGGAATAAGAAGAAGAGATACAACCAAAGTTGTTGGATGACCGATAACCAATGCAGGGCTCATACCGATGTTTAGGTTTGCACTGTTCTTGAATTTGCGTGCGATAAGTTCGCGTGTAGCGTCTGAAATAGGGCGAAGACCTTCGATAAACAAAGAAGTGATACGTGGGATAAGTTCCATTACGGCACCCATCTTGATACCTAATCCTAGGATAGCAGGTATATTGTCAACCATTTCCTGACCGTTTTTGCATGCAAGCATACCGATACCGCAACCTACAACGATACCAAGGAAAAGCGGTTCACCCATGATACCGAATTTTTTCTTCATACCTTCAGCGTCGATATAAAGCTTGTCAAATCCAGGAATCATATCCAATGCTTTGTTTATAACAAGTGCGAAAGGTACGAATCCCTGACAGAATGGCTGTGGGATAGAAATACCGTCCATCTTGTCATAGTATCCCTGGAACTGTTTGCAAGTAAGGTCTGCCATAACGAGTGTTATGATGTAGCAGATGATAGCAGCAAAGAATCCCCACCAGATGTTTTCAGTTGCGAAATATACTACGGCTCCGATGAAAGCAAAATGCCAGTAGTTCCAAAGGTCGATATTTACAGTTTTTGTTGTTTTAGTGAGAAGCATTACAATGTTTACAGCCAAACATACAGGAATGATAAATGCTCCTACAGAAGTGTTGTATGCTACAGAAGCTGCAGCAGGCCAACCCATATCAAAAATACCAAGACTTAAACCATAAATTTCGGTCACCTTTTTCAAAGGATCACCAAGGCTGCTTGTCAACAATGCAGTGACTACAGACAAACCAACGAATCCGACACCTACTAACAAACCGCTCTTGAGAGCTTTACCAAATTTGATACCGATACACAAGCCTAAGATTGTAAAAATGATAGGCATCATCACCGCTGCACCTAGCCCGATGATGTAACTGAAAACTTGTTCCATGCTTTGTTTTTCTACAGATTTTACTCTAATTAAGATTTAGTTATTTATTTTATTTGCCAAAAATAATGTCTTTTATTGTAATTTCCAATCTATTTTCGACTATTTTGGACTATTACTCAAATAAATAACATATTTTTCGTTATCGCACACGGATAATGTATCTATAATGGAATATAAATAAAAAAATATCGTTTGTATAGAAAAGTCTTTACAAACGATATTTCTGTTATATGGACTTATTGTCTTTATATGTGTTAAAGTTTATAGTCCCATTGTTCAAGGGCAAATGACCAATGCTTCTCAACCAGCTCTATTGTTTCCGGTTTGTATTGATATTTATTCTTCTTGTAACCCTTTTTCTTATTTACATATGCTTCAATTGCAGAACGTGCTTCATCGAATCCCGGCAATGAGAGTTTTTTGTAAATGTCTTCGGCCATATCGAAAGCATTCAGCTCATAGTCCTCAAATTTTACTTCCACTAGATTGCCTTCAGGTATGAATTTCTTGTCTTCTTCATACTTGTGGTATAGTTTTGAATATACCTCCAGTATATTTGCCTGAAGCTCCTCATTGCTGATATTCTGTAGCATCAGAGGTTGTATTGTATTGGTGAAGAAACTTCTTGTTGACTCAAACACAGTGTATGGATTACGCATCAGATAAATGAACTTGGCATTAGGGAACATCTTTACAAGTTCTTTTACGCGCCCTGTGTGAGGAGGGTTCTTGCTCAGGAACTGTGTGCCTTTAGTGTTCCATAATGATATCTTGATTAGTTTTGTGAAAACTTCTTCAAATGTCTTCAGTTCATCATCAGTAATATCATTGAAAAGCAGATATTTGTCTGCATATTCCATCATATGCTTAGGAAGGAACCAGAAATTATAATATGTGCAAGGCATCATATTTGCCAAAGCGAATTCTTCTTCCTGTGGCAGGTCAACAGCCAGCTCCATATTGTCTGTCGGACGCTTGTCAGGCATAAGCCAGCTCATGTTCTTCTTGAAGAAAGGCTGTCCCCACATCATCAGGTGAGGGAATACTGTCTGGTAGGTAGTATTATATCCGAAATGCTTGTCGCATGAGAACACATTATGCATGAATGTTGTTCCGCTGCGCCAGTGTCCTAATATGAATACCGGGTCGTGTTCAAGAGGCTTGTCGGCAAGCAGTTTTTCATATCTTTTGTCCTGTAATGGCTTGAGTGAAGACAATAAGCGGCATACAGATTTTGTAAGTCTGTATTTGTTCTTGAATTTGTCGTCTATGACTCTTCCTTCTGTTATTTGATTGAAAGTTTTCCAGTCAGCCCCAACCATCGGGTTTACAGGCAACTTGCTGAATTCTAGTAATCCCATTATTCGTATTTATTTTCTTATTTCAATATCTATTCCTTGACGTGACAGCTCTTTCACAGCTTTTTCTATAGCTTCATAGTGTTCAGGAGCAATACCGAGTTTAGGCAAATCCAGAACAGGCAATTCCATCTGATTGTGCATATCCTTGTCTGCCACCTTATTGATGATCATACCTACGGCACTTGTATTGTTTGTTATAGGGTCTATAAGTATGAATGCACCTGTAGCCTTGTTGTCAGAATATGAGTCGAAGAACAGTTCCTTTGACGAAGTAAGGACAACCTTTGCTATCTGGTTCAACTGCATTGGAACATCTTCCTTTGCAAGGCGTCCGTTTTCAACACTCAGGTGTTCCATTGTGTTGATATCTACCTTATATTCTATGCTGTCGATGCGTGTACGGCTTGTATTAGTGGTATGTTTCAGGAAGAATGATTTCTCCATATCCATCTTCTCTTCGTCCATCCATACCAGCATGGCTTCGAAGTTACGTCCTATCATAGGAACATTGTCCGGATGTACAAGCATTTCACCTCTTGACACGTCTATTTCATCTTCTAGTGTTATGGTTACAGACATAGGAGGGAAAGCATAGTCTATCTCACCTTCGTATGTAACGATACTCTTTACGTGTGATTTCTTTCCTGACGGGAGAGCCATCACTTCGTCGCCTTTGTGTATAACACCTGAAGATACTTTTCCACAGAATCCGCGGAAATCAAGGTTAGGACGCAAAACGTACTGAACCGGATAACGGAAATCTTTCAGATTGTGGTCATTTCCTATATGTACTGTTTCAAGATATTCAAGCAACGATGTACCTTCGTACCATGGTGTGCGGTCTGATTTTTCTACCACGTTGTCACCTTCAAGAGCCGAAAGCGGTATGCACTGAATGTCCGGAATATTCAGAGGCTCAACGAAAGACTTATAGTCGTTGACAATCTTGTCGAACACTTCCTTTGAGAAATCTACAAGGTCCATCTTGTTTACAGCCAGAACCACGTGCTTGATACCAAGCAGCGAAACCAGATATGAATGGCGTTTTGTCTGGGTGATAACTCCTGTACGGGCATCAACAAGGATGATTGCAAGATTGGCTGTAGAACCACCTGTAATCATGTTGCGGGTATATTGTTCGTGTCCCGGAGTGTCGGCAATGATGAACTTACGGTTGTTTGTAGAGAAATATCTGTATGCCACGTCGATTGTGATACCCTGTTCACGTTCAGCTTTCAGACCGTCGAGCAACAGAGCATAGTCGATGTGTTCGCCTGCGTTACCTACACGCTTGCTGTCGCGTTCTAGCGCGTCAAGCTGGTCTTCGTAAAGTTTCTTGCTGTCGAACAGCAGACGGCCTATAAGAGTTGATTTACCGTCGTCAACAGAACCTGCTGTAAGGAAACGGAGCAAGTCCTTCTGTTCGTCTTTCTTTAGGAATTCCTCTATGGACATATTTCCGCGTGCTTCGCCTTCCATAGGGTTTCCTGATTTGTTTTTATCTAAAGTTTCCATTTTACTCGATTAATAATTAATAATTAAAAGTGAATAATGAACAATTAATAATTATAACAGAGGCGTTTTTAATTATTAATTCTTTAATTTTTAATTATCTAAAAATATCCTTCGCGTTTTTTCTGCTCCATGCTGGCCTCCTGGTCGAAGTCGATGACACGTGTAGTACGTTCGCTCTTAGTGGTAGTCATCATTTCCTCCACAATCTTTTCTATTGTGTCAGCTTCACTTTCTATCGCTCCTGTGAGCGGCCAGCATCCAAGAGTACGGAAACGTATTTTTTTCATCTCTATTTTGTCCTTGTATTGTTCAGGCAGACGGTCGTCGTCAGGCATAATGAGCTGTCCGTCGAGGTTGATGACAGGTCTTTCCTTTGCAAAGTACAGTGGAACAATAGGAATATTCTCAAGACGTATGTACTGCCATATATCAAGTTCGGTCCAGTTGCTCAGAGGGAACACACGGATGCTTTCTCCTTTTCTGATGCGGGCATTATAAATGTCCCAAAGCTCAGGACGCTGGTTTTTAGGGTCCCACTGGTGGAATTCATTTCTGAAAGAGAATATACGTTCTTTTGCACGTGACTTTTCCTCGTCGCGGCGTGCACCACCGAATGCTGCATCGAACTTATATTTGTCGAGTGCATTAAGCAAAGCCTGTGTCTTCATTAGGTCTGTATGGACTTTACTACCGTGAGTGAAAGGACCTACACCAGCTTTGAATGCTTCCATATTGCTTTCTACAATGAGATTCCAGCCATATTTCTTTGCATATTCATCGCGGAACTGAATCATTTCCTTGAATTTCCATTTTGAGTCGATATGCATAAGAGGGAATGGTACCTTGCCCGGTGCAAAAGCTTTTTCTGCCAGACGTACCATTACAGATGAATCCTTGCCTATACTGTAAAGCATGACAGGATTTTCGAATTCGGCAGCCACTTCACGTATAATGTGGATAGACTCAGCTTCCAGTTCCTTCAAGTGGCTAAGTTTATATTCTTCGATCATATTTTTATTTTGTTTTTAGTCTTTTTTGAATGATATTTTAGGAAGTATAAGTTCCAGAAGTTTGTTTACAGACTCCTCAACACTCAGTTTTGACGTATCTATAGACAAAGCCGGGTTAGCCGGAGCTTCGAAAGGTGCTGATATACCTGTGAAGTTCTTTATTTCTCCACGTCTGGCTTTTGCATAAAGGCCTTTCACATCTCTTCTCTCGCATTCCTCTATAGGTGTACTTACAAATATTTCAAGGAAATTTTCTTTTCCTATAATATTGGCAGCCATTTCACGAATGTCATTGTTAGGACTTATAAAGGCTGCAATAGTGATTATACCGGTATCTACAAACAGTTTTCCTATTTCGGCTATGCGTCGGATATTTTCTACTCTGTCTTCTTCAGAGAATCCCAAGTTGTTGTTTATTCCGCTGCGGATATTGTCTCCGTCAAGAATTCTGCATAGCAGACCACGCTTTTGCAATTCCCTTTCAAGAGCTATTGCAATCGTGCTTTTACCTGAGCCGCTCAGTCCGGTGAACCATATCATCACGCTATGCTGATGAAGCAGTTCTTCCTTGTCGGCTCTGGTGAGCATCTTGTCGAATATAGGATAAATGTTGTTTTTATTTTCCATATATGTCTAGTTTTTATTTATTTCTTAAAATGGCCAAATTTGCGGTATAAGCAGTACCGAAATTATGAAAGTAATGATATTAAGCGGCAGACCTATGCGTACAAAGTCTGTAAACTTATAATTACCGATACCCTGTACTATAAGGTTTGTCTGATAACCGATAGGAGTGGAGAAACTGGCTGAGGCTGCCACACATACGATGACAAAGAACGGCATAGGGCTTACTCCAAGCTGTTGCGATAGCGACAAGGCAAGCGGAAACGACAACGCTGCAGCCGCATTATTTGTTATCAGTTCGGTAAAGATGTTCGTTATTATAAATATTGCCGCCAGCAATACATACGGACCATAACTATGGCTAAGTCCTATAATCTGGCTCGCTATCAGGTCGGAAACCCCCGAATTCACCATAGCCTTGCTGATACCGAATGCACATGCAATGGTTATCAGCACGTCCCATGATATGTATTTGGTGTATTTGCGTGGAGGAAATATCTTTGTCCATGCCATAATAACTGTAGTTACCGACACGAAGAAGAACATATCCAGCTTGATTCCTTCGGGCAACATCTTCTGTACGGCAGGAAGTTCGCCTACTGTAGCACCTATAATCATAATCAATAATAATGTAAGGGCAAGCCAGCGCTTTTTCTTTCCTACAGGTTCTACATCCTTTCCGTTTGCCAGCATGATGAAGACAGACGATTCACCCCATGTCTTGATGAAACTGTCGTCTGCCATTATTACCAGAGTATCGTTCTCGCGGAAGTGCATCTTCGAAAGATTGGTATATGTGTTACCGTTTCTTCTCAATTCCTTTATCTCTGCACCATAGTGGCGTTTGAAGTCGAAATCGGAAATGCGGCGATTGATACCAGGAAAACGTGCTCCTATTACAGCCTCTATAGGATGTAGCGACGGATCATCTTCGCCTGAAATAACCTGATCCGGACGTTGCGCAGGGAGCAGTTTCTTTGAAAAAATGAACAGATATATGATACCGGCAAGTGCTATGAAGATACCCACCTTGCCAAGCTCAAACATACTGAATCCTTTCATTCCTGCATCCTGTATCATGCTGTGTACCACTAGGTTTGTTGAAGTTCCTATAAGTGTACACATACCTCCCAAAATCGTTACATACGACAGTGGAATGAGGAAATAAGTGGCAGGAAGCTTTACGTAGTTTGCCCACCTCTTTATTATTGGCGCAAAAATTACCACAACCGGAGTGTTGTTGAGGAATGCCGATATGAAGGCAATACTTGGCAACATCCTTAGTTGAGCCTTGAAAACATTTATATTTTCTACTGGAAGCAGATTCTTTATAAGTTTTGTCAGAGCATCGCTTTGGCGTATTCCTTCACTTACCAGGAACAGCATAGCCACAGTTATCATACCTTTGTTGCTGAACCCCTCAAGTATTTCTTTCGGAGTCAATATTCCGGTGCATAGGAAAACCACGAGAACGGAGAACAAAATCATTCCCGGTCTCATCTTATCAGCAATTAGTGCTGCAAGCATCCCTACAAGTGAGACAAGTACTATGATTATTTCGTGTGACATCTTTTTTTATTCTTATCTTACTTGGCGATGAACCACGGGTTCAATAAATCTTCTTTATTATATGAGAGTGGCGTTTTCTCGTCTGTGTGATATACCTCTCTTCCGGCAGCACGGATAATGGCGTGTCCGGCAGCTGTATCCCATTCCATTGTCGGAGCGAAACGCGGATAAATATCTGCCTTGCCTTCAGCTATGAGGCATAGTTTTAGAGAACTGCCTTTTGATACAGTTTCTACATCAGGGTGTAATTCTTTAACTTTTTCGATAAATTCTTCTGTCTCAGGAGAAAGATGCGAACGAGAAGCCACTACGATGAATTTATTCCTTTCTTCTCTTATAGGAAGATGTATGGCTCTTGATGTCAGCGAAGAGAATGTTTCTTCTTCAGAAACTGAATTTATATTTTCCACTTTGAATGCACCATGTTCACAGTCGCCAAGATATAATTCTTCCTTTACCGGAATATATATTACTCCGGCTTGAGGCGTACCGTTTTTTACGTATGCTATATTAACGGTGAATTCGCCATTCTTCTTTATGAATTCCTTTGTTCCGTCCAGCGGATCGACTATCCACAACTCGTTCCATTCCTTTCTGTTTTCGAATGGAAGCTTCTTGCCTTCCTCACTCAGTACAGGAATATTTGTCGATGAAAGTATTCCGCTGATAACTTCATGCGCTTTCCTGTCGGCTATTGTCAGAGGTGAATTGTCAGCTTTCTTTTCTATTTCAAAATCCGCATTCGGATCAGTATAGACGCTCATTATTTTCGCACCTGCTTCTATTGCAGCACGGACTGCGACCATCAATATATTTTTATCCATAATCTATAAATCGCTGTAAAATAAGTACTTTTTTTCTAAAAGCCTGTAGTTGAAAACTCTGAATTCTTGGACAAAGTTACGTTTTATAACTTATTTTAAGATATAAGACATTACGATTGCGCAGGTTTGGAGTGTTTCCACATTCTGTACATGTAGTATGCACAATGTGTCACTGCAAAAACAAATGATATGGTCAGCAATGTCTTATCGGCTTCCCAGCCTACTGTCTGTTGATGCCATAGTCCTGTTATTATGCTCAGTACGGACAATGATATCCCCATGATATTCAGTACCATATCTCCTTTTCTTATTTTCATTCCTTTTTCCAATTTACTGTGTCTGATACCGTACGATGCATATACGTCTAGTCCTATCAGCATCCAGAGTACGAGTCTTATCCATGTATCGGCAGGCAGGAAGCACATCATACACAGGCATGTCAGTATTCCCAGTATTGGTACTGCCGGTACAAACGGAGTCTTGAATGCCCTTGGTGCATCTGGCATGGTCTTTCTCACGACAAGAATTCCGGCGCATACCAGTGTAAATGCAAGAAGTGTTCCTATGCTTGTCATCTCGCCTGCCACCTGTGCCGGGACAAATCCTGCCAGCAGACTTACAACCACCATGAATAACAAATTACTGTGTACTGGTGTTCTTGTCTTTTCATTTATTTTTGAAAAAAACTTCGGTAGCAGGCCGTCGTGGCTCATACTCAGGAATACACGGCTCTGTCCCATAAGAGTTACCATTATGACAGAACAGTAACCGAACAGTATCGCTAGAATAATAGCTTTGTTGAGCCAAGGATATGCAGGAATGATTGTTCCTGAAGCATCAGCAGTTCCCATATTTTCTATGGCAACGGCTACAGGTGCTATTCCCACATGGCCTTTGAACTCGGTATAGTTCGCCACACCTGTCATCACGTGTGCAAACAGAATGTATAAAACAGTACAAACCAGAAGTGAAACCAGAATTCCTATAGGCATGTCGCGTTTAGGATTCTTTGTCTCCTGTGCTGCTGTACTTACAGCATCGAAACCGAGAAAGGCAAAGAATACTATTGCCGCACCGCGGAATATTCCGGATATACCGAACTCACCCAGCTTTCCGGTATTTTCAGGAATGTATGGAGTATAATTGTCTGCCTGAATGAATTTCCACCCCAGTACTACGAAAACCAGTATTACGGCTATCTTCAGAAATACTATAAAACCGTTGAATATGGAACTTCCTGCCGTACCTCGCATCAGTATGATGCTCATCATTATTACAATGAGTATTGCAGGTATGTTTATTATACCCCCGTCCCATGGGCAGGCCGTAAGATGATGGGGTAGGGATATACCTATACTTTCCAGAAAGACCACCATGTATCTGCTCCAGCTTATGCTTACGGTAGTTGCGGCAACGGTGTATTCCAAAACAAGATCCCAGCCTATAATCCATGCTATGAGTTCACCCATAGTGGCATACGAGTATGTATAAGCACTGCCCGAGACAGGAATCATAGAAGCAAATTCAGCGTAGCACAGACCTGCAAAGCAGCATCCTATGGCTGCAATTATGAACGACAGAGTTATGGCCGGTCCTGTAAATTCGGATGCTACAGTTCCTGTAATGGAGAAAAGTCCTGCACCTATTATTACTCCAACTCCAAGAGCTACAAGGCTTATAGGACCAAGCACTCTTTTCAGAGTCTTACTGCCGGAAGCCTGCGCTTCCGCCTGCAGAGTTTCAATGCTTTTTCTTATAAATAGTCCCATTCTGTTTTTAGTTGTAGATGTATTTATGTCTTTAATATGCCGAACGGTATTTGCCGTCCTCTTTATCGTCAAGTATGCTCAGATAAGAAGTATATCTTGATTCGCTTATGTAATGTTTTTCTACGGCTTCCCTCACTGCACATCCCGGTTCATGACGGTGCGTACAGTTGCCATATTTGCAATCGGCCGAGAATTTGAATATTTCCTTGAAATAATGTCCCACCTCTTCATCTTCCATGTCGAATGTACCGAAACCTTTTATTCCCGGAGTGTCGATTATGTATCCTCCTCCGTTTACGGGGAACATTTCGGAGAATGTCGTGGTGTGCATACCTTTGTTGTGAACATTCGAAATATCACCTGTTTTCAGATTTTGTTCCGGCAGAATGGCATTGATAAGTGTGGATTTTCCTACTCCGGAGTTTCCGGAGAAAAGTGTTATCTTACCTTCAAGAGCCTTTTTGATTTCTTCAATTCCTATGTTGTTCAGAGCCGAGACCTTATAACACTGATACCCGATAGTGGTGTATAGATTTATAAGTCCGTCCAGATATCTGTTCTCATCTTCCGAATATCGGTCTGTCTTGTTGAAAACCAGACATACCGGTACACGATATGCTTCGGCCGATGCCAGAAAGCGGTCGATGAATGTAGTTGATGTTTCAGGATAGTTTACTGTTACGATAAGCATGCACTGGTCAAGGTTTGATGCTATGATGTGCGATTGCTTTGAAAGGTTGGATGAACGTCGTATTATATAGTTCTTTCGGTCTTCAATTTCTGTTATGAATGCAGTGCCTTCCTGATTGCGTATGATTTTCACACGGTCGCCAACAGCTACCGGGTTTGTACTTCTGATACCTTTCAGTCGGAAATTCCCTTTAATCTTGCATTCCACCGTGCTACCTTCGTCTGTTTTAACGAGATACCAGCTACCTGTATTTTTAATTACTAAACCTTTATCCAAAAGAGTTGATTTTTTGTAATTGTGAATTAGTGATATTATTTAATAAAGAAAAGAAGAAACTGCATTACTGTGTTTTTGGGAAAAAATGGTAGTGCAGATTCTTCTTTCTTTTATAGTGTATAAATGTATTGGTGTATGCACCAATAAAAAAACATTATACTGTCATGATTTCCTTATCCTTGGCAGCAAACATGTCGTCAATCTGCTTGATAAACTTGTCGTGTATCTTCTGCAGTTTTGCTTCGCTGTTTTTCTGCTCGTCTTCAGGCATACCGTCTTTTACAGCTTTCTTTAATGCGTCGATTGCATCGCGGCGAGCGTTACGGATACTTACTTTTGCAGTTTCAACTTCGCCTTTACACTGTTTTGACAATTGTTTACGGCGTTCCTCTGTCAATGGAGGGATACCGATACGTATGATTTCGCCATTGTTTTCAGGCATAATTCCAAGTTCTGAGTCGATGATGGCTTTCTCAATCACGCGGAACATGCTCTTGTCCCAAGGCTTGATAGCTATGCTTCTGGCATCAGGAGTAGTTACTGCTGCCACATTGTTGATTGGAACCATGCTTCCGTATGAGTCAACTTTGATGCCGTCCAACAAACGTACATCTGCTTTTCCTGCGCGGATATGTGCCAATGCTTCGTCAAGGTACATGATTGCCATGTCCATTTTCTCTTCAGCTTCGCTGATTATAGTTTTTGAATCTGCCATTATTTTTTAATTTTTAGGTTATGCTGTTATGTGATAATATTTTAAGTGAACAAAAGTATGTGTTTTTTTGCTCTTTTGCAATAGTTGATGTATAAATTGATATTCTAAAATGAAACTATCCTGCTTCGCCACGGTTATTATGCTGTGCGAAACAGGATAGTTCAATATATGTAAGCCTTTTAGTCTTTATATTCAGCCTTCAGTGTTCCGTCTTTATTTATCAGAACATCATATTCAGCACCGCCTTTGCGTGCCTCTATTTCAAACCAGTCTCCAGCCGGAGTTTCTACGGCGTCTGCTTCATTTTCATGGCTAGTGTAGTTGGCCGATATATAGTTTTTCACGGCTTCAGGCAGATTGTTGTATGTAGTTTCATATTCTGTCCTTACCCATTCGTCTTTACCGTTGAAATACACATCCTTTTCTATGCCGTCATGTATAATCTCTATTTCTGTCAGTCCGTCGTCATGACCTTTATCTTTGATAACGGCTCCCGGATATCTCTCGTTAAGAACAGCCTGAATTGCAGTTCCTGCCGATATACCTCCGTTGATATCATCTCCGAAGTTAGGTTTCGAATTCATCACATTTCCGTTCTCGTCAAAATATAGTTTAATGTCATTGTCATTTCTGCCTTCTATTTCAACACTGTAGAAATTACCTTTCGAATTCGTTTCGTAGTACTCTATGTCATCAATGTAGTAATTAGGATATGTTGTCGTGATATGACTTATGGCTGCTTCAGGCAAAACAGACGAATTTCTGTTGTAGTCCTTCTTTGTGTAAATCCACTCATATCCGGCAGTCAGCAAAGCGTCATGCTTGATGTTTTGGAATATGAATTCCACTTCAACGCCGCCGTCCTCAAATTCCACGTCAACGATTCTTGCACCAGGATATTTACTTTCAATCCAAGAATATGCATCGTTGGCAGGTTGTGTAGGCAACAGATCCGTATAGTCCGGATTCTGGTTAGCGTCAAGAACTTCTTTCACCAGAACACCGTCTTCCGAGTAATATAAGTCAGCTTCAGTTTCCTTGTTATTTTCTTCCTTTTCAACTTCAATTACATACAGCACCAGATTTTCACCGTTTTTCTTTATTACATCCACTTCATCATCATGCCTCCAAGGAAGTTTTGAATAGTCACTTTCATTGAAAGCTGTCGTTACAGCTTGTGGAAGCGAAGAGAAAGGAATATCATATTCATGCATCTTGAATGCAGCAGTTGATTTTTCGAACCACGCTGTGAAGTCCGTGTCGTTTCCTGCACGGCTGCCATTCCACTCGAAAGAAGCAATTGCGTAATTTCCGTTTGTTCTCCAGGATACATCTTTTGCTCCGGGGAATTCACGGTCGAATGCTTCGTAAACAGCATTGTCTATATAGCCGTCGCCGTTTTGCTTGTCACACGATGAAAGAGCGATAGTTCCACATATCAGGGCGGTTGTAATAAACTTTATTTGCTTCATAACAATTGGTTTTAAAATTATCATATTGCAAACATAGGATCGAAAACTGAAAAGATTTGGGAATTTTGAAAAAAAATAGCGTCACTATGGAAATAAAACCACAGTGACGCTGCAATCTGTATGATTAATATCTTTTTCTTATTTTATGGCTGCTACAAGTTCTTCCGGAGTAAGAAGTGACTGTTCGCCTGTTGTCATATTTTTCAGGGTGACTTTTCCTTCGTTCATCTCGTTTTCACCAACTATAGCCACGAAAGGAATCTGTTTTGCGTTGGCATAGCTCATCTGCTTTTTCATCTTTGTGCTGTCAGGATATATTTCAGCGCGGATACCAGCTTCGCGAGCCTTGAACAATATAGGAAGAGAATATTCTGTTTCCTTTTCGCCGAAGTTGACAAACAGAAGCTGAGTTCCGTTTACAGCCTCCTTCGGATATAGATCCAATTGGTTCAGAACATCATAGATACGGTCGGCACCGAAAGAGACACCTACGCCTGACATGCCATCCATTCCAAATACTCCTGTCAAATTGTCATAACGGCCACCGCCACTGATACTTCCTATCTGAACGTCAAGAGCCTTCACTTCGAAGATAGCACCTGTATAGTAGTTCAGTCCGCGAGCCAGAGTAAGGTCAAGTTCCACTTCAGACTTGACACCAAGCTGAGCCACATGCTTAAGGATGAATTCGCTTTCTTCCACACCTTTGAGACCAGTTTCGCTTGCAGCCAGAACAGTTTTCAGAGTTTCAAGCTTTTCTTCGTTCGAACCGCTCAACAGGATGATAGGCTGCAACTTGTCGATAGCTTCCTGAGGAATACCCTTCGATGCAAGTTCGGCATTCACATTGTCGAGGCCAATCTTGTCCAACTTGTCGATAGCTACAGTGATATCTACTATCTTGTCAGCCTCGCCGATGATTTCTGCTATACCGGTAAGAATCTTACGGTTGTTTATCTTGATTGAAACACGAATTCCGAACTTGTTGAACACAGAATCAATCATCTGCACCAGTTCCACTTCGTTAATCAGTGAGTTACTTCCCACAACGTCAGCATCACACTGATAGAACTCGCGGTAGCGTCCTTTCTGAGGACGGTCTGCACGCCATACAGGCTGAATCTGGAAACGCTTGAATGGGAAAGTAATCTCGTCGCGGTGCATAACCACATAGCGGGCGAAAGGTACTGTAAGGTCATAGCGAAGTCCCTTTTCGCAGAATTTGCTGGCCAGTTTAGCTGCATTACGGCTCAACAGTTCCTCGTCAGTTATGCCAGAGAAGTAGTCGCCTGAGTTCTGAATCTTGAAAAGAAGTTTGTCGCCTTCCTCACCGTATTTACCCATCAGGGTAGAAAGGTTCTCCATCGAAGGAGTTTCTATCTGACTGTATCCGTAGAGGTGGAAAACTTCGCGTATAGTATCGAATATATAGTTTCTTTTCGCCATCTCAACAGGCGAAAAATCTCTTGTTCCTTTCGGTATTCCCGGTTTTGTAGCCATATTGTTTCTGTTTTAATTATTTTGCTTACAAAAGTAGATAATTATTTTATAAGAAGGAAATAATTGTAGAAATTACTCTTCGCGGCGTCCCATGTATATCATTATATAATAAACCAGAGTGGCAAGCGAGCCAAGAGCGGCAACTACATATGTATAAGCAGCCGACTTAAGCGCATCTTTAGCCATACCGTGATTCGAGGCATTTGTGATACCCGCATTGTTCAGCCATACCAGTGCACGGCGGCTGGCATCAATCTCCACAGGAAGTGTGATGAAACTGAAAAGTGTTGTCATTGCGAAAAGACAGATACCTATCAGTAATAGCTGAGGAAACGAATTTATGAGCAATATACCTGCAAGCAGTATCCACGACATTATAGACGAAGAGAACTGTACTACCGGTACCAGAGCCGAACGCATCTGCAGAGGAGCGTATGCGCGTGCATGCTGTACGGCGTGACCGCATTCGTGGGCAGCAACTGCAGCCGCAGCCACGCTGCATGATGAGTAAACACCTTCACTCAGGTTTACAGTCTTGTTGGTTGGGTTAAAATGGTCTGTAAGCATACCCGGAGTGCTGATAACCCTTACATCGTAGATACCATTGTCGCGCAACATCTTTTCCGCTACCTCGCGTCCTGTCATCCCGTTGTATAGAGGAACCTTCGAATACTTGTCAAACTTGCTTTTCAAACTGGACTGCACTATAAAACTCACTATAGCGATTCCGATAAAAATAATCCAACTAAATACCATATATTTTCTATTTTATAATTATTAATCAATGAATTGACGTACAAAAACCTTGCCAAAGTTTTAAAAGTGAATTTAATACGATGTAAAAATACTTTTCGAAAAGTGGCTTTTGACTGAAAAAGCACCTTTCGAAAAGTGTTTTTGTTCTATCGGCTCTCTATTTCGGGCCGTTGCATTTCCTTTTCGCTTAATCCAAATTTCTTGCCATAACGGATCCAATATGAGCGGGCTGCCATCTTGAACAGCCATTTTGGAAGTGGCATTGTAGCTGTTATGTCTTTATAGTTTCCTTTATTTACAGAAGCTGCCAATCTTTTTATAGCCCTTACGGCAATGTATCTGAACGGAGTTTCGAGAATAGCCTCTCCGCTGCCTAGCATGAGTGTCGAGCCTATAGGAAAATTGTTGTGTTTGCAGAAATATCTTATCATGCTTACAGCTACACAGTTCTGCTTATGCTCCAGAAATCCGCAGTTAATCAGTATCGAGATAACCGGTCTTTGCATAGGAAGATTGTTTTCCAGATTTTTCAGGAAGTTCAGCAGACCTACAGGGAGAGAATCGGCATACAGTGGAAACACTATAATTACATCCGAATATTTTTCCATCTCTGCAATCAGTTTCAGATGGTTTGACTTTGTTATGTTGAAATAATCACATTGCAGCCTGCTGTATTTCATGAAAATCTCCGAATACTTTTTCGAGTTCGATTTAGGGGCACGCGGGCTGCCGTTAAGAATCATTATTTTTCCCATTTCTTCAATTCATTTTGAACAGTTTTTTCCACTTTCTGTTCCGTTACGAATACTATCTTATATTTTCCAAAGTTCATATTTCGAGCATTGCGTTCCACCAGTTGTCGGAATATCTCCTGTTCTTCGCTGTCTGTATCGCCATAAGCTATTATTATTGCATCCTTTGTTGCCACATTTCGCTGCACGTGGTGAGTTTCTCCTCGGTGTATGCGTATGAATGCCTGTTGTATCGGGATAGCCCTCTCAATCATTGTTTTCATCACAGAGTCATAACCACCGTATTTTATATGGCCTACGTATATCACAGAACTACTTTCTGCTATATACGGATATACTTTGGTGGCATCGTCACGTATGACACATTTTCCAGGTGTCTTTGTCCAGCACCCGAAGCATCCTACACAATTGGCAATCTTCATAGACGATAAGTCGATATATTTTATGTCTTTATTTTCCCCTATCTCTAAACTAATGGGTCTATCGCTCATTATCAGTTTCATAGATTTACATTTGTTATTCTGGTTTCTGAATATAAAAACAAATGTTTATGAGGTAATGTTTACGGAAGGGGAGAATGTAGATGTTTCTCCTATAACTTGCAAACTTTTGTTGTTGGTATCTTGATTATATTTCAAATCCTGGAAAAGCTGTAAAAATACACTCTCATGGCCAAAAATAAAACGTGCGCACGTTCTATTTTAAGTGTGCGCACGTTTCAGCTTAAACATGGGCACGTTTTACTTAAAACGATAGGTCTTTTTTCTAGCAGCCTTAAGTGTACTGAATTTGGTTGTCAGTTTGTGTTGTAATTCCTGACCAAGTTGACTGGTTAAAATACAACTGTTATTTCTTTTGAATTTCAATTTTAAACCTGATTATTTTCTTGTAAAATCTAAGTTTTACCCAATCACCGAATTCCATAATTCCGGCATTTATTTGGTTATATCGGAAAAAATCACGAAAATTGCATGACATTTAACGATTTTATAAGCTTATACTGACAGAGAATGATAGTTTGCATAGCCGAAAAGCCCAGTGTGGCAAGAGATATAGCGGAAGTGCTTGGCGCACACAACAAGAAGGATGGTTTCATAGAAGGAAACGGATATCAGGTGACATGGACATTCGGACACCTGTGTACGCTGAAGGAGCCGCACGAATATACTCCGCAGTGGAAATCGTGGTCGCTGGCAAGTCTGCCGATGATACCGCCGCGCTTCGGGATTAAGCTGATAAACGACTCTGGTATAGAGAAGCAGTTCAAGATAATAGAATCGTTGATGCAGAAGGCGGATATGATTATAAACTGCGGTGATGCCGGACAGGAGGGTGAACTGATACAGCGATGGGTGATGCAGAAAGCGGGAGCGAAATGCCCGGTGAAGCGTCTGTGGATTTCGTCTCTTACGGAAGAGGCTATCAGAGAGGGATTTGCAAACTTGAAGGACCAGTCGGAATTCCAGCCTTTGTATGAGGCGGGACTCAGCCGTGCGATAGGCGACTGGACGCTCGGGATGAATGCCACACGACTTTATACTCTTAAATACGGACAGAACAAACAGGTGCTGTCTATAGGACGCGTGCAGACTCCTACACTGGCTCTTATCGTGAAAAGGCAGCAGGAGATAGAGAGTTTCGTACCTAAACAGTATTGGGAGCTGAAGACTTCGTACAGGGATACTGTGTTCTCTGCCATAGTGCGCAAGAGTGATGAGGAACTGGCTGAAGAGGCTGCCGCTGAAAAGGAAAATCCGCAGCTGAAAAAGAAAACTCCAGCAAAGGAGGATGCCAACAGGGGTATTCCGCCTATCATCGACCAGGCTACAGGCGAACAATTGCTGGAACGCATAAAGAACGCTCCGTTTACTATCACCGACATTTCATCGAAGAAAGGAACTGAGGCACCGCCAAGACTTTTCGACCTTACTTCGCTCCAGGTGGAATGTAACAAGAAATTTGGTTATTCCGCCGATATGACTTTACAGCTCATACAGTCGCTTTACGAAAAGAAGGTGGCTACTTATCCGCGTGTGGATACTACTTTCCTGAGTGACGATATATATCCAAAGTGTCCGAAGATTCTTGAGGGACTGAAGGATTATGCCGTATATACGGCTCCTCTGACGGGCAAACCGCTTATAAAATCGAAAAAGGTATTCGATAATTCGAAGGTTACGGACCACCATGCCATTATTCCTACGGGCGTGCAGCCGCGTGAGCTTACGAATATGGAGAAAACTGTTTACGACCTTATTGCAAGGCGTTTCATCGCTGTGTTCTATCCGGACTGTAAGTTCTCTACCACTACGGTGATAGGCGAGGCGGATTCTATAGAATTCAAGGTTACTGGAAAGCAAATCCTGGAACAGGGATGGAGAGTGGTGTTCGCAAAGGAACAGCAGGATGATACGAAGGAGAATGACGAGGAGAAGACTCTGCCAGCATTCACGAAAGGGGAGAGCGGACCGCACTATCCTTCGCTTTTCGAAAAGTGGACTCAGCCGCCACGCCCATATACTGAGGCTACTCTCCTAAGGGCAATGGAAACTGCCGGTAAGCTGGTGGAAAACGACGAACTGCGTGATGCGATGAAGGAAAACGGTATAGGTCGTCCTTCTACGCGTGCCGCCATAATTGAGACTTTGTTCAAAAGAAGATATATCCGTAAGGAGAAGAAGAATCTTATAGCTACTCCTACGGGGGTGGAACTGATACAGCTTATTCATGAGGAACTGCTGAAATCTGCCGAGCTGACTGGTATCTGGGAAAAGAAGCTTCGCGAGATAGAGAAGAGAAGCTATGATGCTGCTACATTCATCAGCGAACTGAAGCAGATGGTTACGGAGATTGTATATAGCGTGATAAGGGATACGAGCAACCGCCGTGTGACTGTTACTTCGGAGGAGGATGTGAAGGCTGCTGCGAAGAAAGGTTCTGCAGGAAAAGATACGGCTGCGAAACCGGCTGCTGCAAAGACTCCGCGCAAGAAAGCTGCTCCGAAAGTGGAGAAAAAAGCCGTTGAACCGGAAATCGTGGGCGATGATATTGTCGGGAAGGTTTGCCCTTTATGCGGTAAGGGTACCATCATAAAGGGTAAAACAGCATACGGTTGTTCGGAGTGGAAGAACGGTTGTGGTTTCAGAAAACCGTTCTGATCTCGTCGGGCATATATCCGCTGCGGATTCTCCATTCCTGGGGATAGAGATTGTTCGCACGGTTTCCTATGTTTTTTACAAAGCCTAGAGGAGTGTCGCGGTATGTCACGAGTACATAGCCTTTGGGAACTGAAGCATCGAGTGTGACAGCCTCCTTCCTGAGATATGCTATTGCCTGTTCGTAAGTGAGTTCTGCCTTTGGGAAAGTCTCTCTGTTGAGGCTTGTGCTCATGGCGAGCGAGTGATGAGGCTGCCAGTCTTTGCCTTTGTTTTCGGCAAGGGTGATGCCGCGATGGAGTATGCGGATGTTGTTTCCCTTGTCTTTCAGAAGGTTTTCCAGGCTGTTCAGCCTTTGTGATTTTGCCACTGCTGTAGTTCCGTCGATAGAGAATTCAAAATCTTCGCTTTCGCATATCCATGATTTTATTTCGCTGGTTATGGTCGGGGTGTTTTGTTTCTTGTCCTGCTTCTTGTTGTTTTTCTTATTGCTCTTTTTAGGATTGCAGTCGGACAGAATATCATATTCTTCGTCTGATGTTCCGTTTTTGCGGAGTACGGCCATGAAGAGTCCTTCACCGATGGTTTTGTGTGGCAGGAAGCGATAGACCGGGAAGTCGTATCCGGCAAGGTTGCCTGTAATGTTCCATTCCTCGTTTGTTTCTACAGGAAGTACTTCTGCTCCAAGTTCGCTTGCTATCCAGGCTACGTTGTCTTCGTTTTCTTCACGGTTTAATGTACATGTGCTGTAAATTAGCAATCCTCCTGGTTTCAGGCAAGGCCATATATCGCGGAGTATTCTGCGCTGGCGTTCCCAGCATAGTCCTACGTTGGCGGGGCTCCATTCTTCTACAGCCACTTCGTCTTTTCGGAACATTCCTTCGCCGGAACATGGTACGTCAGTCAGAATCACATCGAAAAGGGATTCAAGCGGTGTGAAGTCCGAAGGGTCGTTGTTGGTTACTATCACTTCAGGATTTCCCCATTTTACTATGTTTTCGGCAAGTATCTGCGAGCGGTTGCGCATCACTTCGTTGGCTATGAGCAGACTTCCTTCGGGGAGTGAGGAACGGAGTAGGGTAGATTTGCCGCCGGGAGCCGCGCACAGGTCGAGGGCGACAACTGGTGATCCTACATACTGGTGCAAAGCGCTCTCAAGAAACATGGACGCTGCTTCCTGAACATAATAGCTTCCGGCATGAAACAGCGGGTCGAACGTGAATGTGGGGCGTGCAGACAGATAATATCCGTCTGTTGTCCACGGGATGAGCTTCGCATTCTCTGGCACAAGTCCGGTCTTTGCTCCGTTGATTCGTATGCTTACGGGAGTATCGTTCTGCATCGCTTCGCAGAGGGCTTTACAGTTTTCCTCGCCCATCAGGGCTGCTGTTCGTGATATAAATGAAACGGGGAAATTCATATTCTTCTGTATATATTAATGTCTGCAAAGTTAATGTTTTTCATAATGTTTTTGATTAACTTTGCCCTCAATAATAAATAATTAAGTACAACATAATCTTTATGAAGCAATATTTAGACTTACTTCAACGCATAAAGACCGAGGGCGTAAGGAAAGACGACCGTACCGGAACGGGTACTGTCAGCGTGTTCGGACATCAGATGCGTTTCAACCTTGAAGATGGTTTCCCACTCGTAACTACCAAGAAACTTCAT
Organism: Bacteroides cellulolyticus; assembly: GCF_025567135.1. Classification (NCBI taxonomy): domain Bacteria; kingdom Pseudomonadati; phylum Bacteroidota; class Bacteroidia; order Bacteroidales; family Bacteroidaceae; genus Bacteroides; species Bacteroides cellulolyticus. Next base: position 155,116 of record NZ_JAOQJJ010000002.1, read on the forward strand.
CTTAAATCCATTATCCACGAACTTCTCTGGTTTCTGAAAGGTGACACAAACGTGAAGTATCTTCAGGAAAATGGTGTAAGAATCTGGAATGAGTGGGCTGACGAGAATGGTAATCTTGGACATATATATGGCTATCAGTGGCGTTCGTGGCCTACTTACGACGGTAAGTTTATCGACCAGATTTCGGAAGCTGTGAATATGATAAAGAATAACCCTGATTCAAGACGTATAATCGTGAATGCATGGAATGTGGCAGACCTTGACAATATGAACTTGCCTCCGTGTCATATGTTCTTCCAGTTCTATGTGGCTAACGGACGTTTGAGCCTGCAGATGTATCAGAGAAGTGCGGATACATTTCTCGGTGTGCCGTTCAATATAGCTTCGTATGCTCTTCTGCTTCAGATGATGGCTCAGGTGACAGGACTGAAAGCGGGTGATTTCATACATACTTTGGGTGATGCTCATATATATCTTAATCATCTGGAACAGGTTGACCTGCAGCTGACAAGAACTCCACGTCCGCTCCCTGTGATGAAAATCAATCCTGACGTAAAGGATATTTTCAGTTTCAAGTATGAGGATTTCCAGCTTGAAAACTATGACCCATGGCCACACATTGCCGGAAAGGTTTCTGTATAATAATTATTAACTGAAGGATATTTATGATTTCGATTATTGTAGCTATAAACAAGAATAACGGTATAGGATATAAGAACGAACTTCTGTACTGGCTTCCGAATGACCTGAAGAGATTCAAGACTCTGACTACAGGTCATACCATAATCATGGGACGCAAGACTTTTGAGTCTCTTCCAAAAGGTGCTTTGCCTAACAGAAGAAATATTGTTTTGAGCAGCCAGGATATTACTTTTCCTGGGGCAGAGTGTTTTCACAGCCTGAAAGATGCTCTTGAGGCATGCAAAGATGAAATAGAGGTGTTTATTATCGGTGGCGCAAGCCTGTATAAGGAAGCAATGCCAATAGCAGACCGTCTGTATATAACAGAAGTGGACGATTGTGAAAAAGAGGCTGATGCTTTCTTCCCTGAAATATCACCTGAAATATGGGAAGAAAAAAGTAGAGAATGCCATTCAACAGATGAAAAGCATCTCTACTCATATAGTTTTTGCGATTACGATCGTATCAAATAATTTTATTCTTCATCATCATTCGCCAGATCAAGTATAGGCATCTGGCGTTTGATTGCCTCATGGAATGATATTATCGTTTCAGAACGAGACAGACCTAATGGCTGTAATTTATCGTGTATGATGCTCAATAGATGATGATTATTCTTTGCATAAATCTTTATGAACATATCATACTGACCTGTAGTGAAATGACATTCTACTACTTCAGGAATTTTCTTTAGTTCTTCTGTCACAGAATCAAACTGTTCAGGATCCTTTAAATATAATCCTATATAAGCACATGTCTCATATCCTATTTTCTCAGGGTCTATTATAAACTCTGATCCTTTTAAAATACCGAGATTTGTTAGTTTCTGAATTCTCTGATGAATTGCGGCACCAGACACATTGCACACACGAGCTACTTCCAAAAAAGGAATACGAGCATTTTCTGCAATCATACGCAGAATTTGTTCATCCAAACTATCCAACTGATGATGTCCCATTTCTAAAAATTTTAATTTATACAAAGGTAGTATTTTTATTCAAACTATATATAATAAAGTTCTTATATTTGATTTATATTTAATTATCTTTGTGTTAGATACTTTATTTTTTTATATATTATACATAAAAACAGTTCTTAATTATTATGACAAAAACTTTTTTATCACTTTTTTTAGGATTAGCTGTGTGTTCTTCCGGATATTGCCAAAGTTTTGAAGAGTTCTTTGCAGATAAAACACTTAGAGCGGACTATTTGTTCACAGGAAATAAAAAAAATCAGTCTGTTGTTTTGGATGAACTGAAATCTATGGAGGGTTGGGCAGGCAGAAGAAGTAATTTGGACAAACTGCCATTATCAGGCAACGGACAGTTGACTATGGTTGACAAAGCTACAGGTGTAGTTATTTACAGAACTTCTTTTTCCAGTCTGTTTCAGGAATGGCTGGGCGAAAATGAAGCTGAGACTTTAAGTAAGGGATATGAAAATACATTCCTGATGCCATTCCCAAAGAAAGAGACTTTGGTGACAGTTGAGCTTTTTAATGCACGACATGAGGTTTCTGCTTCGTTTACACATACTGTACGCCCTGATGATATTTTGATTAAAAAGATTGGTCAAAATAACGTAACCGAGCATAAATATTTGCTGAAAAGCGGTTCGCCTGAAAATTGTATTGATGTTGTGATAATGGCTGAGGGATATTCACGAGGAGATATGCAAACGTTCTACAGAGATGCACAGAAAGCTTGTGACGCAATTTTCAGTCATTCTCCTTTTAAAGAGAATAAGAATCATTTTAATGTCGTAGCAGTTGCCAGCGAATCAGCAGACAGTGGAGTTAGTATTCCTAGGGAAAATGTCTGGAAATCGACAGCTGTAAGCTCGCATTTCGATACGTTTTATTCTGACAGGTATCTTACTTCGAGCAGTGTTAATGATATTCATGATTTGCTTGCTGGTATCCCATACGAGCATATAATAATTTTGGCTAATACCGATACTTACGGTGGGGGAGGGATATACAATTCGTTTACTCTCACTACCGCGCATCATTCAAAGTTTGAACCTGTTGTTGTGCATGAGTTCGGTCACAGCTTTGGAGGATTGGCCGACGAATATGCCTATACTGACGCGCCTAGTCCGCTTTATCCGTATGATGTTGAGCCGTGGGAACAGAATATAACCACTTTGGTTGATTTTGAAAGTAAATGGAGTGACATGCTGCCGAAGGATATTGTTGTTCCAACTAAAATAACATCTGATAATTATAGTTCGACTGAAGCGCTAGGAGTTTATCAGGGGGCCGGATATAGTATGAAAGGAATTTACAGACCGGTTCCGGATTGCAGAATGCGTACTAATGAAGCAAAAGCTTTTTGCCCGGTGTGCCAGAGATCGCTTCAGAGATTGATAGATTTTTATACTGACTAATAACCAATATATATAAGCCATGATTAAATTTAATCCTATTAAGACTACAGATCCTTCGTATCCTTTTGTAGAAAATCTTTTGCATGAATCATTTCCCGTAGAGGAAAGAAGGGACGACGAGATGCAGAGATATAATACTGATAGTAATCCTTTGTTTACCGCATATCTGATTACTGATGATGCTGAAAATGTTGGTCTGATAACTTTATGGAAACTGACAGGATTTCTTTATGTAGAACATCTTGCCACCTCACCAAGTGTAAGAAACAAAGGTTATGGAAAAATGATTATGCAGGCTTTATTAAGTAATTTCCCGGATTCCATAATAGTTCTTGAAGTGGAACTTCCTGAAGATGAATTGAGCAAACGCCGTATCGGCTTTTATGAAAGAAACGGTTTTACACTCTCTGAACGTCCATACGTGCAACCGCCATACAGAAAGTCCGGGAGTCCTATTCCAATGTACATCATGTTTTCCGGAGCAGATTCAATAGATGGGATATTCGACACTATAACATCCGAAATATATAAGAATGTTTATTTGGTATAAACTTATAGGTATAAAAAAAAGAGTTACTCGATTGAGTAACTCTTTTTTTATCTTTGATACTATTACTGACGTTGTGTTGCAGAATAGTTGATCTTCAAAGCGTATGCTTGACGAAGTGCTTGTTTTACTTCCTGAACAATACCCATCTTAGTTTTTGCATCAACTTTCAGTGATACTGTCATAAAAGGTTTGTCCTCTTCTTTCATATTTTCACGTTCCTGATAGATATAATCCTGAACTTCATTTGATTCAGAGAATTTATCGTTCAGCTGGATACGGTCTGTAGTACCCATCTTTTTCTGGAACTCAGGTAATGGTTTACCGATGTAGATGAAGGAAACCAATGACTTCTTTTCAAGCTTTTCCAATTCTGTTGCCTGTGGGACCCTAAATTGAACCTTTAATGTAACCTCACGAAGAGTAGTCACAATCATGAAGAAGAACAAAATGGTAAAAATAAGGTCAGGCAGAGACGAAGTATTCAACTCCGGCATTTCTCGCTTACCTGTTTTATTAAACTTTCCCATTATTATTTTCCTCCATATTTTTTAGGTTCTGCTTCAGAAATCTTCTGTGGATAGTAATCTATGATAGCTTCTTTTTGTTCTTCTGAACAGTTTGCAAATGATTTGCCGAATTGTGACATCGCTAATTCGTTACGCAATTCATTATAAGCAGCTACCAATTCGTTCTGAACCTGGATATAAACATCATAGCTTGTACCAACGTCGTTCTGTACAGAAATTACATGCTTTTCAGTTATCATAACATCGCCAAAGAATGGTAGATTCTTTCTATGCTTTTCCGGCATATTAGGGTCATCATTCGGATTGGCAATGAATTCTTTTGCTTTGTCTTTAAGTTGTCTTATGTCAAAACCAATTTCTCCGTTAACCATCAAATTGTCATCTTTGTTAATTTTAACCTGGAGAATGTTTCTTTCCTTAATGATAATGTCATTTTTTTGTTCTTCACTTTCCGGTGGTGGGGGCAGACGCCTTGCCAAACCACGGTCAGTGTCCATTGATGTCGTTATAAGGAAGAAAATAAGCAACATAAAAGAAATATCGGCCGTGGAACTTGCATTGATTCCTGGCACTTTTCTTTTTGTTTTTGCCATATCTTTTTATCTTACAATAAAATTAAAACTTTATCTTTTCTTGAATACGCCTAATAAATTCAGCAAAGTACCTATTGCTGCTATTACGAGCAGTACATATGTTGAATACAAGAACATATCAGTAACCTTAATCAAGAACTTATTGTCATAGGTTACGCCACCACCTAAAACTACGGTTTCGTCAGAACCCATATTATAAGTTACGATCAGTAGAACTACCAAAAGAATAAATCCCAAGAATGATTTCAATGCAGCTTTTGGGTCATCCTTTAGTGCGGCACCGAATTGGATAACCGCTGCTATGATAGTCACAGCCACGCATAATGCAAACAATCCGTACATTAAATACATCAAAGCCGGAGTATTGGCAGGTTCTGTCAAACCTGCTGCGTTTGTTTCGCTGTATCCTACTCCGTAGAACATGCCTAGTACTACCAAGATTACGGCAATACATGCATAAAACACGTAGTATGATACTTTATATGATAATTTAGTCATCGTTCTTATTATTTTTTGTATTTCAAGTTGTACTTCATAATCATATCAAGCAAAGTGATTGAAGAGTCTTCCATCTGGCTTGTGATAGCTTCAATCTTAGACAAGATGTAGTTGTAGAAAGTTTGAAGAATCAAAGCTACGATAAGACCGAAGATAGTAGTAATCAAGGCCACTTTCATACCACCTGCTACGACTGTCGGAGAAATATCACCTGCCATCTGGATTTGGTCGAACGCCATGACCATACCAATCACAGTACCCAAGAATCCGAGTGACGGAGCCATCGCGATAAACAATGTAATCCAAGAGCATCCTTTTTCAAGGTAACCAGCCTGAACACCACCGTAAGAAACTACAGAACGTTCAACAACATCCAAACCTTCGTCAACTCTCATCAATCCCTGATAGCAGATAGAGGCAACAGGTCCGCGAGTGTTACGGCAGATAGTTTTTGCACCTTCTACATCACCTTTTTCCAAAGCTTCTTCAAGTTTTGCCATCAATTTCTTAGTGTCAACTTCAGCAAGGCTCAAGTAAATGATACGTTCGATACAGAAAGCCAAACCAAGTACCAATGCGATAGCAACCAAAGACATGAAACCAGCGTCACCTTCGATGAACTTAGTCTTAAGTTCTTTGTGCATACCACCTTCTTCAACTACTACTGTTTCAGTTGCCGCAGGAGCGTCCTGTGCGATAACAGACTGAGTCATTCCGAATGAGAGAACTCCCATTACTGCAAGAATTGCAAATAACTTTTTCATTGTGTGTCTAATTTTTTAAGATTAATTAATTAATAGTTTATTGTTTATTCTTATTTGTTATTTTTTCTCTTTGACTATCGCGGAGAGAACGGGATTCGAACCCGTGATACGCTTTTGGCGTATACACGCTTTCCAGGCGTGCCTCTTCAACCACTCGAGCACCTCTCCTCAGCACCTATTTTTCCCTTCTTACATATTTAATTATATCCGTAATCGGTACTCATTTGTCCTTTTTCAGTCACAAATGTATTCTTTTTTTTTTTCTTACATAGCCTAAAAGACGAAAAAGTTTGCGATAACGCATAAAATTAATATTATTTAAAGACTTTAGTCGGCATTTTGGAACACTTTTAGTGCATTTCTTGTTGTATGGCGTGCAATATCGTCTATTGATGTATTAAAAATTTCGGCAAGTTTGTTTGCTATTGATGTGATGTATGCACTTTCGTTTCTTTTTCCTCTGTATGGTACTGGTGCAAGGTATGGCGAATCTGTTTCAAGTACTATTCTATCTATTGGCAGTTGCTTTAGTGTTTCCGGAAGGGTACTTTTCTTGAATGTTACAATACCGTTTATTCCCAGCATGAAATTCTTGTAGGACAACATATCGTTTGCCTCTTCCAGTGTTCCGCCAAAGCTATGGAATATTCCTCGTAATGGGGTATCCTTATATTGAGACATTACTTCCAACATCTCTTTGTGAGCATTCCTGCAATGTATAATCAGAGGTAAATTGAACTTAAGGGCCCATTCCAATTGTATTCTGAATACTTCTTTTTGTTCTTCTACGTATGTCTTGTCCCAATAAAGATCCAAACCGACTTCTCCAATACCGTAGAATTTTCTTCCTGAAATCAGGACTTTTTCTACTTTTTCAAGTCTGATTTTCCAGTCGTCAGCAACCGAAGTGGGATGCAACCCCATAAGAGGATAGCAACCTGATGTTTTGTCGCAAAGTTTGAGTAGCGCATCTATGCTCTCATCGTCAATATTGGGCATAAACATTCTTGTTACTCCTGCTTCTTTTGCTCTTATGATGGCCAGTTCTCTGTCGCTGTCAAACTCCTCACAAAAGAGGTGTGTGTGAGTGTCAATCAATCCAATCATAATACTCTTTTCATTAATTGTTTTGTGAAGTTTTTAAGATTGGTTTTTAATGATGCATCTACTGATACATTATCAAGTATGGCAAGCCCTTCATTGTATAGGGTGTTGATTTTATCCATACATATGTCTGGAACTCCGGTGTTGTTATATATTTCAGTAACAGCTTTAATCTTTTCTTCAGGAATAAAAGCTTCGGCATTTATCCAATTCTCAAGTTCTTTCTTGTTTTCTCCTGATGATTTCTCAAGGGCTGTGATAAGCATGAATGTCTTTTTATTTGAGCAGATGTCTCCACCGATATTTTTACCGAAAACGGAAGAATCTGCATACACATCAAGATAGTCGTCCTGGAGCTGGAAGGCAAGTCCCAATTTTATACCGAAATCGTAAAGCAGATTTGCGTCTTCTTCGCTTGCCCCACCTAGTATCGCGCCTATTTTCAGTGAAGCGGCAAGTAAGACAGATGTCTTCAGACAAATCATGTTCATGTATTCGTCAACTGTCACATCAAGTCTTTTTTCGAAATCCATATCCCACTGTTGTCCGTCGCAAACTTCCAGAGCGGCCTTGCTGAAGGTGGATGTGACTTCTGATATGTATTCGGCAGGACATGATTCCATCATCATTTTGAACGAAAGTATGAGCATGGCATCACCGGAAAGAATTGCGGTATTTTCATCCCATTTTTTATGTACGGTTGGTCTGTTTCTTCTCATGTCGGCTTTGTCCATGAGATCATCGTGTAACAGTGTAAAATTATGGTATGTTTCCAGTGCCGCAGCTTGTTGATAGATTTTTTCAACGTCATCCTTGTATAGGTTGTAGGCCATTAACATCAAAACCGGACGAATACGTTTACCTCCTAAGCCAAGCACATATTCTATAGGCTTGTATAGATTTTCCGGCTCGTGAGTATATGACAATTCTCCGATATACTTCTGAATCTTTTCTAATAGTTCTTTGTCTTCGTACTGCTTCATAGTTTTTTGTCTTTGGGATAAAAAAACAAAAAGGCTGCCCTTTTGCGGACAGCCTTTTTAATGTTATAAAGTTATTACTGCAATCTGAATGTTACAGGCACTGTGTATTTTACACGTACAGCTTTACCACGCTGCATACCTGGTTTCCATTTTGGCATGGAGCTGATAACTCGAAGAGCTTCCTTGTCAAGATATGGATCGACAGAGCGCATAACTACAGGGTCAACGATAGAACCGTCCTGATTAACGACAAACTGAACGATTACACGTCCCTGAATACCGTTTTCCTGAGCGATTGTAGGATACTTGATGTTCTTGCTGAGGAATTTCATCAATTCTGCCATACCACCAGGGAATTCAGGCATTTGTTCTACAACCATGAAGATTTCTTCTTCTACAGGTTCTTCTTCTTCAACTACAGGTTCGATGTACTTGATTTCTACGGCTGTATTGTCATCTTCACTAGATTTGATAGTAGTTTCCTCTACATCCGCATCGTTCTCTGCAATCTGAATTACTTCTTCAACTTTCGGAGCTTCTGGTGGAGGAGGTGCTTGCTTTTGCTCCGGTTCTTCTGTGATAGGAATCATTTCCTCCTCAAAAATCGGTTCAACGACACCAGTATCGGTAGTCACCTGTTTGTCGCGTTCTGTCCATTCGAAAGCCACAAACACTGCTGCCAATATCAGCACGTAACCAATCAGCATCCACGTGGATTTCTTTCCCTCGAGGTCTGCTTTGGGCGATTTTTTAACTTCCATAAATGATTTGATAAATTGTTAATAATTCTCTGTGTGCAAATGTAGTATATTTATTTTAAAAAGCAATATCAAAAAGATAAAAATAGATTAAAACGGAAATATTTCTGCACATGCGGATAAAACAGTAAAAACTTTTCCATATCTTTGACTTTCGAACGGAAAAGAATACACATTATATAATATAGATATCTTATGATGAAAAAAATAACCATAGCGATAGATGGTTTTTCTTCTTGCGGAAAAAGCACGATGGCCAAAGATCTGGCAAAAGAAATTGGATATATATATATAGACAGCGGCGCGATGTATAGGGCAGTTACTTTGTATTGCCTTGAAAACTCGCTTTTTACCTCTGATGGAAGCGTGAATTCGGAAGAGCTGGAAAAACATATAAATGATATTTCGGTATCGTTCTGTCTTAATGAAGCGACTTTGAAACCGGAAACATTCCTGAATGGCGTAAACGTAGAGTCTAAGATAAGGACTATGGAGGTTTCATCCAGGGTGAGTCTTGTTGCTGCATTGGGATTTGTAAGGGAAGCCTTGGTGAAATTGCAGCAGGAAATGGGAAAAAGCAAAGGTATTGTCATGGACGGACGAGATATAGGAACGGTGGTATTTCCTGATGCGGAGTTAAAGATATTTGTCACAGCTTCGGCTGAAATCAGGGCAAAAAGAAGATATGATGAACTGATGGCAAAAGGACAGGAAGTATCATTTGATGAGATCCTCAAAAATGTTGAAGAAAGAGACAGGATAGACCAGACTAGAGCTGTAAGTCCTTTGAGAAAGGCTGATGATGCTATTGTATTGGATAATAGCAATATGACAGTAGAAGAACAGAAAGCATGGTTAATTAATGAATACCAAAAGGCGGCTAATGTATAATATAGAAATTGATAGTGAATCAGGGTTTTGTTTCGGCGTGACCACTGCTATAAAAAAGGCTGAGGAAGAGTTGGCAAAAGGAACTCCTCTGTATTGCCTTGGAGATATAGTGCATAATGGTCAGGAATGCGAACGTTTGAAAAAACTGGGGCTTATAACTATTAACCATGAGGAGTATGCAAAGCTTAAAAACGTAAAAGTGTTGCTACGTGCACATGGTGAACCTCCGGAAACTTATAGGATAGCTGCAGAGAATAATATAGAAATAATTGATGCCACCTGTCCTGTAGTATTACGGTTGCAAAAAAGAATTAAGCAGGAATATACCAGTAAAGAACCTGAAAAAGAAAAGCAGATAGTAATATATGGAAAGAACGGTCATGCGGAGGTGCTTGGGCTGGTAGGACAGACAAATGGTGAGGCTATAGTTATTGAAAAAATAGAGGAAGTAGATAAGATAGACTTGAATAAAGATGTAAGGCTGTATTCGCAGACGACAAAATCGCTGGATGAGTTCAGAAGTATCGTTTCGTATATAGAACAGAATATTTCAAAGTCTGCCACTTTTCAGTATTTTGATACAATATGCCGTCAGGTGGCAAACAGAATGCCTAATATCAGAAAGTTTGCTGCTTCACATGATGTGATCCTATTTGTGTGTGGGCAGAAAAGCTCTAACGGGAAAATACTGTTTCACGAATGTAAGGAGATTAATCCCAAAACATATCAGGTTGATAAACCGGAAGATATTAACATGGAGTGGTTCAGGGATGCAAAGTCAATCGGAATATGTGGTGCTACTTCAACTCCTAAATGGCTTATGGATAAATGTAAGAATGTAATATCGGAGGCATGTTAAAGAATTTACAATTCAAGTTAACTTAAAATACATATCTATTTAATACAACTTTGCGACGGAATTTGTAAATTTGCGGCATTGAAACAAACTAATAATATTCAACAATATGGCAAGTATTAAATGTGTTGGTATCCTCACTTCAGGAGGAGATGCTCCGGGTATGAATGCGGCAATTCGTGCCGTGACTCGTTCAGCGATATATAACGGATTGAAAGTTAAAGGAATTTATAGAGGCTATAAAGGACTTATAACTGGAGAAATACAGGAATTTAAAACTCAGAATGTAAGCAATATCATACAGCTGGGAGGTACAATCCTGAAGACTGCGAGATGTATGGAGTTCAAGACTCCAGAGGGACGTCAGGTGGCTCACGAAACTATGGTGCGTGAGGGTATTGATGCTCTTATCGTAATAGGTGGTGATGGTTCGCTCACTGGTGCCAGATTGTTGGCAGAAGAATATGATGTTCCTTGTATCGGACTTCCGGGAACTATTGATAACGACCTTTATGGAACAGATACTACAATAGGTTATGACACAGCTTTGAATACAATTCTTGATGCTGTAGATAAAATCAGGGATACTGCAACTTCTCACGAACGTCTGTTCTTTGTTGAAGTTATGGGACGTGATGCAGGCTTCCTTGCGTTGAACGGAGCTATAGCGGCAGGTGCTGAAGCTGCTATTATACCTGAATTTAATACTGAAGTTGACCAGTTGGAAGAGTTTATCAAAAACGGATTCCGCAAGTCAAAGAGTAGTTCAATCGTTCTAGTGGCTGAAAGTGAAATTACAGGTGGTGCAATGCATTATGCAGAGCGTGTTAAAAACGAATATCCTCAGTATGATGTACGTGTGACTATTCTTGGACACTTGCAGCGTGGCGGACGACCGACTGCTCACGATAGAATTATTGCCAGCCGTATGGGTGTTGCAAGTATTCAGGCTTTGATGGAAGGTCAGAGAAACGTTATGATAGGTATAGAAAATGACAAAATCGTATATGTACCGTTTGCTAAAGCTATCAAGAATGATAAGCCTATCGATAGAGAGCTTGTCAATGTCTTGAACGAATTGTCAATCTGATAGAACTGAAAAAAATATAGATATTCCCGGATTAGTATTTGTGCTATCCGGGAATTTTTTTTGTTCTTCATAGTAATTGTAAAAGAAGAAATTTTGTATTTAAAACGTTTGCAATGCTGTTGCAAAATCATTACAAAGAGTTTTTTCTTATATTTTATTTGCAGAGTAATTAAAATACGCTTACTTTTGCATGTTAAAATATCTATATCATTACTTTTACCATCATGAATAGAATAAAAAAATTGAAGAAAATCCGCATACACCATGAGGGAACCAATATACTTATCACAAGTGCTATAGTCCTTTTGGCTATAAATCTTGCTTCTTATTATCTTTTGGGTACTAATGTATTCTTCTATATATTAGCTGTAGTAAGTATAGTCTTGTATCTTTTGATGGTGAATTTCTTTCGCTGTCCTATAAGACTGTTTAAAGGAGAAACGGAAAAGACAGTTGTGGCTCCTGCTGACGGAAGGGTGGTAGTAATAGAAGAGGTGGAAGAACATGAGTATTTTCATGACCGCAGGCTGATGATTTCCATTTTTATGGATATAACCAATGTTCATGCCAATTGGTATCCTGTTGATGGTGTTGTGAAAATGGTAAAGCATCATAATGGAAGGTTTATGAAAGCGTGGCTTCCGAAAGCCAGTACGGAAAATGAACGTTCTACTATAATTATAGAAACACCGGAAGGTGAAACTATCATGACTCGTCAGATTGCTGGTGCAGTGGCCAGAAGAATTGTGACCTATGCTACTCCGGGTGAGGATTGTTATATAGATGAACATATGGGATTCATAAAATTCGGTTCAAGAGTTGATGTTTACTTGCCTCTTGGAACAGAAGTTTGTGTTGAAATGAATCAGAAAACTACAGGAAACGAAACTGTTATAGCAAAACTTAAATAATCAGAGATATTATGCCTAATATTATAATCAGGAATATTCCAAATGGTATAACAAGCTGTAATCTATTTTGTGGATGTATAGCATCGTATATGGCATTTCAGTCAGATTTTCGTCTGGCAATGCTGTTCATAGTGTTAGGTGCGGTTTTCGATTTCTTTGATGGTATGAGTGCAAGGCTTTTGAAAGTTTCATCGCCTATTGGAAAAGAATTGGATTCCTTGGCTGATAATATTACTTTTGGCTTGGCGCCTTCTGCTATTGTTTTTTCCTTGTTTAAAGAAATTCATATTCCTGATTTTATGTCAGGCGTATCTGAATATCTGCCTTATACAGCATTTATTATTTCTGTATTTTCTGCATTAAGGCTTGCAAAATTTAATCTGGATGAGCGTCAGACAACTTCTTTTATAGGTATGCCTACGCCGGCAAATGCTCTTTTCTGGAGTTCTTTGGCTATTTGTATAGGCGGGAATCAGTATATGTCGCAGTATTTTAATGCATTTTATTTGCTGTTGCTGGTTGTAATAATGTCTTTACTTTTGGTTTCTGAACTGCCAATGTTTTCATTGAAATTCAAGAATCTTACGTGGAAAGACAATAAAATTAAATATATATTTTTGGTGGTAAGTGTAGTCCTGCTGTTGGTTTATGCAATAAACGGTTTGGCTGCTGTAATAATATGGTATATAATATTGTCTGCCTTGACATTCAGGAAATCATAATATAATAATCGTGGCACGGTTATTGTATTTAAAATATTAAAAACGCAATAACTATGTTTCAAATATTAGGACTGATATTTTTTATAATATTTTTTGTATTGATTATAGGATTTACAATCCTATATAAAGTGGTTAGAACAGTATTAGGTATAAGAAAAAATACCCAAAAACAGACGGAAAGCTTTGATAACAGCAATGGTCAAGGCTATTCGGAGTATAAGCGAAAAGATACTCCGAAGACTAAGAATAAAGTGTTTGATAAAAATGAGGGTGAATATATAGAATTCGAAGAGATAAAGGATTAACCTTTTCTGGTTTGTGTGGGTTAACTGAAGAAATTAATGGGAAAAATGCAATGTCGTATCCGTTTTTTACGTTATGAAGACTTTTGAGTAGAATTTTCATGATGTGTTTAACTTCTTTAACCTCATTGGTCTGATTTTTCTGCTTAAAGATTTGTTTTTTACAATTTAAAGCTGTACCTTTGCACTCGCAAATAAGAAATAACATCGCGGAGTGGAGCAGTTGGTAGCTCGTTGGGCTCATAACCCAAAGGTCGTCTGTTCGAGTCAGGCCTCCGCAACTAAAAAAAAATATGAACATCGCGGAGTGGAGCAGTTGGTAGCTCGTTGGGCTCATAACCCAAAGGTCGTCTGTTCGAGTCAGGCCTCCGCAACTGGAGATAGGAGAAGTCAAGAAGGCTTCTCTTTTTTTTGTGTCCTATAGCAAACAGTTTTAGCGAAACCTGTATTGGCTGAAAAATAATGGAATAAGTAATGTTGTTTGTTATTTGTTTTTTCTATATTTTTGCATAAAAATTTAGTCATTAATCATTTAAATCTTCATTATTTATGTTTAAAAAGCATCCGAAAGGATTAATTCCTGCGGCTTTGTCTAATATGGGTGAGCGTTTTGGCTACTATATTATGAACGCTGTACTGGTATTGTTCCTTTGTTCAAAATTTGGTATAAGTGAGGAGAAAAGCACACTTATCTATTCTTTCTTTTATGCAGGTATCTATCTTTTAAGTCTTGTTGGTGGTTTGATAGCCGACAGAAAACAGAATTATAAAGGTACCATCATGGCAGGTTTGGTCGTTATGGCTATAGGATATATTGCATTATCTATTCCGATTACTGCAAATTCAAGTAACACTACATGGTTACTTTCTTTAACTTGTGTGGCTTTGTTTTTTATCGCATTTGGTAATGGTCTGTTTAAAGGAAATCTTCAGGCTATTGTTGGTCAGATGTATGATGACATGGAAGCTGAAGCAGCCGCAAAGGGTGAAAAGGAACTGGCAATGGTTAAAGGAAAGAGAGATTCCGGATTCCAGATTTTTTATGTGTTTATAAATATTGGTGGACTTATAGCGCCATTTGTTGCTCCTTTGTTGAGAAGCTGGTGGCTGAGTGCGCATAATATGGTTTACAACGCCAGTCTTCCTGCTCTATGCCATGACTATATAAATAAGGCCGATGGTATGTCTGCTGAGGCTATGGGAAATTTAAATCAGCTGATGTCTCAGTGCGTAGGGGAAACATCTGATTTGGCTGCATCATGCTCGCAGTATTTGCAGATTTTCAACGAAGGTATCCATTATTCATTCCTCGCTTCTGTTGCTGCCATGCTTATTTCGCTTGTAATTTTCTTTGCGACAAAACGTCAGTTCCCAAATCCGGGAAAGAAAGAATCGGCAGCATCTGTTACATATACAGCTGAAGAAAAGGCTGCTATGGCAAAAGAAATCAAGCAGCGTCTTTATGCATTGTTTGCTGTGCTTGGTGTTGTAATATTCTTCTGGTTCTCATTCCATCAGAACGGAACTTCTTTGTCTCTGTTTGCGAGAGACTTTGTTGATACAACAACAATAGCACCTGAAATATGGCAGGCTGTTAATCCGTTCTTCGTGATAACTCTGACTCCTATTATAATGATGATTTTCGGATCACTTTCCAGAAGAGGAAAAGAGATATCTACTCCGCGTAAGATTGCTATAGGTATGTTTATAGCAGGTCTGGCTTATCTGTTCCTTTCTGCATATTCACTTGTGATGGGTTATCCTTCAGCTGCTGAATATAGAGAGCTTCCTATAGACCAACAGGTGAAAGCGGGTGCTTGGGTATTGATAGTACTTTACTTCCTTCTTACGGTTGCAGAGTTGTTTATATCTCCTCTTGGATTGTCATTTGTTTCGAAAGTTGCGCCAAAACATCTTTTAGGACTTTGCCAGGGATTGTGGCTCGGAGCTACTGCTGTGGGAAATCTTCTCTTGTGGATAGGTCCACTTATGTATAATGCAATTCCTATCGGTTATTGCTGGGCTATATTCATGATAGTATGTCTTATCTCGATGGGAGTAATGTTGTTTATGGTAAATTGGCTTGAAAAAGTTGCCAAGTAATATACTGTAGAATAAAATAAGTTAAATAAGAGGATATATCTTTTCATGGTATATCCTCTTTTTTATTAAATTTGCAAAGACTGTTTTATTCTTGATTAATATACTAAAAATGAGCGAAGATACATTTGATAAGGAAAACGATTTACAGGGGAGTGAAGGCCATTCTGATTACAAACCGGCAGATACGTCCGATGATGCGGTAAGACATCAGTTGAGTGGAATGTATCAGAATTGGTTTCTTGATTATGCATCTTATGTAATACTTGAAAGAGCTGTCCCTCATATTAATGATGGATTGAAACCTGTGCAGAGGAGAATATTGCACTCTATGAAACGTCTTGACGACGGAAGGTATAATAAAGTTGCGAACATTGTAGGTCATACCATGCAGTTTCATCCTCATGGAGATGCTTCAATAGGTGATGCTCTGGTACAGTTGGGCCAAAAAGAATTGCTTATCGACTGTCAGGGTAACTGGGGAAATATCCTTACCGGTGACAGTGCTGCCGCTCCGCGTTATATCGAGGCACGTTTATCTAAATTCGCTCTTGACGTGGTTTTCAATCCGAAGACCACTGAATGGCAGTCGTCTTATGACGGACGTAACAGAGAGCCTGTTACATTGCCTGTTAAATTCCCTTTGCTATTGGCGCAGGGTGTTGAAGGTATTGCTGTCGGATTGTCATCAAAAATACTTCCTCACAATTTCAATGAACTATGTGATGCTGCCATCGCTTATCTAAAAGGTGAGTCGTTCCAGCTTTATCCTGATTTCCAGACAGGCGGATCTATTGACGTATCAAGATATAACGATGGTGAGCGAGGTGGAGTGGTACGCGTAAGAGCAAAAATTTCCAAATTGGATAACAAGACTTTATGTATCAGTGAGATCCCGTATGGAAAAACTACTTCGTCACTGATAGATTCTATATTAAAGGCTGTAGAAAAAGGCAAAATCAAAGTGAAGAAGGTAGAGGATAACACAGCTGATAAAGTGGAAATACTTGTGCATCTTGCTCCTGGGGTTTCTTCAGACAAGACCTTGGATGCGCTTTATGCATTTACTGACTGTGAGGTTAATATATCGCCTAACTGTTGCGTAATAGACAACAAGAAACCTCATTTCTTATCTGTAAGTGATGTGTTGAAGAAGTCTGCGGACAATACTTTGGATCTGTTAAGACAGGAATTGAATATCGAACGTGAAGAAAAACTAGAAGCTCTGCATTTTGCTTCGCTGGAGAAAATCTTTATAGAAGAACGTATCTATAAAGATGCGAAATTTGAGCAGGCAGAGAATATGGATGCAGCATGCCAACATATTGATGAGCGTCTTACGCCTTTCTATCCGCAAATGGTGCGTGAAGTAACCAAGGAAGATATATTGAAACTGATGGAGATAAAGATGGCACGTATCCTGAAGTTTAATAAAGATAAGGCGGATGAATTGATAGCACGTCTGAAAAGTGAAATAGAGGAAATAGATAATCATCTTGCACATATCACCGAATATACTATAAACTGGTATGAAGGTTTGAAAGCCAAGTATGGCAAGAATTTCGAGCGAAAGACAGAAATAAGAAATTTTGATGTCATAGTGGCTACCAAGGTGGCAGAAGCAAACGAGAAGCTGTATATAAACAGAGAGGAAGGCTTTATCGGAACGGGACTGAAGAAAGATGAATATGTCTGCAACTGTTCTGATATAGATGATGTCATTATATTCTATAAAGACGGAAAATATAAGATAGTAAGAATAAGTGATAAACTTTTTGTCGGTAAGAATATATTGTATGTAAATATTTTCAAGAAGAACGACAAGCGTACTATTTATAATGTGATATATCGCGACGGTAAAGACGGTGCGTATTTTATCAAACGTTTTAATGTCACTTCGATGATACGTGACCGTGAGTATGATGTAACACAAGGAAATCCAGGGTCTAAGATAATGTATTTTACAGCAAATCCAAATGGTGAGGCTGAAGTGGTGAAAGTAACTCTAAGACCTAATCCTAGAATAAAGAAATTGATTTTGGAACGCGATTTCAGTGAGATTTCCATTAAGGGAAGACAGTCTATGGGTAACCTTCTTACACGTCTTGAAGTGCATAAGATAAGTCTGAAGCATAAGGGAGGTTCTACATTGGGAGGACGAAAAGTGTGGTTTGATCATGATGTACTTCGTCTTAATTATGATGGACGCGGTGAGTATCTGGGAGAATTCCAAAGCGAAGACAGTATATTGGTAATCATGAAGAATGGTGAGTTCTATACGACTGATTTTGATTTGAACAACCATTATGATTCGGATATAATGATTCTTGAAAAATATGATCCAGAAAAGGTTTGGACTGCAGTTCTTTATGATGCAGACCAGCAGAATTATCCATATCTTAAAAGATTCTGTTTAGAACAAAGTGCCAAACGACAGAACTTCCTTGGTGAAAACAAGCAGAATGTATTATTGTTGCTTACATCCGAAACTTATCCGCGTATTAATGTACTGTTTGGTGGACATGACAGTTTCAGAGAGCCAATGATAGTCTATGCAGATGATTTTGTCGGTGTGAAGAGTTTTAAGGCCAAAGGAAAACGTCTTACTACGTTTACTATAGACAAAATAGAAGAACTCGAACCTGTCATAAAGGAAGAACCTGAATCACAAACGGAAGCAGATGATGTGAATACAGATGATGTGGATCTGTCAAATGAAGATGATGGTCAGATGAAACTGTTCTAAAATTATGAATAGAATATATGGTTATATATCAACTCTGATTATATTATTTGTGTCTTGCGCCGAAGTATTGGCGCAGGATACTTTATCTCATCAGAAATACATAGTACGTTCCGTAATGATAGGTGCGGGAATATCCAATGTATATGATACATATCTTTCCCCTTTGGAATATCGTGGACCTGAACTGAGGTTTATGCACGAGAATATGCGCATGACCAGGCTTATGGGAGGTAAGGTGTCTGCCCAACGTGTGATACAGGTCAACTGTTCATCTGCAGAGAATATCTCAAAATCCTCAAAATCATATTCAGGAATGTTTAATTGGACTTATGCTCTTCATTATCAGTATAAGGTTGATGAAAATCTGAAGATTTTGTTTGGACCGATGTTAGATTTGAATTGCGGTTTTATATACAACACACGTAACTCAAATAATCCGGCACAAGCCAAAGTATATGGAAGTATTGATGCTTCTGCTATGGTGATATATAAATTCAGGATTTTCAGATATCCTATGACTTTAAGATATCAGGCTAATTTACCTTTTATGGGTATTATGTTTTCACCTGAATATGGTCAGTCCTATTATGAAATATTTTCGCTGAAACATGGTGGCAGCAATGTCTTGTTTACTTCATTTCATAACGCTCCCACGTTTAGACAAATGTTGACATTAGATTTTCCTATAGGCAAGACAATAATGCGTGCAGGATATTTGTGCGATATACAACAAGCTAAAGTAAATAACTTAAAAAGCCATTTCTATTCGCACAATTTTATGATTGGATTTGTAAGAAATTTCTCTATTATACGGGGAAAGAACAAAATCAGTCTTCCATCCAAGGTTACTCCATTTTGATTAAATGATTTTTGGTATGAATAGCAGGAATAATTCTTTGTTTATAATATTGCTTTGTGTCTTTTTATCAGTGTTGTATTCTTCGTGTATCAGAGAAGATGTTTCAGGCAACACCCCACAGGCAAACTTCGAATCTTTGTGGAGAATTATTGATGAACAGTACTGTTTTCTTGACTATAAGAATGATGTATATGGATTGGACTGGGATGAGGTTTATTTGAGATATTCCAAACGGATAACATCCGATATGTCCAGCTATAACCTTTTTGAAGTGCTGTCAGAAATGGTAAACGAGTTGCGTGATGGTCATGTTAATCTTAGTAGTGCTTATGGAACTTCTCAATACAGAGAATGGTTTGATTCTTATCCACGTAATTTCAGCGACAGTATTCAGAGTAATTACCTGGGAAAAGATTATGTAAATACCTCCGGACTTACATATCAGATTTTGGAGAACAATATAGGCTATGTGTATTGCTCAAGTTTTTCTAACGGAATAGGTGATGGCAATCTTGATTACATGTTGAAGGAGATGGAATTGTGCGACGGGTTGATAATTGATGTTAGGAATAATGGGGGAGGAAATCTTACGACGGCCCAGAAATTAGCTTCAAGATTTACCAATGAGAAAATTCATGTCGGATATATGTCTCATAAAACTGGGCCCGGACATAATGAGTTTTCATCGCCCCAACCGGTGTATATTGAACCTTCCAATGGAGTCAGATGGCAAAGAAATGCTGTTGTTTTAACAAACAGGCGTTCATATAGTTCGACAAATGATTTTGTGAATTGTATGAAGAATATGCCTCTTGTCACAATAATAGGAGATAAAACCGGTGGTGGTTCTGGATTGCCATTCTCTTCGGAAATACCTAACGGATGGTCTATAAGGTTTTCTGCAGCCCCAATGTATGATGCTGAAATGAATCAGATAGAATTTGGTATTGAGCCGGACATACATGTGGATATGACTGAAGAAGATATTTTGCGTGGAAAAGACACTATAATAGAAGCTGCATGCAATTTCTTGAAAAAAAATAGTTGAAAAATTTGTCAATGTAAAAAAAATGCGTACCTTTGCAACGCAAATGAGAAATAAAGCTTCTCACGCGCCTGTGGCGTAATTGGTAGCCGCGCCAGACTTAGGATCTGGTGTCGTGAGACGTGTAGGTTCGAGTCCTATCAGGCGCACGAAATAGAGGAATTAACTTTAGTTTTATGATTAAGTTAGTTCCTCTATTTTTTTTATTGGTGTATTTGATAGGGTAACGTTGGGGATCAACGTAAAAACCTGAGGAGTTAATTCGGATCAACGTAAAAATCTGAGGGATTTTGAAATTAGGCATAAATTTTCGATAGTCTGAACAGAAAGAAAGCCTTATCCTTCACTCCCCTGAATTGTGAGCGAAAGTTCTTTATTTTCGCATTAAAAGATTCTGATGCAGCGTTCGTAGAACGTCTTTCGAAGTAGTTTATTATTTCAAGATAATGTGTCTGTATTGACCTTGCTACTCTTCCAAATGCAAGGAATCCTGATTTGTCCACCTCGTCATACCACCTGGCAAGCCTTGTCAAGGCTACATCCTTATGTCTGCACTGATGATAAATCAATCCTAATCTCATGGAAAGATAGTACGCTTTCCTTATATTCGGATACTCTCTGAACAGGATACCGGCACGAACACGTTGTGATTCGGTCCATAATGATTCTTTCTTATACAGAAGATACATACTTCTGGCCAACAGCTGTTTTCTTGAATCTCCGTTCTCAAATACCGGAGCATGATATGTCTTTCCACATGCCTTTGCATGTGCTATTTGTATGGACTCTTCATCAAGTGCTTCCCAACGGGCTTTAACTCTCATGTCCTGAACGGCTTCATAAGCAAGCTTCTGTACATGGAAACGGTCTGTAACCCGACGCGCAGCAGGAAAGCATATACGTGCCGTCTGTTCCATATTGGGAGCCATATCAAGTGTTATTTCCCTTACCTGGAAACGTCTGCGTCTGGGAAGTTTTAGAAGGATGGATGTGACAGTCTTTACGTCAGTACCTTTTATGATGGCGATAATACTTCCGGCACCTCCTCTTTTCTCCTTGTTAATCAATATGGTATATAATTCACCGCGCGAAAGACACACTTCGTCTATCCCTACGTATGCTCCGATGTTTTTCTCAAACAGTACCCATTCTTCTGCATGCGGGAGTTGGTTCCATTTCAAATATCCGCTCAGATGATTGCGGTACTGCCTTTCAAGAAGTTCACCGTCAATACCGAACAGTGTTCCCAAAAGCTTACAGCTGACGGGAAGCGTATCAATATAACTCTTTTAAAAAAGACGCAAATTCTTGCGTCATACGGCTGCCTTGGGCAACCAGTTTCCAGTTACGGCTTACATAGCGGTTCTCATCCTTTAAGACCCATCTGCGACGACGGATGTTTAGAAATACCTTCTTCCCGCGGATTGGAAAGTCTTGTACAACTACCGGATCATAAAAGCCCTTACCCTCAACTTTACTATCAGAGTATTCTTTGGGAACTTCATTCTTCTCTTCAAGATAAATTACTATTTCAGTACTGCTTTCCTTAACATCTGATATGTTGAAGTAATCAAGAGTTCCTTCCGGAAGAAGGAGACGATAACCGTTTGTTTCCATTGTATTCTTTTTTTATTATTGTAGGCAAAGGTAATATTTTATTGAATTAACGAATCATCGTATTTCTCCTGTAAGTCTTTGATAACTTGCTTCTGTGCATCAATTACCGCTTCATTGGCATTGGTTCTTTGAAGAGATTTTAATGTCTTTTCTTCTTTTTGTAAATCCTTTGCAAATTTTTCAGTGTTAATACTCATAATGATATTCTTCTTTCCTTCTGTCATAATATTTGTTTCAAGAAATTACGAAAAAGGTCTAAGTGATTGAAAATGAGTTGCAGTTACCAACTCATAGTAGTAATAAGTTACGAATTAGTTAGTTATCTGCTGTTTTATTCTTCTGCGCATTGCGTAACCTTCAAAGAACTCTTCGTATGCAAAAGTAGCACTTTAATGGCATATATTGAAATAAAAATCCAGCTTTTTAAGCTCCACAGACAAGTTTTTCCGTAAAAGCGAATTTATTCGTAGGAACATGATCATCAATAAATTGACGATCATGTTCCTACTATTGCATAAGCATAGAAAAGGGCTTTGCGTCACGCCTGAACCATGTTCAGACTGATGATGCAAGGCCCCTTTCTTTTTTTGCTTATGCCACAAGCGGTGCTTTTACGGCTGTCACCTGTTGATTTTCTTTTTTTGTCGGTTCCTCTAATCGAAAACGGAAGTCATGGGTAACCACACCTTCCATAAATGAAAAGTGCCATTACCCATGACGGCAAACCGGAAAGAAAATTGCAACCGCATAACTAAACAGGTTTAGCCACACGGTTGCAACATACTTTCTTGGAATGTTTGCCGGTTTCACGTTTTCGCCGTATCCCTTTTTTTGACATTTCCTTTCTTTCTTTTCCCGGAACATTTCATATCCAATATGCCTCCACATCCGTTTACCTCCATTTTGATGGTCTTTCAGGCAGTCGCATCAGGTGGATCGTTCCCGTTCTGGGTGCAAAGGTAAATCCGGGATTGGGATGCTCAATGGTTTTTAGAAAAAATCTCCAGCCCTGCGGGTAGTATTTTTTCTTTGAAAACCCTTGCTCTACCCACTCCCTACCTTTTTTGAAGCACCCGAAACGAAAACGACCGAAGCGACAGAAAGACGCATTAAAAAAATGTCGGATAAACGGGAGGCATATAAGGTTGGAAACTCAACTCCCTCAGCTCTCGAATCCGCATTAAAAATAAAAACAAATGGATATGGAAGCAGCAGTAGCAACAAAATTCGTGAAGTGGGAAGTTCCGACATTGGAAAGCCTACATGAGTGCAAGGTTTACAGACTTCGTATGAAAGTGAATAATGGCGAGGTGCTGAACAGAGAGGAAAAGAATTGGATAACCGAAAAGGTAAACGGCAATACCTATTTCAAAAGTGCGATACCATTGCAAGGATGGCGGTTTGACTTCTCCGACATACTGAGGACATTCCTTGTAAGCCAGTACGGACAATGGAGAGAATACAAGGCTATGGACAAGACGGCACTCCGCAAGATATTGTACGGAAGAATTGACAGAATTGTAGAACTTGACAAACGACACCCAAAATGACAGCAGCAATGAACATAAGACAGACAGCGCAATCCATTGGACTTGCAGTATTCGCATTTCTGTTGCGCTGTTTCCTTTGGATAGTCAATATCCTTTGGTACATCATCAGAGAAATAGTCTGTGGAGTATTCCGAATGGTTATCAATGTAATGGTATTCATCATATTTCTCATTGCCATTTTCGGCTTTTTCCTATGGCTACTGACACTTTGAATTAACTCCCAAAAGCATAACATTATGAAACGATACAGCAAGACAGCAGCGCAGCAATGCAGATTTTACGAGGTGGACAACATCTTTGAGTATATGGTGGAAACCTACATCAACGGCAACCATTCAACCCTAAGAAGGCTATACCACGAACTCAACAAGGAAGCGAGAAAGGATTTTATCGGTTTTCTTTTGGTGGAATGCCCCCCACAATACCACACGGAGATTTTACAAGAGATTGTCTGACCACATAAAGGAACGGATATGAACAGGACAACGGAAAAGATACCCACATGGAGTTTAGCCTATATCATCAATGGCGATGCAACCGCACTCACAGACGATGAAGTTCAGACAATAGACAGATGGATGAAGCAATGGCAAGTACAAGATGTTTCACCCCTCACAGATGAAGAAGGGAACGCACAGCCTTATTTCATCCATTACCCCCTTTTCGGACTTCCCACAGAAGTGGAAGATTGCGAGATACTTTATTTGAACGACAACCCGACTAAAATTTGAGATTATGATGAAAGGAACAGACCATTTCAAACGAACCATACAGATGTTTTTGGAGCAGAGAGCAGCGGAAGATGAACTATTCGCCAAAAGCTACCGCAACCCAGCCAAGAACATAGACGATTGTGTCACATACATTCTGAACTATGTGCAGAAAAGCGGTTGCAA
Source organism: Bacteroides cellulolyticus (assembly GCF_025567135.1). NCBI lineage: Bacteria > Pseudomonadati > Bacteroidota > Bacteroidia > Bacteroidales > Bacteroidaceae > Bacteroides > Bacteroides cellulolyticus. The sequence goes on from NZ_JAOQJJ010000002.1 coordinate 179,550, forward strand.
CGGCTTTTCAGACGGAGAGATATACGGACAAGCCATTCACTATTACGATGAAAACGAGATTGAAGTAGGCAAGCCTATACAATGTCAAGTAGTTGTAAACCATGTGGTGGAACTGACAGAAGAGGAAAAGCAGGAAGCAAGGAGAAAGGCGGTTGCCCAATATCAGCAGATGGAACTCCAAAAGCTACAGAACCGCAACAAGCCGACAGCGAAAAAAGAAACACAAGTCCAACCCTCATTATTTGATTTTTGATATGAAACCGAGAACACGCATACAGAAAGAGGTAGTCCGTTTGTCAAGCGGACTGCCCGAACTGACAGACAAGCAGAAAGCATACGCTTTTGAACATTGCTTCAAGCATCATGCCTACCGCACAAAAGGCGGAACTATCACTTGTTCGGAATGTGGACACCGCTGGAAAGGCGGACACACTCTTGCGGAAACTATATGTGGCTGTAGCTGTCCCCATTGCGGAAAGGAACTTGAAATACTTGATACCCGAAAGAGAGTTTTCAGGGGCAGCGCATATTATGAAATCATTACGACCCGAAAAGGCTATCAAGTGTTGCGCTACTTTATGGTAGGAGCAACATACAAGGTGGAACAGAAGGCAGAGTATTCCATAAGGGAGGTGGTGCAATGGTGGATTGCCCCAAACGGAAAGACCGAAGTTATTGCCCGACTGAGAGCCATGCACACGATGTACTATGACCTTTGGACTGAATGGAGCGATATGGATTTACGCAGCAACAAGATGCTGAAAGCATACAACATAGACGCATACAAGACTTATCCGGCAATGCGCATCATTCCCGAATTAAGGCGGAACGGCTTCAAGGGAGCATTCCACGAACTGACCCCATACGAATTTTTACCGCCATTATGACCGACAGCAAAAAGGAAACATTGCTTAAAGCGGGACAGACAGAAATGTTCAGATATGCCGTCATATCAAATATCAATTTACATGAATATTGGAACTCCATAAAAATCTGTATCCGAAACGGCTATCATATTGCGGATGCCTCCATGTGGTGTGACCTTGTAAGACTGCTCAGACATTTCGGGAAAGACACCCACTGCCCAAAATATGTTTGTCCGACAGACTTGAAAAAGGCACATGACCGACTTGTCAGAAAACGCGAAGAACAGATTGAAAGGGAAAGAGCGGAGCAACGCAGGGAGCAGTTGGTCAAGGACGAAAAGAATTATCTGAAGTCCAAAGGCAAGTTTTTCGGACTTGTGTTTACCGACAACCTTATTCTTGTAAAGGTCATTGAGAGTGTGGCGGAAATGCAACTTGAAGGAAAACTGATGCACCATTGTGTGGGAAGCTATCACAAGAGGACAGACTCCCTTATCCTATCCGCAACCATTGACGGCAAACGCATTGAAACGGTGGAGGTTTCACTGACAACATTCAAGGTGGTACAGAGCAGAGGTGTATGCAATTCCAATACCGAATACCACGACCGCATCATCAGCCTTGTAGAGAGCAATGCCGAACTTATCCGCAAACGGATGAGTGCTTGATTTATAGACTTCAAAATATACATGATATGGAAATAAAGATAGAAAACATACTGATATTATGGGACGAGAAAGTAACCGACATCTTTGTCAGTCTGATAAACACCTTGTCCTTGAGTTTCAGCGAAAAGGAAATCCGCAATTCAATGGCGAAACTTTCAGAAAACGAGAACTTCGGAAGGCTGTTCGCCTACGGCTTCGGAGCACATCACCTTTGGGTAGCCCAAAGGATGATAACCGACCCCGAAAAGGTAATGGAGAACCGACTGTTGATTGTTGAATTTTAATAAATGACTACCATGACAACAAGAATGACCATCAACGGAGTGGAGGGTGTGTCAAAACTAAAATGACTACTCCCTAAAGTTACAGATTATAACTATAATATTTAAAAGGAGCCGTATCAAACTCTGTATTGAGTAATGATGCGGCCCTTTTTTACTCTTTTAGGGTGCTCAAATTTCAAATTATAAGTTCATTTTTTCAAAAAATGAATTTTGACACACCCTCGAGAAGTACGAAAAGTACCAAACGACTATCAGACGGAAAAGAACAACCCTTTTCCAATATGATTACCGACACACGGACGGAGAACTTTTCTCCTGCGTGAGACCGACATTGGAGGAGTGCAGACAACTGCGTGACGAATGGATAAAAGGAAAGGAGGACAGATTATGACAGCATACTATGATACTTTGATTGTGACATTCAGCGACCCTATCGGAATTTTGGATATGATGTGTACCGATACTTGTGATGTGGCAACACTAAAGGAGTGGATAGAGAGCTACGAAAGTACAAGAATGACCCCGATAAACGAACATACGGCAATCATCACTTCAGAATACAACATGGTGCATCTTCGCCTTTTCCTCCGTTTCCGACAACGGCAATCTGCCGAGCAGTGTGGCATCGCCCGTCTTGGCAAATTCCATCAGCTGTTTGATGAAATATTCCTGGTCGGGCGTGGGAGGTATGTTGTGCAGTATCTCGTTCTTGTGCGGACGGTCCACGCCCACATCCTCCGCTGTGCGGTAGTCCGTTATCTCGTTGTAGAACGCCGCCAGTTCCGGCACCTTGATGAAGTAGCGGAAGCGTCCCTTCTGCACGATGTTGTTCGTCACGTTGAACTCGAAGTCCGTCGTCTTCTTGGCGAATATCGCCGCCCATGCGTCGAAGCAGCGGATGTCCTGCTTCTCCAACGCCTTCGGACGCAGGTACTTGAACAGCAGGTACAATTCCGTCAGCGAGTTGCTGATGGTCGTGCCTGACAAAAACGTTGCCCCCAAGTCCTTGCCTGGTGGCTGCCGTGCAGAACTGTTATTCGATGATGGCGCATTGGCATAAGACACTGTCCACACGCTCGAAGAATTAGGTGTTGGACTGATGGCATTCTCCCCGCTTGCCATCGACGAGGCATTGGACGGAATGGAGATGAGCGAAGTGTTCGACGGATTGAAGGTGAAGGAATAAGCAAATAGAGGGTGTGGCAATTTCGGCACACTCTCTTATTTTCATATAGCCTTCTGACCTCGATATTCTCCCGGTGTTTTCCCAACTTTTTTCTTGAACATCCGGCTGAAATAAGGCAAGTATTGGAATCCTAATTCTTCCGCTACTTGCCCGATACTTTTTGTCGTGTCAAGCAAACGGTCTTTAGCTATGGCGATGACTGTGTCTTGGATATATTCCTGCGCGGATTTACCACATTCTTTCTTAATCAAGTCTCCGAAATAGTTAGGTGAAAGACACAGCTCAGACGCAAAATATTTTACGGTAGGCAAACCGGACAGCATCGGTTGACGGGAATTGAAATAGTCTTGCAACAGCTTCTCGAAACGGACAAGCAGGTTTGAATTGACCTTTTTACGGGTGATAAACTGACGCTCGTAAAAGCGTGTGCAATAATCCAACAGCAGCTCGATATAGACACAAACCAATGTTTGGCTGTGATTGTCTATCGGATGATTCAGTTCTTCCATTATCTTATTAAAACAATCAAGAATAATGTGCCGTTCCCGTTCGGACAAGTGCAGGGCTTCATTCACGTCATAGGCGAAGAAGGTATATTTCTTCATTTTGGTAGCCAATGATGTTCCCAATATTAAATCGGGATGGAACAGCAGTCCCCATCCTTGGGGTTGGAATATTTCTTCTGTCGCTTCCGCACCGATAACTTGCCCCGGAGAGATACAGACGATACTGCCTTCCTGATAGTCATAATACTGCCTCCCATAGGTCAAAGTCCCGTTCTTGGTTTCTTTCAAAAATACAGCATAAAAATCAATATTGAACAGGAAACTGTGTATAGGCTCTACTTTTGAGAAATCAATGGCACTCACTAACGGGTGCAGGGTTTCTATTCCCATATACTTATTATACGCATCAATATTTATCTTTTCTACTTTCTTCATCTGGATGTTTTTATATTTTGCGGGCAAAGATAATGCTTTGTTTTCTAATTGTTTCACTTGATTTTCTCTTTTCAGTAATCAGTATCAAACGTTCGGTAATCAGGATAACAGGTTTACACCGGGAACACTCTAATTTTGCACCGTCGAATTAAAACAAAGAACAAATGATGGAACTCAAACACCTCACAGAACGGCAATCGCATATTGCCAAGATATCCATTTATACGGCTGTCACCACCACTAATGTGGAAGGGCTGAAAAAGGTCTTGACGGAAGCTTTGGATTTCGGCATGACCATCAACGAGATTAACGAAGAAATCGTGCATCTGTATGCCTACTTGGGATTTGCCCCGGCATGTCGGGCAACTATCGTGTTTATGAACTTGGTGAATGAACGGCGAAACAACGGCATACACGACAAGCAAGGCCGGGAAGCCTCACCTGTTGATGATAGTGAAAGTAAATATGCACGAGGTGAGAAATTGCAGATGTTTTGTGCCGGAATGACAGCCGGACAACTGCGAAACGGTTTCTTCGGATTCAACCCGTTGCTGGACTTTTGCCTGAAAGAACATCTTTTTGCCGACCTTTTCGCCCGTGATTTGCTGACGTACATCGAACGGGAAACAACCACCGTGTCCGCACTTGCCGCTATCGGAGAACCTATGGTCGAATCTCATTACGGCGGAGCATTGAATGTCGGAGTGACAGAAGCACAATTATGGGACATTCTTGATATGGTAGGAAACGAAGTGTCGCCCGAAAAGGCGGCTATTGGCAGAGAACGTCTGCATCATACATTGGACATTCGTAACCAACAAAAATAAATCGTATGGCAACACAATTATTGACAGGAAAGGTTGCCCTTGTAACGGGCGGAAGCAGCGGTATCGGATTCGGAACCGCAAAGAGATTGACAGAAGAAGGAGCGTTCGTCTATATCACCGGACGACGCAAAGAAGTACTGGAACAGGCTGCCGAGAGACTTGGCAATTCCGTAAAGGCAGTGCAGGCGTACATTTCCAACAAAGAAGATATGATACGTCTCGCAAACATCATCAAGGAGGAAAAGGGCACGCTCGACATCATCTTTGCCAATGCGGGCGGAGGCAAAGCTATCCCCTTAGAAGAAGCTACGGAAACGGATTACCACCGCACATTTGATGTAAACGTATGGGGGACATATCTTACCGTACAAACTATGCTGCCTGTCCTGCGGGACGGAGCATCAATCATCCTCAACGCTTCCATTACGGCTTATATGGGATTGCCCGGTTTCGGCTTGTACGCCGCTACAAAAGCGGCTGTGCGTTCATTTGCCCGTAGCTGGACAACCGACTTAAAAAGCCGTGGTATCCGTGTCAATGCAGTCAGTCCGGGCGTGATACCAACCGAAGGCTATGAAGTGGTGCAAGGTATGAGCCATGCCGACGTGCAGGCATACGCCGACCGTGTCGCTTCGGAAATCCCATTGGGACGTGTCGGCACAAGCGAAGAACTGGGCGATGCTGTGGTGTTTCTTGCATCGGATTTAAGCAAATACATCACTGGCATTGAATTGACGGTCGATGGGGGCATGACACAAGTCTATGCAGGGAAAAACTAACGCATTTATTCATTACAAAAACATATCATTATGGAATACATTAAACTTGGAAATTCTGACTTAAACGTATCACGCATCTGCATGGGATGCATGGGATTCGGCGACCCGACACAAGGACCTTGTACTTGGACTCTTGGTCCGGACGCTTCACGAGACATCATCAAGCGAGGATTGGAATTAGGCGTAAACTTCTTCGACACCGCCATCGCTTACCAAAGTGGCACAAGTGAACAGTATGTCGGCAAAGCCCTTCGTGAGTTGGCAAAGCGCGAAGATGTGGTAGTGGCAACAAAATTCCTGCCACGTACCGCTGACGAAATTGCCGCAGGCATCACTGGGCAACAACATGTGGAGCGTATGCTCAACAAGAGCCTTGAAAACCTTGGCATGGATTACGTGGACTTGTACATCTGCCACATGTGGGATTACAACACGCCTATTGAGGACATCCTGGAAGGAATGAACAACGCAGTAAAAGCAGGTAAAGTACGTGCCATCGGCATATCCAACTGTTTTGCCTGGCAGCTTGCCAAAGCCAACGCCATAGCCGAGCGTAACGGTTGGGCAAAATTCGTTTCCGTACAAGGTCACTACAATTTGATTTTCCGCGAGGAAGAGCGTGAAATGGTTCCCCTATGCGAAGAAGATAACATTGCACTTACTCCATACAGTGCGTTGGCGGGAGGCCGCTTATCGAAACATCCGGGTGAAACATCCAAGCGTCAGGAAGAAGACGGTGTGGCAAAAATGAAATACGATGCCTCAGCCGAACAGGATAACGTCATCATTGCCCGTGTAGCCGAACTTGCCGACCGATACGGCGTGACGATGACTCAAGTCGCTCTGGCATGGCTCCTGAAAAAAGTCACTTCGCCCGTTGTTGGAGCAACCAAACTGCACCACATCGAGGGAGCTGTTGCCGCACTTGACTTGAAACTGACGGACGATGACATGAACTATCTGGAAGAAGCCTACGTACCACATCCGTTAGTAGGGGTTATGGCGTTGAACAAGAAGAAGCCGACACAAAAGGCAACTTGGTCAACTGGGAATCAAGTCATCAAATAGAAATATAGGGCAAAACCGATATTATAAAACAATAATGCAATATGTTTAACCCGTCTTCTTGTCAAGAATTAGTCAAAACGATTTGCCGTCTGGGACACCCGGTTTCCCCATCGGGGACAAACGACCGCCTCGTGGGGGACAAACGAGCACCCCGTCGGGGACAAATGAGAATATCGTCGGAGACTAAAACAGAATCCATTGTCAATCAATAAGTTGCAAAACCGTCTTGACCGCACTGGGCAGAAGACCTAAAAAGTAAGTTTGTATGATTTTTTGGAAGCGTGTACAACAAGCAATCAACGACCTGTGGTATCCCCGCAGCGTCACCGTAGGCAAACCCGTAGAAACGCAGGAACTTGCCAACCGCATCGCGCGTGAGTCGACCGTGTCGCCCGCCGACACCCATGCCGTGCTCCAAACCAACGTATAAATACGAAAAAAGCGACTATCTTTTTGAGATAATCGCTTGATTTTCTGAGTGATCCGCTTGGGGCTCGAACCCAAGACCCCAACATTAAAAGTGTTGTGCTCTACCTGCTGAGCTAGCGAATCAATCCTATTTGCTATCGTTGTTTCCCGATTGCGAGTGCAAAGGTATGACTTTTTTTTAAATCTGCAAAATATTTGAGACTTTTTTATTGGAAAATATTAATAAAAAAAGAAATCTGGGATAATCACCTTTGAAGTGTGTATCCCAGATATTACAAATGTGTGTTTATCTATACTAATAAAGATTTTATTAAATAGTTGAATGTAAGGCTATTAATGTATTAATGTGTTTGTGCCTTCAACGATTTCTCCATAAGAGAATACACATCTTACATTAGTATCCTTGTCCAAAATAACGATGTCGGCATCTTTGCCTTTTTGAAGAGTTCCTTTTCTGTCGTCTATACCTATAATCTTTGCCGGTGTCTCAGAAGCCATTCTTACTGCATCTTCTAATGGAATTCCTGCCTTTTTAACCATAGTCCATACCAGTTTATCCATGGTTGCAAGGCTTCCGGCCAATGATGAATGATCTGCCAGCTTACATACGTCGTTTTCGATAACATATTGCGGGTCATTAATTTCTCCGTCAAATGCAGCGTATTTTAATGCGTCTGTTACCAGACAGGTTTGTTCTACACCTTTTAGCTTATATACTAGCTTTAATATTGTAGCAGGAAGATGTCTTCCATCAGCTATAACTTCTACAGACATGCCGTCTGTCAGATACACACTTTCAACGGTTCCTTCATATTTGTATTCTCTACGTTTATGGAATCCCGGCATTGCATTATAAAAATGTGCAGCATGAGTGAAACCAGCAGAGAATGCCTTTTTAATATCGTCATATTCCGCTTCTGTATGTGTGATTGCTGTTAATATACCATTTGAGGAAGTGAATCTGCCGAAATCAAAACCACCTGGAACTTCTGGACTTATATCCCATCTTTTTATACATGAAGTTGAGTTTATTACTTGTGTATATTCGTCTTTGTTAGGTTCTGATAAGTATTCTCCCCACTGGGCACCTGCCATTTTAGGATTCAAGTAAGGACCTTCAATGTGTAAACCTTGTATTACTTTGTTGGTTTTCATCATTTCCTCACATAAAGCGGCTGCTTTTGTGATATTATCGAATGAAGTGGAAGTCAATGTAGGGAACACTGTTGTTGCTCCATGAATTAAATGTGCGTGAGTGGCAGCGTTAAATCCTTCAGCTGTACATTCGTTATAATCGTGGCCTCCTCCTCCGTGTATATGCATACCTACAAATCCTGGAACAATATTCATTCCTTTTACATCAATAACTTTAGCACCTATTACAGCCAAATCGCTATTGGTAACTTCCAGTATTTTACCATTACTAATGAGTACAGAGCCATCCATAATCCATCCTTGTGGAGTAAGGATACGTCCGTTTATTAATTGAGTAAGCATAATCGATATTATTAGTTTGTATGATTCTTAGAATAATTTATTTGTACCTTCTACTATTTCTCCCATAGACCAAACGGCACGTACGTTAAGATCTCTGTCCAAAGCCAGGATATCGGCGTCTTTGCCTCTTTCCAGTGTACCTTTGCGGTCCAATACTCCCATAATTCTGGCCGGTGTTTCAGATACCATTCTTATTGTATCTTCTAAAGGTATTTCGGCTTTCTGTACCATAGTCTGTATCAGTCTGTCCATTGTTGCAATACTTCCAGCCAACGCAGATCGGTCTGCTAATTTGCATACACCGTCTTCGATTATAACTCTTGGGTCGAAAGCTTCCTGACTGTCGCTTGCTGCGCAGGCAAGAGCATCTGTGATTAATGCAGTTCTTTCAACACCTTTTATCTTGTGTACAAGGCGGAGAATTGTCGGTGGAACATGGATACCGTCGGCTACAACTTCAACAGTCATATCGTCAATCAAATATATACTTTCTACGGTACCTTCATACTTGTACTCTCTGCGTTTATGGAATCCCGGCATTGCATTATAGAAGTGTGTTGCATGTGTATATCCGGCCTCATAACCTGTCAATATGTCTTCATATTCAGCTTGAGTATGTCCCACAGATGCTAGGATACCTTTAGATGTGATATATTTTGCGAATTGCATTGCTCCAGGAAGTTCGGGAGCGGCATCCCATCTTTTTATACAATTTGTTTCTTCCAGCAGAGGGATATATTCTTCAGGGTCTGGATTTTTTATGTTTTCAGGCATTTGTCCTCCTGCCATCTTCATGTTAAAATAATGACCTTCCAAGTGTAATCCGAGGACAGGGCTGTTATGTTCTTGCATTAATTTTTCTGTAGTTGCAGCAGCAGCACGTATCATTGGGATTGTTGATGATGACAGAGTAGGGAAGATACTGGTCGTACCATGTTGCATGTGTGCTTTGATTGCAGCTCTAAATGCATCTTCCGATCCTTCCATAAAATCTCTACCTCCACCACCGTGTACGTGGATTTCTACACCGCCAGGTACTATATACATACCTTTTGCGTCAATTATTTTTGCGCCGACAATAGCCAGATCGCAATTAGTAACTTCAAGGATTTTATTGTCACAAATTATTACAGAACCGTCTTTAAGCCATCCTTGTGGCGTTAAAATACGAGCGTTAATTATTTGGGTTAACATGATAGATAGTGATTAGTTTCTGATATATTTTTTTAATGACGCAAATTTAATCAATAAAAATTAGTTTATGCTCATTGACTTGGATTTTTTTTATTATATATATGATATATTATATGAATGTTTAAAATTTTTAATTGTATAATATTATAAATTCAAGTATTTCAAACTTCTTTAAAGTAAATAATTGTTCTATTTTACTTTCCTTTGTTTTTTATTTAGTTTGCAATTTTCTTTATTCGATTGTTGTAGATGTATAAACTATATAAAACAATAAAAGCATTGACAATCATCAGATTATCAATGCTTTATTCTCAGTCGGGATGACTGGATTCGAACCAGCGACCACACGCCCCCCAGACGCGTACTCTAACCGGGCTGAGCTACATCCCGAATTGCGGATGCAAAATTAGTGTTTTTTTTATAAACACCAAATTATATTCTTGGTTTTGCCCATGCCATGGTCTATACCATGTTAATCAATTATCCCATTGTTTCAGAATAGAAGTCAAGGCTTTCGAAAATTTCTTGTTTTGAAACTATCTGGTTTATTTTTATTTCGCCAACATCGCTCAAAAGTGTGAAGTTTACGGAATTGGCAGATTCGTTCTTCTTGTCGTGAGTCATGAGTTCATATAAAGTTTCGTAGTCTTTACATGTGAAACCCAGTTTGCCGTAGTGTTCTTTTACAAATGTCACTGTTTGTCGAAGCCTGTCACTAGGGAAACCTGCTCTGATGTGCGATAGATATAATTCGCATACCAATCCCCATGCTACTGCATATCCGTGCAGTGAATGATTTTTTCCACGCAAAGAATAACTTTCAAAAGCATGTCCCACCGTGTGTCCTAGGTTCAATGACTTGCGAATTCCTTTTTCAAACGGGTCTTGTTCAACCACGTTCTCTTTTATTCCTACTGATTTTCCTATTAGTGTCTGTAATGATTTATAATCTATATCTTTTGAAAAATCGAATTGTATGAGTTCTTTCCAATTGTCATAATTGCTTATAAGACCATGCTTCAACATTTCTGCATATCCTGACATTATGTTCTCATAGTCAAGTGTTTTCAGAAACTCACTGTCAATGATTACTTCAGATGCAGGCGCGAAAGCTCCGATTTCGTTCTTCAGACCGTTGAAATTTATTCCTGTTTTTCCACCGACTGCTGCATCTACCATTGATAGAAGCGTGGTAGGTATATTTATGAATTGTATTCCTCTTTTAAATGTTGCGGCAGCAAAACCACCCAGGTCTGTAACCATTCCTCCTCCAAGGTTTATTAATAGGGAATGTCTTGTGGCTCCTCTTTGGCTTAATTCAGACCATACGTAAGCTAAGGTGTCCAGATTCTTGTTTGTGTCCTCAACTCCTATGGTGATTTCCGAGGCATTATGTATGAAATCTATGTTCTTGGTCAAAGGCAGGCAGTGACGTGAAGTATGGTTATCTGTTAATATGAACAGTTTATCGAATTTATGAGAAGATATTACTGTTTTCAGATCTTCTTCCAGTTCTTTGCAAATAATAATTTTTTGTTTGCTCATGATTTTACATATTTGACGGCAAAAATAGAAAAAAAGTTAGAAAATCACTTTATAACGTTTACAAATAATTATTTTTGTACCACTAATTAAAAACTAAATGATAAGAGTTATGAAAGGACTTTTTCCAACTTGTTTTCGTGTGGCGGGATACACACTTCTTATATTGTCTGTATTTGTTCCAATGCTTATGTATATGTTTGGAATGATAACATCAGATGCAGGTTTTATATATTCTAAACTTGCAGCAAAAGCAGTCATATGGATTTCATTGTTTTTCATATTTTTTGCGAAGACTGTCGATGAGGATGAGATAACATCGTCTTTGCGTGCGAAAGCTGCAAAATTTGCTTTGTTTCTGTGGGGAATATACTATCTGATTGCGCTAGGAATGGCTGCTGCAGATTTGAATTATCAAAGTGCCGATAATTCTGTAGGTATATATTATATGGTAATGAATGTTATATGCTTTGAGTTTTTGGTGCAAAAACGTAAAATAGAGAAAAAATTTGGTAGGAAAAATTAAAATGACGTTTACTGGATTAAACCTTTTCTTAGTTTCTCTATCAAAAGCGTATTGAATATAATTTGTTAAAATATGGAATGATAGTTTTGGGACTATGAAAAGTTGGGTTTTGTGTTTTTTGTTGGGGGCTTTCACCCCTTCGTTAATCTTCTCACAAGGAAGGACTCCTCGTGGTACTGTTTCCGGAACAGTAGTAGATGCTGATGATAAGATGCCGGTAATGCAGGCTACGGTGCAAGTGTTGTCACCAAAGGACAGTACTATGATAATCGGTAATATTACAGATCTGGACGGTAAATTTTCGCTAAATGCAAAGTTAGGAAAGTATTTGCTGAAAGTGTCCTTTGTGGGATATAAGCCGGTTTTTAAAGATTTCGAAATAACCAGACAAAAGCCGAAGGCTTCGGTTGGAAATATAGAACTTTCTTCTGATGCTATTATGCTTGAGGAAGCTGTGATAGTTGCACAGGCTCCTGAAGTAACTGCAGTGGCGGATACTTTGGTGTATAATTCTTCTGCATACAGAGTGCCGGAGGGATCAGCACTGGAGGAACTGGTTAAGAAACTTCCTGGAGCAGAGATAGATGATGACGGAAAAATAACCATTAACGGAAAAGAAATAAGCAAAATTATGATTGACGGTAAGGAGTTCTTTGCCGACGATCCTAATATTGCCCTGAAGAATTTGCCTGTAAACATTATTGATAAACTTCGTGCGTACGATAAGCAGTCGGATATGGCAAAGGCTACAGGTATTCAGGATGGAGAAGAAGAAACAGTACTTGACCTTACTGTAAAGCCGGGTATGAACAAAGGTTGGTTTGGTAATGCCGATGTTGCTGGTGGTACTCAGGATAGGTATAGTGCAAAAGTCCTTTTAAACCGTTTTTATGGTGGAAATCAGTTTACTGTCATCGGTTCGTCAAACAATGTAAATGACAACGGCTTTCCCGGCGGTGGGGGAGGTGGCGGTTGGAGACGTCAGAATGGCTTGAACACCATTCATATGGCAGGTTTCAACTTCGCTACAGAAACAGAGAAGTGGCATAATAACGGAAGTGTAAACTTTAATCTGAAAAATTCGGATATAAGAAGTAAAAGTGCTTCTGAAACATTTGTGTCCAGTTCTTCAAGCTCTTTTACAAATGCGATGAATATCCAAGATAATAAGAATCTTAATCTTACGGCTGATTTTAGGATTGAATGGAATCCTGACACTATGACTATGGTGCTTTTCCGTCCAAGATTTCAGTTGGGAGATACTGACAACGGAACTGATTCAAAGACATATACCTTTAATCAGGATCCGGTGTTCTCTACAGACGAACTTATCAATGCTGATGATTTGACAGAACTTGTTCCTGAAGAGAACATCATCAACACCATTATACGTAACAGTCTGTCGCGTTCAAATTCGCTTACTCATGGAGCCTCATTGATGTATAACAGACGTCTTGGTAAAGCTGGAAGAAATATAACATTGAGAGGATACTATAATGTAACAAACAGTACATCAGAGCAATTCTCTACATCTGAAACCAATTATTTCCAGAAGACACCGGAAGAGCAACTGGAAATATTGAACCGTTATATATCTACACCGACAAAAAGTTACAGCTACAGTGCCCGTGTTTCATATAGCGAACCTATACTCAAGAATATGTTCTTGCAGTTCAGCTATAATTTCCAGTATAAGAGAAACACCTCGGATAATTCCACTTATGATATGCCCGAAGGATGGACAGTACCTCAAGGCATAGCAGGAGATATAAATGGTACTTATAATGATGATTTAAGTAAAAGTGCAGCATATGACTATTATAATCATCAGGTTGATGTGTCTTATAAATGGATAACCCAAAAGTCTCAGTTTAACTTGGGTGTCTCATTACAGCCACAGAACACAAAACTTGATTATAAGAAAGGTGATTTGGATACTGTAAGTGTGCGTAAGGTGTTTAACTTCACTCCTACATTGGACTTCAGATATAAGTTTTCGAAAACAAGTCAGCTCAGGGTTGACTATAGAGGACGTAGTTCACAGCCAAGCATGACAGATCTGTTACCTATTGAGGACAATACGGATCCGCTTAATGTAAAACAGGGAAATCCTAATCTGAAGCCTTCCTTTACAAATACATTGCGTGTTCATTATAATACGTTCAATGTTGATACTCAGAGAGGTTGTATGACATTCTTTACATACAACAATACACTTAACAGTATCAGTAACCGCCGAACTTATGATGAAAATACCGGAGGATATACTACCAGACCTGAAAATATTAACGGAAACTGGAATATATTCGGTATGGTAGGTGGTAACATTGCCTTGAAGAACAAGAAATATACAATTAACACATTTACTAATACCAGATATAGTAATATGGTTAGTTATATCAGCAGTAAGGAGGTTACCACAAATTCAGATAAGAATATAACCAAGCAGTTAAGCCTTGGCGAGCGCTTGAGAGGTACATACAGATCAGACTGGTGGGAAGTTTCATTGAATGGATCTATCAATTATACTCATTCAAGAAACAGCTATCAGGAGTCCAGCAATATGGACACTTATCAGTTCTCTTACGGTGCAAGTACAAATATCAATCTTCCGTGGAATATGTCCATCTCTACTGATTTGTCACAGAATTCCAGACGTGGTTACACGGATGCTTCCATGAATCGTGATGAACTTTTATGGAATGCGCAGATTTCACAGAATTTCCTCAAGGGAAATGCTGCAACAGTAAGCGTACAGTTCTACGATATATTACGCAATCAGAGCAATATAAGTCGTGTAATTTCGGCTGCCATGCGTTCTGATACAGAGTATAATGCCATCTACAGTTATTGTATGGTTCATTTTATATATCGTCTTAATTTATTTGGTGGAAAACAAGGTGGACGTCCTATGGGCGGCCCGGGATTCGGACCTCCGGGACATGGACCTGGATTTGGTCACAGGAGATAATGATAACGTTAGAAAATCGCATGAAGTCAGAAATGATTTCATGCGTTTTTTTATTATATAAAGGCTGAAAAGTAATATGTTTTTCATTAAAAACATGTATTTTTGTTTTTAACCTGAAATGGAATTATTATGAATGATGTTTTCTTTTCGCTGTTTTATTTTACTTATATCCTGGTTGTTTTCTCAACTGTGGTATTTGTTGTACTTGATAATAGAAACCCGGTTAAGACAATGGCTTGGATACTGGTTCTGTTTTTCCTTCCATTGGTAGGACTTGTACTATATTTCTTTTTGGGGAGAAGTAATAGAAAGGAAAGGCTGATAAGTAAAAAAGGATATTCCAGGCTTATAAAAAGGCCTATGGCTGAATATCAGGCACAGGAAACATTAAATATCAGTATAGGAAAATACAGGATAATATCATTCTTTAAAAATGTCAACAAAGCTTTGCCTTTTGATGGAAATGAGGTTGAGATATACACAGACGGTTTTTCCATGTTTCTTTCATTATTGAGGTCTGTTTATAATGCAAAGCATCATATTCATATTGAGTTCTACATAATAGAAAATGATCCCGTTGGCCGTATGCTGAGAGATGCTCTGATAGACAAGTCGAGACAAGGGGTAAAGGTTAGATTGCTTTATGACGATGTAGGATGTTGGAAGGTTGACAACGGATTTTATGAACAGATGTTGTGCGAAGGCATAGAGGTACAAGGTTTTCTGAAAGTGAGATATCCTATTTTTACCTCAAAGGTCAATTATAGAAATCATAGAAAGATTGTTGTTATTGATGGTAAAGTGGGTTATGTCGGAGGTATGAATATAGCCTATAGATATTTGTATGGATTTGATTGGGGAAGATGGAGAGATACTCATGTAAGGATTAAAGGAAAAGCCGTATATGGATTGCAGACAAGTTTCCTGACAGACTGGTTTACTGTGGAAAGATCTCTGATTACCGCTCCTGAATATTTTCCTAAAATGTCGGAACAACCTGAAAATGATAGGAAGTCCAATTCATTGGTTCAGATAGTAACTTCTGATCCGGTAGGTGAATGGAGGGATATCATGCAAGGTTATGTTATGGCAATAAATAATGCCAGAAGCTATATATATATACAGACTCCATATTTACTTCCTACCGAGCCTGTGCTTACAGCTTTACAGACAGCAGCTTTGGCTGGTGTAGATGTAAGGGTCATGATTCCTAAGAGAGGCGATTCGTGGCTTATACATAAAGGAACTATGTCATATATTGACGATATGCTCGAGGCCGGGGTGAAGGTTTATCTTTATAAGGCAGGATTTTTACATTCCAAACTCATGGTCAGTGACGATGAAATATCCACTGTAGGTTCTACCAATATGGATTTCAGGAGTTTTGAACATAATTTTGAAGCCAATGCCTTCTTCTATGACAAAGAAACGGCATTGGCTCTGAAAAATATATTTTATAATGATATAAAATCAAGTATGTTGCTGACACAAAAGATATGGAATTCCCGTTCAGGAAAGAATAAGATTTCCGAGTCTGTCATGAGACTGTTGTCTCCTCTTTTGTAATCTCATTATTTTCGTCGTTTGCTTCCGCATCAGACGGATATCCGAAAAATGAGAAGTTGACACTTCCATAGTATCTGTGTTCTATGAAGTATGGGTGTGATTCAAAGCTCAAGTCTTTTCCGTGTTCAAGAACAAACAGCCCTCCTTCTTTCAGTAATCCGTATTTGAAAATCAAATCAGGTATTTCCGACAGCCTTTCAAGTGCATAAGGTGGGTCGGCAAAAATAAAATCAAACTTCTCCTGACATCTTTCTATATACTTGAAAACGTCTGCCTTTAACATGAAACATTTGTCTGTCTTCACTTCTTTCATTATCTTGCTGATGAATGACAGATGTTGGGCGTCCTTTTCTACAGAAATAACTCTGTCGCATCCTCTCGACAGGAGTTCTATGCTTATGCTTCCTGTTCCGGCAAACAAATCAAGCGCTGAAACGCCATCTTCAAAATCAATATAGTTGTTCAGTACATTGAACAAATTTTCTTTTGCAAAATCTGTTGTAGGGCGTGCCTTGAATGTATGAGGAACATCAAATCTTCTTCTTTTATATATACCGCTTATTACTCGCATAATATTAGTGATTGAACGTCGAACGGGATATTCTCTATTTCACTTATTGATGAATTATTGAATTCCGCTTGTGGGTTAATACTGTAAATGTGGCTTATATACTTTTTAAGCTCCGGGATAATGATTTTTTTTATATCGGATAGTCCTGTTAAATACAACTCGTCTCTTTCCTGATCAAATCCGGCCTGTTGCCATATGTTGAGTATAAAGTAATTGATGTCATTTGTTGATGTGCTTGAATACGTATTTACAAGCATAAGTCTGCCTTTATCCAGTGCTACTACATCAATACTGTTGTGGTGAATATTGGTGTATAGTTTCTTGCTGTTACCAAGTTGGCTTTTTATAGTCAGATATTCAATCTGTGGACTTATTGAAGAAAAGAATCTTGCATCAGGAAAATGTTCGGACAAGAACACGTGCGTAAGTTTGTCCAGTGAAAATATAACAACAGAGCTGCTGTTACTTAATATATTGCACAATATGATTTCATTCTTCTTTTCCCTTACGTTGTGATAGAATATATTCTCCATGGAGTCATCCTCAAAAAACTCCAAAGGTACTATCGTATAGCGTGGTGAGTGTATCAGAATGTTGGTTTGTTTGAATGTGTATTTCAGCTCTTCTGTGGCTGCAAGGAAAGCTTTTACGTTTGCGGCCATCGAACGCTGTGTGTTTACAGGATATGCGCGATAATAGAAGTCATTCCCGTTTATAGGGTTATAGATAGAAAAAGAAAATCCATCCGTACTGAGACGGATGGATAATGTATATTGTTCTGATTTGTTAAAATCTAAAGTTTCTGTCATGTATAAATGATTATTCCCAGTTTCCGGCATTGTTGTTTGGCTGTTCGATATCACCTACTCTCAAACCGCAATATTTGCCAAGTTTAGACTGCATATCTTTAAGGTTTGCAAGTTCTTGTCTGTTGATACCGTCCAAATATACATCGTATGCAACCTGTGCCTGGAACAAGTTAAGAGGAGCACCAGATTTCATAGTGTCTTTGCGTACTGCCATTTCGAATTTAGCACCGTTACCGTAAGGAACATAGCAAAGTGAATCAGGGTTAAATCCTTTTGAGAAGATAGTGTCAAGTACAGCTACCCACATAGTATCACGACGGAAGTTCTGAAGTCCTTCTTTTTCTACTTCTTTATAGTTACCAGTTTTCTTAGCCTTGTTGATGATAGCCATAGCTTTCTTTTCAGTCATACCGGCTTCAAGCTGAGCGTCAGTCAGAGATCCAACTTTAAGGATGAATGGAAGTTTTGCTGTTTTTACGAAGTCTATCAAAGAGTCGAAGTCAGCTGTGTAAGCACCCTGGTGCATACCGCGGTATTCCTGCTGTGCTTTACGGATGTCGATAAGACGAGCAATGATAGCTTTTTCTCTAATTCCTCTTTCTTTGTCAAAATTTATTGGACCCATTACACTGCCATAGCAGATGTAAACCAAACCTACAACGCAGGCTGCTAAAACAAGATTAATAACTGTTTTCATGATAATATTATTTTTTTAGTTTATATTCGTAGCGCAAAAATAAGATAAATAACTTGAACAACGTAAATATTACTCAATCTTTTTATTTACTTTTATGTTAAATAACTATTTAACGCAACAAATTAAGCGAAATTTTTGTTACCAACCAACAGAAGAGCAAGAAAAAGCTATAAAATGTATAGCAGATTTCTTGTTTAAGCCTGAAAATGATACTTTGTTATTACTGAAAGGATATGCAGGAACCGGTAAGACAACTCTGATTGGGGCTGTCGTCAGGACTTTGTCCGAGATGCGGGCCGGCTATGTGCTTATGGCTTCTACCGGAAGGGCTGCCAAGGTCTTTTCCCGTTATTCGGGATTTTCAGCTTATACAATACACAAGAAAATATATCGTCAGAAATCCTTTTCCAATGATCTTGATAATTTTTCTTTGAATGACAATCTTCACAAGAATACACTGTTCATAGTGGATGAGGCTTCCATGATTTCTAATGACGGGCTGTCGGGAGCATCTTTTGGAAGCGGAAGGCTTCTAGATGACCTGATAGAATATGTATATGCCGGACAGGGATGCCGCCTTCTTATAATAGGTGATGATGCCCAGCTGCCGCCGGTTGGTGAAGATGAAAGCCCGGCTTTATCTGCAGAAGTGTTGAGCGGATACGGACTTGACGTTACGGAATGTATCCTGACGGAAGTAATCCGATATTCTGGCAGAAACGGTATTCTGTCAAACGCAACCATGCTTCGCGAAAGAATGGCAGCCGATGATATTTACGATCTTCCGGTGCTTACGCTTAAGGGATACGAAGATATTTCTTCCATACCAGGCAGTGAACTGATTGAGGCTATAAACTCATCCTATAATGAAGTAGGTATGGATGAAACTATGGTAATATGCCGTTCAAACAAGAGGGCTTATCTTTATAATAAGGGAATAAGGAATACCATTCTTTATAGAGAAGAAGAACTAAGTACAGGCGATATACTTATGATAGCCAAGAATAATTATCACTGGACTGCGGACTGTAAGGAGATGGACTTCATTGCAAATGGAGATATAGCCGTTGTGCGCCGCGTACGCAGGACTCAAGAAATGTACGGGTTCAGGTTTGCCGATGTAGTACTCTCTTTCCCAGATCATAATGATATAGAGTTCGAGCTGAAGATATTACTTGACACACTTCATTCGGACTATCCGTCGCTGTCGAAAGAAGACAGTGACCGTCTGTTCAATGCCGTAATGGAAGATTATTCGGACATAACCAATAAGAAGGAACGTATGAAGAAACTCAAGGAAGACAGTTTCTATAATGCTCTTCAGGTGAAATATGCTTATGCCGTGACATGTCATAAGGCGCAGGGTGGACAGTGGAAAAGAATCTTTATCGACCAGGGATATATCACCGAAGATACTTTTACGCCCGATTATTACCGTTGGCTATATACAGCCTTGACCAGAGCAAGTGAGAAGCTTTATCTTGTCAACTGGCCCGAAAGTCAGACCGGATAAGACGGTAGGTGAGTGCTGCCTGCACGCTTCCTCTTACGAATAGATATAATATGAATGCTATCCATAGTGAATGATTTCCAAGCGTACTGTCCGATATATAATAAGTAGAGAAAAATGCAACGGAAGCCACGAATATAGAGCGCAGCATTATGCCTGTTGCCGTGGCTCCTATACATATACCGTCGAGGATGAAAGCCATAAATCCGGCAAAAGGTATTGCCAGTACCCAATAGTAATATTCAGATGAGTTTTTTATTACATCAGTGTCGTCTGTGAGTAGCTGCAGGAAATCCCTTCCACCTATACTATATAATAATGTAAAGAATACTGCAACACCTGTTCCCCAGTAAATTAGGTGTTTTATAGTCTGTCGTAGAAGTGCGTTGTTGCGGCTGCCTACATGCTTGCCTACCAAAGCTTCTCCTGCATATGCAAATCCGTCCATTATGTACGAGAAAATTGTAAACAGCTGCATCTGCAGAGTGTTTACTGCCAGAGTAGTATCCCCGTATGCCGCTCCGGACGATGTGAAAAATACTGTAACAGCCACTATGCATAATGTTCGGAAAAATATATCTCTGTTCACTTTAAAGAAAACCGACATGCTCTTCCTGTTGAATACATTGGCTGGAGATATGTTCCATGTATATTTTTGAGTGTATTTTAATCCCAAGAGTATAGCCATCAACAATCCGGCATATTGGGCAATCAGTGTTCCGTATGCCACACCCTCAATTTTCATTCCCATTTCTTTTACAAAGAAAAGACTTGCTGCAATGTTTATGATGTTCTGTGTTATGGCTATGAACATTGGGTATTTGGAGTTCTGCATTCCAAGAAACCATCCTGTGAAACTGTATAGTCCCAATACAGCCGGAGCTCCCCAGATACATATATGGAAATATTCCGATGCATATGTCTTAACCTCAGTGCTGGTGTCGATAAAAAGAAATGCTATGCTGACAATGAGTGTTTGTAGCATAATAAGTATGGCTGCCAGCAGAACGCTTATCCCCACCG
This sequence comes from Bacteroides cellulolyticus, assembly GCF_025567135.1. Classification (NCBI taxonomy): domain Bacteria; kingdom Pseudomonadati; phylum Bacteroidota; class Bacteroidia; order Bacteroidales; family Bacteroidaceae; genus Bacteroides; species Bacteroides cellulolyticus. The sequence goes on from NZ_JAOQJJ010000002.1 coordinate 200,504, forward strand.
AACGCAGCAGTATATTACGGCATTCATTATCATTCCTGCTTCCATATGCCTGTGAAGTCATACCTCCGGTTCCCATTCTCAGAAATCCGAAAATCCAGTAAATCATATTGAACAGCATACCTCCCACGGCTATGGCACCTATGTATGCCACATCACCCAAATGCCCGGTTATGGTTACATCTACCAGTCCCAGCAGCGGTACTGTGATGTTCGAGATGATTGATGGTATGGCTATCTGCAGAATTTCCTTGTTTGTCTGGTTCATGTTCCTGTGTTTGGTATATTATATAATATATGACACTTCCTTAAACAGATATTTTCTAACGTTTTCTTCTCTGTCTTTAAGTACGAGGCGTCCGTCTTTCTCTATATCCTCTATGGTAGCGTCAAATGTTCCGTTGTCATCTTTATATTTATGGAAACCGTCTTTTCTGTATATGGCATCAAAATATTTTTTTCGGATAATATCATTTTCTCCATTCTCGTACATATGATAGTAACCGCTTGCCGAATTCATTATCTTGTGAAGCACAGACTCAATATCATATTCCTGTCCTGTAATCTGTGATAGAGAGACAGGATTAGGGGCGTCACTTCTGAAAATTTTCTGATTCAGATTTACACCGGTTCCCGAGATTGATCGTTCTATGTTCATACCGCTCAAGTCATTTTCTATTAATGTCCCGCAAATCTTCTTGTCCATCCAATAAATGTCGTTGGGCCATTTTATGCTTATTCCGTCAGTGTATTCCGACAGAGTGTCGAACAACGCAAGAGCGGTAATCTGCAGCAGTATGAAATGTTCTCTGGCAGGCAGTTCTTTCGGGAAAACCACAAAGCTGAACAGAAGATTCTTTCCGTCTTCTGATTCCCATTTGTTTCCTCGCTGTCCCCTGCCGTCGGTCTGAAAAGATGAATATACAGATGTAAGGTCTTCTGTGTAACCTTTTGAACAAATATCAGCCAGGCTTACATTAGTGGAAATTGTCTGTGGTATATATATAGGTTTTGGATAATTCATTGTAAATCTTTAATTAATGTATTGTTTTACCATACAGGAGAAATAAATGCGTCCTCAATATGTTTTATCTTGAAATTTCCGTCTTGTCCGGTTATGGATATAATGTCGAATCTTACATTAAGGTCAATCATATTCTTCTTTATATACACATCCGCGGCATTGATGATTCTTCTTATCTTTTTGTCGGACACTGTATATTCAGGCTCACCATAGGCATCGGTACTCCTTGTTCTTATTTCAGCAATAATCAAGCAGTTGTCTTTTCTGGCTATTATGTCCAGTTCCAGTTTTCTCCACGTCCAGTTTCTTTCCAATATTTCATATCCTTTTTCCTGAAGAAACTGGCATGCTATGTCTTCTCCTGTTTTTCCTAAAATATTATGTAAAGCCATTTTGTCATTTTTTGCAAAAATACTTATTTATTTTTTCTTAATTAACCGGAAGTAGATTAATTTTGCACATTGAATGATAGCAAAAGGTAAAACAAGAAAGAGAGTCCCGTCATCTGTTCCACCACGCAAGCAGCGTATGGTATGTCTGATGAGTGAAGAAGAAATCCGCATAGTAGATTGTTATCTCAAGAAATATAAGATAACAAACAAGGCGAGATGGCTTCGTGAGACCGTCTTGTCTCATATCCATCAGCAGTTGGACGATGATTATCCTACTCTTTTCAATGAACACGAAATGCGCAGATAGTATATGCCAGACGATAAATTCTATATGAAGCAGGCCCTTGCTGAGGCTGAACGCGCGGCCGAGAGTGGAGAGGTTCCGGTGGGAGCCGTAGTGGTTTGTCGTGACCGTATAATAGCCCGTGCGCATAACTTGACTGAAACACTGAATGATGTTACTGCTCATGCCGAGATGCAGGCAATCACAGCAGCAGAGAATGCTTTGGGAGCAAAGTATCTGAATGACTGTACGCTGTATGTCACTGTTGAACCGTGTGTGATGTGTGCCGGTGCTATAGCATGGTCGCAACTCGGAAAATTGGTTTATGGAGCTTCTGATGATAAACGTGGTTTCATGAAATATGCTCCTGATGCTCTTCATCCCAAGACAGTTCTTCTTTCAGGCGTTATGGCTGATGAGTGTGGGCAGTTGATGAAGGATTTCTTTAAAAAACGCAGATAATTCGTTTCTTTATTTGATTTAGCGATTAGCGCAAATTCTTTTAATATAGTAAAAAAAGTGACCGCTGTTGTACGGATTTTAACCTTTCTAATGGTCAGAAAAAAGCGTGCGCACATTTCATCTAAAACGTGCGCACGTTTGGATTTGAATGTGCGCCCGTTTAAAGTGGAACGTGCGCCCGCTTTTAAAACATATATTTTTCTATCTGATAACATGAAATAAATAGATGTTGTCAACTAAAGATTTTTAATAAATATGTTGAGCAATCCGTTATTTTACTCTTAGTTCTTTGATTGATAAAACTTTGGTCGGTTCATCCAAATTTACTAATTTTGCATATGTGACCAGTTTGTTTTTCTTGTTGTTGTAAATCTGCTTTTTACGGTAGCTGATTTATGAAGGATTTGATAATCTGATATTTATTATATTTAAGATTGTTTCCTCAAAAAGTTGATAGCAAATGACAAAGCAACCAACAAGAGGATTATGAGTGAGAGAAACAGATTATACATTATTTTGATAATTTAAATATTATGCCCACACTTGATTGGATTGGAAAAGAAAAAGTAATCAATCATCATAACGATGTTCCTTTTCGTGTATTAGAACATAAGTATGGCTTTCGAGCTGACAACTCTGAAGATAAGTCTGAAACCCATAGCGGTAATAAAATTATTCATGGGGATAATCTTGAAGCTTTAAAGGCTTTATTACCTGAATATGAGGGTAAGATTGATTGTGTCTATATAGATCCTCCTTATAATACAGGTGAAGAAAGATGGGTTTATAATGATAATGTTAATGATCCACATATAAAGAAGTGGCTAGGTGAGGTAGTTGGCGTTGAGGGTGAGGATTTTAGCCGTCATGATAAGTGGCTTTGTATGATGTACCCTCGTTTGATGATGCTTAAAAAACTTCTTAAAACGGATGGCGTGATTTTTATATCAATAGATGATAATGAATTCCAAAGTTTAAGATATTTATGTGATTCAATTTTTGGTAAAAATAATTTCGTTGCTACTTTTGTTTGGCAGAAAAGATATTCACGTGAGAATAGGGAAACTATTGGGGATGTACATGAATATATACTTTTATATGCAATGGATAAAAAGAGGTTTAAAGAAATCCGAAATTTAATTCCAATGAATCCACAGCAAGCAAAAGTCTATAAAAATCCGAACAATGATCCTAAAGGACGATGGAGACCTGTACCAATGACTGCACAAGCGGGACATGCAACGAAAGACCAATTTTATCCAATTGTAACTCCAGGAGGTAAAGTGCATTATCCTCCGGAAGGGCGTTGTTGGGGAATTTCTGAGACAACATACATGGATTTATTGGAAAAAGGGCGAATATATTTTGGTAAGGATGGAAATGCTCAACCGAATATTATCAGATATTTATCTGAGGTGGATGGGGTTGTGCCATGGACTTGGTTGCCACATGATGAAGTTGGTAATACAGATATGGCTAAAAAAGAAATTTATAGTCTTTTGGGAAAGAATGTTGATTTTGATACTCCTAAACCTACATCTTTGATTCTGCGACTTTTACAAATAGCAACGAAAGATAATAGTCTTATTCTTGATAGTTTTGCAGGTAGTGGTTCTACAGGGCATGCAGTATTAAAATTAAATCAATTAGACGATGGTAAAAGACAATTTATTCTCATAGAACTGATGGATTATGCGGAAACAATTACAGCAGAAAGGATAAAACGAGCAATTAATGGTTATTCGTATAAGGGTAAAATTGAGGAAGAAATATATTCTAAAAAGCTGACTCCGGTAAATCTTATGAAAGGGGCTGATTTGATGGAACAGGCAAAAAGTGCTATTGAAGAAAATAAGGATAAATATGATAAAATAAGTAAGCCTACTATTAAAGATGATTGTTTGAAAGTGGTCGGAACCAAAATCATTACTGATAGGATGGAAGGACTTGGAGGATCCTTTGATTTTTACGAACTTGGTGCACCTTTGTTCAAAGAGGATGATACCTTGAATGAAGAAGTCGGAGAAAAACGTATTCGTGAATATATATATTATACAGAAACTCGTGAACATCTGACAAGAGAACAGAGTGAAGAATATCCGTATCTATTGGATTATCATGATGGTACAGGGTACTTCTTCTATTATAAAAAGGATGAACAAACAACACTTTCGCATGATACGCTTAACATTGTACCTGAGAAGGCAGACTATTATGTAATTTATGCTGATACATGTACCATCAGTAAAGAACAATTGGCTAAAATGAACATTTCGTTTAAGAAAATTCCACGTGATATAAATAGATTTTAACTATGGAACTGAAAAAATATCAAGAAGATACATTAAGAGACCTTGCCCAATACATTGACGTATTAAATGAATGTAACAGTCTTTCGCTAGCCTATTCCCGATATTGGGAACAGAGAGGTGTGTCTGTCAGTGGAATAAACAATGATTATTTACGACCTTATATCAATAGTGTCAATTCTGTACCTCGTGTAACATTAAAAGTACCAACTGCAGGTGGAAAGACATTTATTGCTTGTAATGCCATAAAAACTGTTATGGAGCGTTTACAAACTGATGCTCCAAACAAAGTTGTAGCCTGGTTTGTCCCAAGTGATACAATATTGAAACAAACATTGGAAAAGTTACAAGATGTAGAACATCCGTACCGCCAACGTCTGGATGCATTGTTCAATCATCGTGTAATAGTTGTTGATAAGGAGTCGGCTCTTATGGGACAAAATATTAGTCCTACAAGCATGCGTGAAAACTTGATTGTTTTTGTACTTAGTGCTCAGTCATTTGTAGAGACTATTAGGGCGAAGAAAGATAAAACATCTGAACAGGCTAAGCCTCGAGTCTATCGCGAAAACGGAAACTTGGTTGAGCATGCGAAACTTTATGTTAATTCTGATAGATTGATAGAAGGCGCTGATCCAACAGCACTTATACAGGTTATTGCTCAACAGAATCCTCTCGTTATTGTGGATGAGAGTCATAATTTTAAGGCTGACTTACGTGTGGAAATGTTGACTAATATCGCACCACGTTTTATATTGGAATTGACGGCCACACCAAGAGATAATAGCAATATTATTTCTTTTGTTGATGCTATGCAATTGAAAAGAGAAAATATGGTGAAGTTGCCTGTTATCGTAGAAAATCGTAATTCGGCTAAAGATGTATTAGTTAATGCTATACGTATGCGAAATAGTCTTGAAGAGCATGCTAAAGTGATGAAACATCAAGGGGGGAAGTATATTCGGCCTATTGTGCTCTTTCAGGCACAACCCAAAACAGATGATGATAACATTACGTTTGACAAAATAAAACATAATCTGATAAATTTCGGTATTCCGGAGGAAGAAATAAAGATCAAAACAGCTAATAAAGATGAATTAAAAGGCATAAATCTGATGAGTGATCAATGTCCGGTAAGATATATTATTACTGTAAATGCTTTGAAAGAAGGTTGGGATTGTCCGTTTGCTTATATATTAGCTACATTAGCCAATAAAACGTCAGCTGTAGATGTAGAGCAGATATTGGGGCGAATTTTGCGCCAGCCTTATGCAACAAGGCATTCCAATGATCTTCTGAACATTTCATATGTGTTTACCTGTTCCAATGATTTTCGCCAGACTGTGGAGAAGATTATTGTATCGCTGCAAAAAGCAGGCTTCAGCAGAAAAGACTTTAGAGAAATAGAAAAGGTTATTCCTGAACAGCAGCAACCTGTTGTATGGGGAGATTTGTTTGGAAATGTAGAATCTACTGATGTACAAACAGAGGTAGAATATAACCCTATGGACATAACTGATGAAGAAGTTGAATCTATTAAGACGGAACTTCATGCATCGGAGGCAAACAATGAAATTGCAAATCTTCAAGAACAAGCTAAACAATTGAGTAAAGAATATGATGAGCAAATTGATGATAATTCTAATTATGATGATCCTTTAGCGGGAGTTATGCCTATGGATAAATATTACAAAATAAATGTAGAGTATCAGGAAGTGGCATCAGCAATGAATTTGCCTATTTTTTATACTAAAACAAGTGCTTCAGTATTTTCAGAAGAAGAATGGGTTCCATTGGAAAAATCTATGTTGACAAAGGGATTTGACTTGTCCACGAAGGATACCTTTGTTGATTTTACTATAATACGCCCTCAGGGAACTACTATTGATATTGCTGAAAGTGGTGATAGTTATGTACCTGTCAGGAGGAATAATCAACAGGCTATTGATTTGATTCGAAGTCAATATGTGGATAAATCCGCCTCTGATAAAAAGGGATTGTTGGCGAAACAAATAGCACGTTTAATAAGGATAGACAGTATTCCTGAGCCTCGTATAAAGGAGTATGTATCAAAAGTGATAGAACGGTTTAATGCTGATGAAATCAATAATCTTATAGACAATATTTATAATACAAGAGATGCTATTCAGGATAAAATAGAAGTATTGTTGAAAGAACATCAGGCCGAAGTCTTTAATTATTGGCTTGATATATCGCGTATTGAGGTTCGACCGCACTATACCTTCTTAGATAAAGTAGTTTTTACTAGTAAGGAACTTCAAGGATTGGAAAAAGGATTATATGCAAAAGAAGAAGATGTAAATGACTTTGAGTATGATGTTATATCTGCGATTGCGGATAATGATAATGTTCTTTTCTGGCATCGAAATCCAGATAGAAAAGGATTTTGCTTAAATGGTTTTATCAATCATTATCCGGATTTTATTGTACGTATGAAATCTGGAAGAACCGTCCTTGTAGAAACAAAGGGTGATCATTTGGTGAATGATGATTCGTTAAACAAAATAAAGATTGGCCGAAAATGGGCAGATATGTCTGGTTCTAATTATCGATATTTTATGGTGTTTGAAACCAAAGAGGTGGAAGGGGCAATAACGGTGAAACAGTTATTGCAATATTTGAAAGAACTGTAGAGTTGAATATGATAATAAAGCTTTTTGTATAATAAATAACAGTTTATATAGTAATATGGACTAAAATTAGAATTTAACATTTGATTCAGTGTATTAAAATGATTTGAGATTATTCGACTTATGTGTAATGTTTGCAAATGTTATAAATAAAATTTATAGTATAAGCTATATATTATATGATAGAAAGAATTATAAATAATAAAGAATTGTTAGTTGCGATATTAGGCGTTTTGTCAGCTATACTAGTGGCGATTATTGCTTTCTTTCGTGTATCTTATCAGATAAACAAAAACAGCAAAGCTACTTTATGTTTAAAGTTAAGAGAAGAAAAAAGTGATATATACAACAAGGTATATAGTTATATTTTTGACTTGTTAAAAGATACTTTGGATAATAAGGAGTTGGATAAAGATACTTATACTAAACGATATATGGAATTAAAGCAACTTCTATTGTTTAATGCTTCTGATAAAGTATTAAAACATTTTATCAAATTAAACTTTGATACAAACAAAAATGATTCAGCAATAACATTAGATAATTATTTTAAATTATTACTTTTCATAAGAAGAGAACTTGGTCATAAAAACAAAGGAATAAAAGAAAAAGATATTTTGAAACTGTTTGTTACAAGTGAAAAGGATTACGAAGAATTATGTCGTAAATTGGGGTATAAAAAAACAGTGCTTTATGGATAAAAAAGAAACCGCCGATAACGATTAGTTATCAGCGGTATTCTTTTTGAGTGATCCGCTTGGGGCTCGAACCCAAGACCCCAACATTAAAAGTGTTGTGCTCTACCTGCTGAGCTAGCGAATCAATCCTGTTTTGCTATCGTTATTTCCCGATAGCGAGTGCAAAGGTATGACTTATTTTTGAAACTGCAAAATATTTGAATGATTTTTTATAATGAAATTTTAAAAAGTCCTGTAAATCAGGATGAAAAAAATGATAAAATTAAATGGGTTGTGTGATAAACTCTACATAACCGGGAGCAAAAATTATTTTTTTTCGTATAACATAGATATGTTTGATGTAATATTATGTATTTTTGCCGTACTATTATAATATAATAATGTATATATGAAAGTCAGAAAATTTCTTGTTCCATTTATGATTTTATTTCTTGCTTCATGTGGGCAGGAAGAAAAAAAAGCCACAGAGCTGTTCAATAGAGCAGAGGAGTCCTTTAAGTCGGCTAATTATAGTGAGGCTAAACTTCAGATAGATAGTATAAGGAATTTATATCCTAAAGTGTTTGAAGTCCGCAAGAAAGCTGTAAGACTTATGCAGCAGGTTGAATTGGAAGAACAGAAAACATCCCTAGAATATCTTGACAGTATGATGGCGGTAAAGCAGGCTGTTTTGGATTCCATGAAAGTTGCATTTGTACTTGAAAAAGATACGGCATATCAGGAAATAGGAAATTACTTTTATCCGTCGCAAGTTGTTGAAAAAAATATAGGAAGAACATTTTTGAGGGCTTGTGTAAGTGAAAAGGGAGAAATGTCACTTACTTCCATTTATTGTGCAGGCGGTTCTTTAAATCATACATCTGTAAAGGTTAGTTCTGCTGATGCTTTTGCTCAAACACCTGAATCGCCAGATATGTATGTCACTTCGGACTTGGGACGAAAGATTGAAAAGGCAGATTATAAGGTTGGTGCAGACGGTGGTGTCGTTGGGTTTATAATAGCGAATAAGGATGCCAAGTCATTGAAGCTTGAATTTATTGGTGATAGAACTTACAGAACTGTTATGTACTCGCCGGACATCAAGGCAATAGTAGAGGTTAGCAAACTGGCTCAGGTATTAGCTTCGATGGAAGAAATAAGAAAGGAACAGAAAGAGGCTAATTTAAAGATGCAGTTCCTTAATAAGAAAATAGCTGAAACTGTGATAGAGTAAATAATAAAAAACGCTTCGATGTTTTACAAAGCATTCTTATCTAAAACATCGAAGCGTTTTTTATGGGTATTGGAAGTTTATAATCTTTCTGCCACTTTATTCCAGTTGACAAGCGACCAGAAAGCATCAATAAAAGCTGCACGGTTATTTCTGTAGTCAATGTAGTAGGCGTGTTCCCAAACGTCTATAACCATAAGTGGTGTAAAACCTTCGGTGATAGGGTTGCCGGCATTGGCAGTATTCATTATTTTCAGATTGTTTTCATTATCTTTTACTAGCCAAGTCCATCCTGAGCCGAATACACCTAATGCTGATTTGGTAAATTCTTCTTTGAATTTTTCTATGGAACCAAATGTGGAGTTTATCTTGTCGGACAGTGTTGATGGAATTTCCTTTTGCTCAGGTGTGAGCGACATGAAGAAAAATGTATGGTTCCATGTCTGTGCAGCATTGTTGAATGTTGGTCCTTGGGCGTTACGGATGATGTCTTCCAGGTTCATGTTCTCAAATTCTGTACCTGCTATAAACTTGTTCAAATTGTTCACATAGGTTTGCAGATGCTTGCCATAGTGGTAATCAAAAGTTTCTTTGCTCATTTTAGGAGCTAATGCTTCCATGTCGTAGGGAAGCTTTGGCATTTCGTGAATCATAGTAAAAATGTTTTTAAAATCATTATATTGCAAAGTTATAAACTTTAGTATTATATGTTGTCAAAAGAAGAAGTTATTTATATGTTGTATGGCATAAATCCGGTATATATTTTTCTCTTACATTTTAGCGATGTATTAAATAGTAAAAATGAAGTGGATAATAATTAAAAACTGTAATTAAAAATATCTTATTTTCTTTGGGATTGTTATATATGTATTTTGATTTACATAAAGTATAGGTAAATTGAATTTTTTCTTTCAAAAAGCTGTACTTTTGCAGTAAAGAAAGACATAAAGATATAAATATAACTTTAATACTTTCTAATAGATAGCAATAATCCATGGATATTGGTTTAAATAAGACAAAAGTTCATTTTAAAAAGGTAAAGAGATATGAAAATGATTAAAGGTAGAAAAATGATGTTGCTTTTTGCTATTATTGGATTGGCATCAGCATCGGGTGTTAAGGCGCAGGACAAGGTTGAAGCGTCGGTAGGAGCTGACTTGGTCAGTGGTTACATCTGGCGTGGTCAGGATCTGGGTGGTGTAAGCATTCAGCCGGGAGCAGGACTTTCTTACAAAGGTTTCTCTTTGTCGGCCTGGGGTTCTGTAGGTTTTGAAGGCACAGATACTAAAGAACTTGATTTGACACTGGGATATGAGTATGGTGGTTTTAGTGTCGGAGTGACCGACTATTGGTTTACAAGTGCGGATTCGCCTGCACGTTATTCCGATTATAAGGATGCTCATACATTTGAAGTTGCCTTGGGTTACGATTTCGGACCTGTAGCGGTCAATTGGTTTACTAATTTTGCTGGTTCGGTAGGTGTAAACGAAGATGGTAAAGATGCATATGCTTCATATTTTTCTGTTTCGGCACCTTTCTCATTGGGAGGCATTGATTGGACAGCAGAGATTGGAGCCACTCCTTGGGCTAATGATTTCTATAATGGTTATTCCAACGGTTTTAAAGTTTCTGCCATAAGTCTTCAGGCATCAAAAGAGATAAAGATAACAGACAGTTTTTCTCTTCCGCTTTGGGCACAGGCTATCTGGAATCCTACAACAAAAGGCGCATACTTCGTAGCCGGAATAAGTTTCTGATATCCGGGTATAGCATATACAAATACAATATACATACAATATACAAATACAATAACGAATGAGATTATGAAAAAGATTGAAGCTATTATTCGCCGGACGAAGTTCGACGATGTAAAGGAGGCTCTTCTGAAAGCCGATATAGAATGGTTTTCTTATTACGATGTGAGAGGAGTCGGGAAGACACGCGAGGGACGCATATATCGAGGTGTAGTATATGATACAAGTTCCATAGAGCGCATTTTGATATCTATTGTTGTGAGAAACAAGAATGTGGAAAAAACTGTTGAAGCCATAATGAAAGCCGCACATACAGGCGAGATAGGCGATGGTCGTATTTTCGTAATTCCGGTGGAAGATGCGATTCGCATTCGTACCGGGGAACGTGGAGACATCGCGCTCTATAATGCGGAACAGGAGAAATAACCTTGTTCGTCATTCTTTCATATATAATAAAATAACTAAATAAACGAGATAAATTATGGACAAATATATAAAAGGCGGCATGCGTATGTTGCGGTATGCCGTAATGCTTCTGATTATGTTTTGTTGGGTGCCTGATGTGTGTGCGAGTGAAGAAACTGTTGTAACCGAGCCGGTTTTGAATTCCGGCAATACGGCTTGGCTGTTGGTTGCCTCAATATTGGTGTTGTTTATGAGTATTCCCGGTATCGCTTTATTTTATGGCGGTCTGGTTCGACGGAAAAATGTGTTGAGTGTCATCATGCAGACGCTGTTTATTGTTGGTGTAGTCAGTATTTTGTGGGTGGCGTTCGGCTATAGTTGGGCGTTCGATACCAGTTTTGCCGAAACAGGCAATCCGCTGGCGTGTATAATAGGAGGCTTCGACAAGGCTTTCCTTCACGGCATCAGCATCGGCACCCTTACAGCAGGCGATATTCCCGAACTGCTTTTTGCGATGTTTCAATGCATGTTCGCAATTATTACGCCGGCATTGATACTCGGTGCTTTTGCCGAGCGTATAAAGTTTTCCGGATATGTATTGTTTATTACTTTGTGGGTGATTGTAGCTTATTTCCCTATGGCCCATTGGGTGTGGGGTGGAGGATTCCTGCAGGAAATGGGTGCTATCGACTTTGCCGGAGGTACGGTCGTGCATATTAACGCCGGAATTTCCGCATTGGTTATGGCTATCATGCTTGGCAAGCGAATGGATTATAGGGTAGGACACCCCATTACGCCACACAACGTGACTTTCGTTTTTATGGGAACTTCTTTCTTGTGGTTAGGCTGGTTCGGATTCAATGCCGGAAGTGGGCTGGCGGCCGACGGACTGGCGGCGAACGCTTTTATGGTGACGCATATTGCCACAGCCGCAGCTGCCATAACCTGGATGGTGATAGATTGGTTTTGCAATAAGAAACCTACTATCATAGGTTCGTGTACAGGAGCTGTGGCCGGACTTGTGGCTATCACTCCCGCAGCCGGTACAGTTGATTTGCTAGGTGCATTGTGTATCGGTATCATTACTTCCGTGGTATGCTTTTTCATGGTTGCCGCTGTAAAGCCTAAGTTTAAATACGATGATGCCCTCGACGCTTTTGGTGTGCATGGAGTTGGTGGTATAATTGGTTCTGTTCTGACAGGTGTGTTTGCTACGCGTTTTATTTCCGGAGAGGACGGCGTGCAGGGTGCTTTGTATGGAGACTGGCATCAGTTGTGGATACAGATTGTGGCTACGGTAGTTTCCATTGTATATAGTGCGGTAGTTACTTTTATCCTGTTCAAGATTGCTGACGCGACTGTTGGCTTGCGTGTTGACAAGCGCGTGGAAGAAGAAGGACTTGATATCTATGAACATGGTGAATCGGCATACAACAGATAATTTATAATTAATAATGAACAATGAATAATTAATAGTGAAGAAGACATCAATTCTTTTTTAATTATTAATTATTCATTGAATAACCTAACAACTAAATAAATATGATTCGTTTTAATGTAGTGGAAAAGGCTTTCCAGACAAAGCCTATGGAGGTAAGCGTTCCGAGCTGCCGTCCGAGTGAGTATTTTGGCAAATATGTATTCAACAGGGAGAAAATGTTCAAGTATCTTCCAAGTACGGTTTATGCAAAGTTGGTAGATGCGATGGATCATGGAGCGACACTTGACAGACAGACTGCAGACGAAGTGGCGGCAGGTATGAAACGTTGGGCAAGCGAACTTGGTGCAACACATTATACACACTGGTTCCAGCCTCTGACGGAAGGAACAGCCGAGAAGCATGATGCGTTTGTGGAACATGATGGTAAAGGTGGCATGATGGAAGAATTCTCCGGTAAACTTCTTGTACAGCAGGAACCTGATGCGTCATCTTTTCCAAACGGAGGTATAAGAAATACATTCGAGGCTCGTGGATATAGCGCATGGGACCCTTCATCACCGGTTTTTGTAGTTGACGATACATTGTGTATTCCTACTGTATTCATTGCATATACAGGAGAGTCGCTTGACTATAAAGCTCCTTTGCTTAAGGCTCTTAGCGCCGTTGATAAGGCTGCCGTAGCTGTTTGCAAGTATTTTGACACAAACGTGAAAAAGGTGACGGCATTCCTTGGTTGGGAACAGGAGTATTTCCTTGTTGACGAAGGTTTGTATGCAGCTCGTCCGGACTTGTTACTTACAGGACGTACACTTATGGGACATGAGGCTTCTAAAAACCAGCAGCTTGAAGACCATTATTTCGGAGCAATTCCTACCAGAGTCGCAGCATTTATGAAGGATTTGGAGATACAGGCACTAGAACTTGGTATTCCTGTAAAGACACGTCATAATGAAGTTGCTCCTAACCAGTTTGAGCTTGCTCCGATATATGAGGAATGTAATCTGGCTGTTGACCATAATATGCTGGTTATGTCACTTATGCGTAAAGTGGCACGTGCACATGGTTTCAGAGTGTTGCTTCACGAAAAACCTTTTAAGGGTGTTAATGGTTCCGGTAAGCATAACAACTGGTCTTTAGGAACTGATACCGGCGTTCTACTGATGGCTCCAGGAAAGACAACAGAAGAAAACTTGCGTTTCGTTACATTCGTAGTCAATACATTGATGGCTGTTTACAGACATAACGGACTGCTTAAGGCTTCTATCATGAGTGCTACTAACGCTCATCGTCTGGGAGCAAACGAGGCACCTCCAGCAATCATTTCTTCTTTCCTTGGCTCACAGTTAAGCAAAGTTCTTGACCATATAGAGGAAAATGCCAATGAAGATTTAGTATCATTGGGAGGAAAGCAAGGAATGAAACTTGACATACCTCAGATTCCGGAATTGCTGATTGATAATACAGACCGTAACCGTACTTCACCATTTGCGTTTACCGGAAACAGATTTGAATTCCGTGCAGTAGGTTCTGAAGCCAACTGTGCAAGTGCCATGATTGCATTGAATACAGCAGTTGCAGAACAGCTTGTCATATTCAAGAAAGAAGTGGATGACCTGATTGAAAAAGGCGAACCGAAAGTTTCTGCTTTGTTACAGGTATTGCGTAAATACATAAAAGAAAGTAAACCTATCCGTTTCGACGGTAATGGTTACAGTGACGAATGGAAAGAAGAAGCTCTCAAGCGTGGATTGGACTGCGAAACCAGCTGTCCGGTTATCTTCGATAACTATCTGAAACCTGAAAGTGTAGCGATGTTTGAGTCAACAGGCGTAATGACACGTAAGGAACTTGAAGCACGCAATGAGGTAAAATGGGAGACTTATACCAAGAAAATTCAAATTGAGGCACGTGTTCTGGGAGACTTGGTTATGAATCATGTAGTGCCTGTAGCTATCAGCTATCAGACAAAACTTATTGATAATGTATTCAAGATGAAAAGTTTGTTCCCGGCTGAAGAAGCAGAAAGACTGTCTGCTGGAAATGTGGCTATCATTAAGGAAATTTCAGAACGCACTGCATATATAAAAGAACACGTTGACTCTATGGTAGAGGCTCGTAAGGTGGCTAATAAGATTACTTCCGAACGCGAGAAAGCCATAGCTTATCACGATAACATCGCTCCAATGCTTGAACTTATCCGTTATCATATAGATAAGTTGGAACTGATTGTCGATGACCAGATGTGGACTTTACCTAAGTATCGTGAGTTATTGTTCATACGATAACATATACGATTCTCTATTTATTGGTTGTTTAATTCAGAGAAAGAGCCGGTACGCCGTGATGGTGTATCGGCTCTGTTGTTATGATATATAAAAGTATTAAAGGAGATAAAGTGTTGAGCTTTATCTCCTTTAACTTCTTTATCTCCTTTACTGTTTTATTTATTGTTCCAATAAGAAACTTTTCAACTCATTCGCATCATCGGCAATGAAATCCGGTTGGTATGCTTCAAGTTCTGTTCTAGGACGGAATCCCCAGCTTACTCCAACAGTTTTTACTCCTGCATTTTTACCAGTTTCCATGTCAACGCATGAATCGCCAACGTACACGATTTCTTCTTTGCATATGCCTGCATGTTCTGATATCTCATTTACTATTGTTGGGTCCGGTTTTGATGGAACTCCATCACGCTGCCCGAGTATTTCGCAGAAGTTTATGTCAGGAAAATACTGTCTTACCAGCTTTACGGCTGCTGCCTGATATTTATTTGAAGCTACTGCTATCTGTATGTTGTTTTTCTGCAGATCTGCCAGAAGACTGTTCATTCCAGGATAAGGTTTGCTCAGATCTGAATTGTGCGCATCGTAATAAGGTACAAACTCAGAGCGTATTTTCATAACATATTCATCGTTTCTCTTATCTTCCGGCAATGCACGTTCGAATAGCTTGTTTATTCCGTTTCCTACGAAAAATTTATATTCATCTTCATTATGTGTAGGAAGTCCATATTGCTCAAGTGCATAGTTGGTAGCCGCAGCCAGGTCGGCTATTGTGTTCAGTAATGTGCCGTCTAAATCGAATATTACAAGTTTCATGAATAAAGAATTTTCTTTTTGTTTGATTATCCTATAGTTTATAAATCGACTGCAAACTTAGTTAAATCGTTTGATTTGTTATATCTTTGTGACTGTAAAAAGTTATAAAATTATGAAAACACATAGGTCGGGTATATTATTGTTGGTAATTTGTGGGCTTCTTGCATTGGGAAATTTTCCATTGATGGCGCAGGACGGGGCTGACTGGAGTTCATGGACATCTGTAGCTGTAAATCATAAGTTTAATAAGAATCTTAGACTTATGTCGAAAGTGCAAGTCAGGTCAAGGGATAATTTCAGTGCTTTTGAGAGATTTTTTATAAATGCCGGATTGGGTTACAAGGTTCTGCCTAAATGGGAACTGAAAGGTGTCTTTGCCTATCATCGCAGGAACAGTGCTTCGAAGGGTAACTTCAATGCCTACAGGTATCATCTGGGCTCGGAAGCATTCTGGAAGAAGGGCGATTTCAGAATCCGCTGGAGGGAGAGGTTTCAACATACATTCGCTTTAGGCGATGATGAGATGATAATTCGTTCCAGACTGATGTTTGACTATAATATACCAGCAACTATATTGGTCCCGTATTTTTCAATTGAGGCCTTCAATGATTTGGAGAATAATGATGCTTTCAAAGCTGAAAGAATCCGCTATATGCCGGGATTAAGGATGAATCTTACTGATATGTATTCATTATCGGTTTTTTATTGCAGGCAGGATGATATTTCCACAAAGACCAATATTGCCGGTGTGGAGTTTATAATCAATTTGTGATAGATTAAAAAACATTTAGTATCATACTAACAACTAAAATAATACTTTAATTTATGAGTTTTCTTGATTTGGTAAATAAGCGTTATTCTGTACGTTCATACGAAGAACGTCAGATTGAGAAAGAGAAGATAGATTATATCATGGAATGTGTTCGTATGGCTCCGTCAGCTGTGAACTTCCAGCCGTGGAAATTCTATATTGTAACGGATAAAGATAAGCTGAATGATATAAAGTCAACTTATAAGCGTGAATGGATAATGTCTGCTCCATGTATTATTGTGGCATGTGCCAAACATGATGAGTCATGGCATCGTCGCTCGGACAATAAGGATCATGCAGATATTGATCTGGCAATAGCTATCGAGCATCTGTGTCTTGCTGCTGCGGAACAGGGGCTAGGTACTTGCTGGGTATGTAATTTCGATGCTGCACTCTGTCATCAGTTGATGTCCTTGCCTGAGGAGATGGAGCCGGTTGCTCTAATTCCTGTGGGCTATACACCTGATACTGAAATACCGGAGAAGAAAAGGAAGGATATGGATGAGATCTGTGTATATATCTGATATATCTTAACTTAGTATAGATATAAGCTCGCCGAAACTGCCGCAACTATAGTTCTTTTCATCAATATGTAATTGCATTTCTGATGATGACAGAACTTTAAGTTCCGGCAGTTTTTTGTCTTCCTGTGCCGCCTGTTTGTCCAGACACAGAAATCCGTGGCGGTTCAGTGCGTTCTGTGTCCAGTGTTTAAGTATCTGGTCGTCTGTATATAGTATGATGGAACGGTCGGCTTTCACGGTAGGGGAGTATCCTCCGTGCATAAGGTCGAATTTAATTTCTGCTTCAGGAAAAAGCTGGTCCATCAGTCCGGATAATATTATGTCTTCCGTCACTCCGGAATGTATTCCGTTTTTAGGAGTGAGCAGCCATAGATAGTCGGCTGTAACCAGCGCCTGCTCAATGTCGTGGGTGGAGAGTAATATGGCTTTGTTTTCTTCATGCGCCAGGCGGTGGAGCAATGTGAGTATTTCTATTCTGCTTACTGCATCAAGGAATGCGGTCGGTTCATCAAGAAGTATTATCGGACATTCCTGTACTATGGCTTTGGCTATCATGGCCTTTTGGCGTTCTCCGTCAGAGAGGTTAGCCGTATAAGTTTCTGCTTTATGGCTTATTCCTGTAAGATGCAGCGCATGGTCTATTATTTCTTTGTCGTAAGCAGACAAGCGTCCGAAGAAACCGGTGTGCGGCTGGCGTCCAAGGGCTACAAGCTGTCGTACCGTCAATGCTCCTGCAAAAATCCTTTCCGTCAGTACAAGTCCGATGGTGCGCGACAGTTCCTTTTCCGAATATCTTTCTACAGGTTTGTCCATAATGTTGAGGCTACCGTCCAATATAGGTTGCGATGCTGAGATTGTACGCAGGAGAGTTGACTTTCCCGCACCGTTCGGACCAAGCAGACATGTCAGGTTGCCTCCCTTCAGTGTGAAGTTGAGGTTGGACTGTACGGTAGTTTTCCTGTTTTTCGTGTGGTAGCCGATACTCAGATTGGTAGCTGTAATCACATCGTTGTTTTCCATCAGTTAAAGTATTGTATTTTCTTCTGGTTTATAATTACATATATTATTACCGGAGCTCCGAGTACCGGTGTTACGGCATTTATCGGTATGATACCATTCTCTCCCGGAAGTATGCTCACTATCGAACATAACAGAGCCATTGCTGCTCCACAGAGTGCGGTTGTGGGGAGAAGTGAGTTATGGTTTGATGTTCCTAGCAGAAGCCGTGCAATATGAGGTACAGCCAGCCCGATAAACGAAATCGGTCCGCAGAACGCAGTTGTTACGGCAGTCAGTATTCCTGTTGACAGCAGGAGCATATTCCTTGTTCGGCGGATATTTACGCCAAGATTTTCCGCATATCTAGTTCCCAGCAAAAGAGCATTCATAGGCTTTATGAGCATTACGGATATTGCCAGCCCTATTAATATCATTGAGGAGAAGGTAGGAAGTTGAGTGAGCGATACACCTCCGAAATTTCCCATTCCCCATGTGACGTAGGAGTGTACTCCTTCGGCTGTAGAGAAGAAGTTTAGAAGTGATATTGCCGATGAAGTGACGTACCCTGTCATAATTCCGGCTATCAGAAGCATGACGTTGTTCTTTATCAGTGTGGATAGAAACAGGATGAATGCCATTATGGCGAATGCGCCTGCCATGGCTCCAGCGATGACGGACAGAAATCCGCCGAGACTGATGGTAGATACCGTTATGCTTCCTCCCATACCAAGTATTACCAGTGCGGCTCCGAGACTGGAGCCGGAACTTATTCCCAGTATGGATGAATCTGCCAGAGGATTGTTGAATACAGTCTGCAGCATAAGTCCGGAAACGGCAAGTGCGGCTCCGGTTAGTATAGCGGTAATGGTCTGTGGTACACGCGACTGCAGGACTATGTAAGTCCAGCTGGATTTTTCCGCCTCTCCACCTGAAAGTATATCGGTAACCACAGATGCCGGAATACTGACTGAACCATAATACAGACTTATGGCGGCAAGGGTTACAGTCAGGATGGCAAGCAGTGCGATATATATGGTATTCCTGTTTCTCAAAATTTTATTCTTTAATAGACGAGTAATCAAAATCAACAGTTAAAACTTCAATTCTGTATAATACTGTGTCTTTTCATTTTTCATAATTTCCGGATGGAAGATTATAATCAGGTCTCTGAGCAGAGTCTCCGGATGAAAAGGCGTCTCTTCGTAGAAGTTTACGTACGAGGTATTGCATCCAAAGATACGTTTATTTTTCCACGCGTCAAAATTGGTATATGGAGAGTAGTCGTTTTTCAGTTCGGAGTATGTCTTATCCTGTTTCTGATTATACTTTATGAGCCAGAAGTCAGCTTTCTGACCTTTGTCCAGAACTGTCTCGAACGACATAGGCACTGAGCCGCTTTCCTTTGTATAGCTGAATATGTAGTCTCCTCCGGCATCGTTTATCATCCTGGCCATGGTGCTTCTTCCTCCGGGAACATACCATGCAGATGAATATTTCAATTCAGTAATCACAGTAGGGCGGTCGTGGACATCTTTTGTCATATGTTTCAGAGTGAGATATTGTTTCTCTATTTTTCTGAACAGTGAGTCAGTCTCTTCCTCTTTACCTGTAAGGAGTCCATAAAACTTCATCCATTCTGCTCTGCCTAGGGGAGATGTCTCCATATAGTCGGCACATTCTATGATGGGTATTCCTATACTTTCTATTCTTCCGTACCCGCCGCTATTCTCAAAAGGAGAGAGCAGTACCGCATCGGCATTGAGGTCGATAATCTTTTCTATGTCGGGACTCATTGAAGAGCCGCAGTCGGCTATGAAGCCACCTTCGTACATCTCCTTTATCTGTGGATGCTTGATATACTGAATGTCGCACACTCCGGCTATGGATTTGATAGCTCCTGTTTCGGCCAAGAGGGAGTTGTGAACAGATGAGTAAACAATGGCATTATTTAAAGGAGTACGAACTATAGTTCCTTCGGGCAGATTGCCGGTGTTGGTATTGTCTCTGTCTGTCAGTATGTACGTATGCAGAGTTTTCAGTGTATCCCATGGATTGCGCAGTTCCACTTTGGTATAATCCTTGAATTTCAGAATTCTGATGTTTTCCGCATAACTGAATTTTACTGTATCGACAGGAGTTTCAGAATGCGAGGAAGTCCTGCTTCCTCCGCTGCATGCAGAGAGAAGCAGGACTAATGTTACTATATTGGCAGATAGTAAAAATGATTTCTTCATTATAATAATGATGCAGATATTTCTTCTTTTGGCTTTTATTCTGTTACAAAACGTATTCCTGTAGTGTATTGACCGGCTTCAAATTGAGATTTTTTGTTGCCGTTCTTGTCGTACACATATACGTCGTTCAACGCTCCGTATGGCTGGTTTATTATGTACACATCTTCTGTCTCAGGGTCAACAGCTATACCGCCTGGGTTTGGTATGTCGCTGAATTTTACGAATTCTGTCTCTTTACTGGTCTTGATATCATATACGAAACACTTTGCTCTTTCCGGCAGATGGAACTCAGAGTAGAGAATATACATCTTGTCGCCATTGTTGGCTATGTATGAAGCGTTGCATAGTTCCTCAACCTGATATGTATCTGGATTTATACGTTGCATAGTTCCGTAGATATAATCCTCCTCTTCTAGTCCTTCAGATCCGGCATAGTTACCATTTGATACAATATACACAAATCCGTCGCTACCCACAATGCTTTGCGTATAAGGATTAAGCAAAACTGTAATATCCTCGACTTTGGTCATGGTCTTTGCATCTACTACCGCAACTGTATTTCCCATACCATATCCGGAGATATTTACGAAGATTTTTCCCTTGGTGTATGACAATCCCTCCGGATAATCCCCTACATTTACAGAAGAAACTATTTCTTGAGACAGGGTATCAAGTTTGGAAACAGTACCGTCGTATGCAGTAAAGAATACAAATCCGTCGCCTGCTGTGGCAAATCTTGGTTGCAGAGGTTTATTGTCGGACGTTGTAAGTGGCATGCTTTTTATTATTTTTCCTTCCTTGTCCAGTATCTCTATTTTTGAAGAAGTGGTGCTTACTGCATATAGTTTAGAGCCATAAACACATAAGTCCTGAAGGTCACCTATTCCTTTGCCGTTACTTGCTGCATAAATATCAGATGACGCTGTGCCTTTGTCTATATCGTACCATTGTATTGAACCGTCATTGGCACCCCAGTTGCCAGTGTTAATTATGTATGCTCCTGTGGTGATTACAGGTTTTTCTGTTCCACCATCAATTCCCGGTTCATCGTTATTACATGATGTCATTGCAGTGATAAGAAACATAGCTGCTGTAAGATAAATGAATTTCAATTTCATAATGTTCTGTTTTTATTTGTTGTTGTTTAATGATTTAATATTCTTATTCATAGAGTTTTATCTGTTATAGAATATAACTCAGTGATACTTTATAGTTTCTTCCCGGCATAGGATAAAATCTTATGACCTCATAGTTTTTTCCGCTCAGATTTAATGCATCCAGCTGAATCTTGAATTTGTGCTTTTTCCAGGAAAAAAATCTGTATGCCGATAAGCTATGATCGGAATATGGCTCAATACGGTACGAAGGAAGGTTTTGTGCCAGAGTATATCTCTCAGAAGCAAAGGTTACATTATATGTAATATTCACCCATGGGTTCTCTATTGTGAGACTTCCTCCTCCTGAATGTTTTGGAGTATATACAATCTGGTTTCTCCATGTTTTTGATTCAGGGTCGGTTATATCCTCTGCCTGGATAAAGTTATAGTTAGCTGTGATATAAAGGTTTATTTTGTCTGTCAGACTGTATTCCGATGATATGTTTATGTCTGTTCCTATAGTCTCAACTTTACCGACATTCATCATTTTCCACACAAACATGGTGGGAACTGCAACAATCTTGTCGTTGACCTTATTATAATATACATCAGCTGAAAGGCTAAGGAATCTGAATCGTCTGTTAGAGTCCGATCTATTGTATGTCACTCCGAAGTTTCCCTGTCGTGTGGTTTCCGGACGAAGATTGGTATTCCCTATAAGGAGATAATACAGGTCGTTGAATGTAGGAGTTCTGAATATATCCTTATACGAGGCTCTTATCCTTAATCCGTGCTGACGTAAAGGTTTCCACGATATACTGACCGCAGGAGACAGACGTTTCCTGTCATTTGCAGCTTTACCTATCTTCACATTCTCTGTTATGTATGTGTTGAGCAGTGAAGCCGAAGCTGAGAAGTTGGTACGTTCATATCTGGCAGCCAAAGCACTCAGTACAGTAAATCTTTCAGGAAACTGGCAATCTCTCAGGTTAGTGTACAGATAATTATATGCAAAATCCTGTGCAAATGAGAAAGAAAGATTTTTTATCGGACTGCCCATTACGGTGGCTGACAGATAGGTCTCTGTCTGTCTGTATCGGTCGTCTGTTATTCCGGATGACTTGTCGTTATAGTCTCTATTCCAACTGTAGTTGAATTTTCCAAGTACCTGCATTTTCAACCGTTTATTCCATCTGTTTTCGTAACGCACTTGTCCGAAGTAGTTTCTATCGTACAGTCTTTCAGCAGAATAAGGATTGTCGTAAACCACACTTCCCGGCAGTCCTCTTTCTGAGTCAAATAGGTATGCTTTTACTTGTAGGTCTTGTTTGGAGGTAATGGATGAGTACAGATTTGCTTCTGCTCTGTAAGAACGTATGTCGCTGTTGTTCCTTTTTGCATCAATCAGTTGGTTTCCGTTCCATAATTTAAATCTGTAGTTACCGTCGGCTTGCAGATAATCTCCATAAAATGAAAGACCAGTTTTATTGGTTATTTTATGGCTATACATTACAGAGGGATTAATCAAACCATATGAGCCGGTTTTGAAGGAAGCGTTAATACTGTATTTACCTTTTTCTATGTCAGGTGTTATAGTCTTTATGTTGAGAACTCCTGCCGAGGCAAAAGCTTTTGCACTTTGATATATATCATCAGTCTGACCAATTGTAAGAGAAAGTTCTGATACATTACTCAGAGAGTACCTTGAAATATCAACTTGTCCAGACTGGCAGTCGCTTATGCTTACTCCATCGTATATAACTCCTGTATGCTGTGCTCCCATACTTCTTATGGAAACAGTTTTCAGTCCTCCTATACCTCCGTAGTCTTTTACATTAACTCCCGAAAAGTGTTTTACGGCTTCGGCTACATCATACACTCCCATACGCTCCAGCTCTGATTTTTTCAGTATCTGAAGCGGTGACGTTGCCATTAAGGCTGATGGAGTCTTTCTCGCACTGATAGTAACGTCCGGAATTTGGTGTATCCTACCGGTGATGCTGTCTGTGTTGTTCTTCTGTGCCATAGATACCATTATCGGACATAAAAACAGTACAGTTACAGCGTACCTGTGGACAACATAATTCAGTTTGCCCATTTCTTACTCAATAAGTATCTTACAAAAATTACATGTATCCGCATCATTCTTTCCTCGAGAATGCTGTGGTATGATTTCTTGTTTTGCAGGTCTTCTGACTTACTCCGGATGGCTTTACCTTCCCGTCATCAAGTTTGACAGTGGTTAAACAGATATTAAGCTATCCTTATTCTGTGGAGATTACAGCAGCGGGACTGTCCGGGATTTTCACCCGATTCCCTTTTCATCCTCATCCTGTAAATAGGCATATTGGAACAAAACATTGCAAATATATGAAAAAAACGGAAAATTGAAAATCATTTATTTTATTTTCGCATTTTTACTATATATGGAATGCAATCTTCAGATACTATGAGTAATTAGATGATGTGTCAATATAATATAAATCCAGCGATGCCGCAGAGTATGATAAGAAGTATAGGATTGACTTTATATTTGTGTGAAGCGATGAACACTGAAGCGAAAATCGCTATGCTCGTTATTATGCTGTAAGTGTCCGAACCAAAATTCTCGGTATTCATCAGTACAAGGGCTGCAGATGCTAAAAGTCCCACTACTCCTGGGCGTAGCCCGTCGAATACAGAAGCCACTACAGGGTGTTTCTGATATTTCAAAAAGAATTTGCTTATCAATATCATCAGGATGAATGAAGGCAAGACTACAGAACATGTTGCTATGGCAGAACCTAAAACGCCTATTCCATGAGAGTAGCCGGCATTAACTACAGCTGTATAACCAACGTATGTGGCAGAGTTTATACCGATAGGACCGGGTGTCATCTGGCTGATGGCAACTATATCTGTGAATTCAGAAGAACTGAGCCAGTCATGACGTGTCACAACTTCACCTTGTATCATGGACAACATTGCATAGCCTCCGCCGAATCCGAAGAGACCTATCTTGAAGAATGTATAGAATAGTTGTAGGAATATCATGTTGTAAATTAAAAATTAAAAGTTAATAATTAAGAATTTGGGTGTGGCTTTTACTGACTTTCAACTCTCTGTCATTTGCTTTTATCCTCAGTTTTTCTTTTATATCGCCCGTAAATATATCCGCCAAGTCCTGACAGAATAATTACGTAGATAGGCGAGAAGCCGAGCAGCCATATAAGCAGTGCAGATACTGCCGGAATCCATATATTGTATCTGTTGATACGTGCGGTTTTAGCCATTTTGAAAGTAGGTGCGGCAATTAATGCCACTACTCCGGGACGTATGCCCTTGAATACTCTTTCAACAGGCTCCAGATGCTGGAACTGCCTGAAGAATAGTGCAATGGCCAGTATTATCAGAAATGATGGCATGATTGTTCCTAAAGCCATGAAGAATGCTCCCCAGAATTTACGCAGTTTATACCCTATGAATATTGCGATGTTGACGGCGAATATTCCCGGAACTGTTTGCGACAATGCCATGAGGTCAAGGAATTCTTCTTTTTTTATCCATTTCCTTTTATCAACTATTTCCGCTTCAATCAGTGGAACCATGGCATAACCGCCTCCTATTGTGAATAGTCCTATTCGGAAGAATATTGTAAAATAATTTAGATATATCATGTCGTTAATTAAGAACTAGCTTATTTCTCTGTTTTTAGTTATTAACTGATTTCATATAATCTCTAGGAGGAACACCGTAATATTTTTTGAATGTATCTGCGAAATATTTCGGGTCGGCAAATCCGAGCATGTCTGAAACCTCTGATACGGTATATTCCTTTGTTTTCAGTAATATGGCAGCTTCCTGCATACGTATGTTCCTGATAAGCTCGGCTGGAGGTTCACCTGTAAGTGCTTTGATCTTGTTGTAGAAACTTGTACGGCTCATGTTTACGGCTGCACATAAGGTATCCACATTCAGACCTTTTCCAAGTCCTTCTTTTATAAGTCCGGTCACTTTACGGATAAACTCTTCGTCAAGTGTGGAAATCATTTCCGGCACGTCATTTTCTTCTGATGATATAGAATTCTCGTCCGTATCTTCTTTTTGTTGTGGCAGGGATACTATAAGTTCCTGAAGCCTTTTCCTTATCAGGTCTCTGTTTTCAAGAACATTGCTGATATTGGCTTTCAGAAGGGTTATGTCGAACGGTTTTACTATATACAGGTCTGCTTTAGTCTTCAGACCGTCAATAATATCCTTCTTTTCGCCAAGGGCAGTAAGCATAATGAACGGTATATGACTGGTTGCCATATTACCTTTTACTGCTCTACATAGTTCGTATCCGTTCATTATAGGCATCATTACATCCGATATAATCAGATCCGGTTGTTTCTTTCTTATTGTGTCAAGGGCCTCTTTGCCGTTTTCTGCACCGGATGTGTGGTATGTGTCTGCCAACGATTGCATCAGGAAGTTTCTCAACACATCGTTATCTTCTACAATTAGAATGTGCGGAGCATTCTCCGGGATATTATTCTCCGTTTGTGTGACAGTGGATTTTGTCTGCTGGTCTTCTTGTGAAGCTATGGTGTATGCCCATCCTTCCTGTATGTTTGCTTCATTCCATTCTTCCGGATTTTCATCACGATATATGTATTTTCTGCTTCTGATAGGGAACGACAAATGGAAGCTTGTACCGGAATTCTCTTCACTGGTGAACGATATGCGTCCTTCATGGTTGCGTATTAGCCTCCATGTCAGAAGCATTCCGATACCTGAACCGGTGATAAGCTGGTTTGTTGCGTTCTGTCCTCTGAACATATATCTGAACATCTTCTTCCTGTCTTTTTTAGGTATTCCTATACCGGTGTCGGTTATGTCGATATTCCAGTTCTTTTTATTATGTGATGCATTTATGTCCACATATCCACCCTTGGGAGTATATTTAATGGCGTTCGATATAAGGTTCCTTAATATCGAATCCATTTTGTTACGGTCTATCCACACTTCCAGCTCATTGAAATCGCTTTCGTATTTCAAAGTAACCTCCTGTTGCTCAGCATAGTTTTTGAACTGTTGAAGATACTCTTTAAGATATGAATTAAGTTCATATTTTTTTACGCTGACTTGCGGACTGTAAAGCTCCTCTTTCTGGAAGTTCATCAGTTTGTTCGCCAGTTCCGAAAGGTTGTCTGTGTTTTGTAGAGCCAGGTTTATGTTCATGGTACTTTCGGACGAAAGCTTCTCTTTTTTCAGAATTTCTCCCAAAGGCGCTTTTATAAGTGTAAGTGGTGTACGTATGTCGTGAGCCGTATGTATAAAGAAATTTATTTTCTCCTGCGATATACGTCTGTCTTTCTTTATCATCTTATATCTGTAAAGTGAAAATGCCGCTCCGAATATTAATACTATATAAAGCATTATGGCCCATGAAGTAAGCCATATAGGACTTTTAATGATAATACTGATGTTTCTCTCTTCCAGCAATTGGTTGTTGTCCAGAAGTATTGCTCTTATTCTTAGTCTGTATTCTCCAGGTGATATGTTAGTATATCTTATCATTCCATCTTCACTGGGACTGCTCCACTCGTCGAAGAAGCCTTCCAGTTTCCAGGTATAATAGATGTTTGACGGATTGTCGTAGTTGACAGAAGATACGTTTATTGAGAAGGTATTCTGATTGAATTCCAACTCCAGGATTGATGTCTCGTCAAGCAGTTTTTTCAATGGCGAACCTTTTTCGCCCGGGTATGCAGGCTTGTACATTATGCTAAGGTTGTCAAGAACCATATGAGAAGAAAATTTCTCAGGCAGTTTCATACTGTCAGCAAGTACAATTGCTCCGTCATTACTACCTAATATAATCTCTCCATATCCAGTGTTTACGGCAGCCCCCTGGTTGAAGTTATATGCTGAAAGGCCCTGTTCCCCTGTCCAGTTTGTAAACATTTTGTCCTTGATGCTGAATAGGGAAATTCCGTTTTCTGTTCCCAGAACTATGTCGCCATATTTGTTTTCTACCAGACTGTAAATGTTGTTTGTAATAAGGCTACAGTTTGCAGTAGTATAATGTTTTACCTCTCCTGAAATATTGTCTATGATGAAAAGTCCGTTGCCGTACGTTCCTACGAATGTATAGCTCCCATCCCGAGTAATGCATATGGAATTTACACACCCGGTTTCTTCTTCTGTTCTGAATTTTTCCAGCTTTTCTTCAGGCTTACTGAAAATGTACAGTCCGTCTATTGTTCCTATCCATAATGACTTTTTGTCTTTTTCCTTTATGCATGTTATCGGATATGTTGATGGATACATGCTTGTACGTTTATTTTGAGGATCATACATCCTTAGGCTTTGGAAGCCACCTCCCCAAAGTATATTGTCAGAGTCGCGAATTATGCTTCTTATATATTTGTCAGGTGTTTCGTCATTATCAGGTGACAGTCTGATTGCATAGTCGGCTGTTTGGCTATTTTTGTTTATTCGGTATATTCCTGACATATATCCTCCTGCCAGTATCTCTCCCGTTTTGTATTCGCATAAAGACGTAAATATATGGTTATCATTCTTCGAATCTTTAGCAAATGATGACAGATAGTTTATCCATTTCTTTGCCGAGCGGTCAAAGCAGCTTATACCATTGCTGGTAGCAAACCATACATCGCCATCCGAATCGGTCATAATGGCATTAATTCTGTTGTCTATTAGTGAATTACTATTGTCTTTGGAGTGTCTGATCCATTCGTATGGCTGATATTTTTCTGTATATACAGTGATACCGGTAGGGTAAATTACATTCCATATACGTCCGTCATGATCAATGCATAAGTCCTTGACAATGCTTCCATTCATTCTGTTCTGTCTGGAATAGTCCTCTGTAAGGAAGCTGGCGAAAGTTCTGTCCTTCAGGTTCAGCTTATAAACTCCGTCTCCGTCTGTTGCTATCAGAACTTCACATCCGGAACTGCCATACGGCTTTATTGTATTTATGCTTACGTCTGTCAATACTTTACCTACATTATGTAGAATGGCTTTATCCGTATCATAAAGGTATAATCCATTTATAAGGGAGTTTATAATCAGATATCCGGTTTCTTTGTGGTAATAAATGTAATCTATCAATCCAACCTCATCCAAGCCATAGTTTTCTTTAGAATATGTGCCGGAAGGTGTTCTCTTGATTTTGTAAATATGTCTTTTTGACGCCAGAAAGTATTCACCGGGATTTTCATCCTGTGCTATGTATGAAATATCCTCATTTAGCAGATTGGTAATACATGAAGTGCTGTCTTTCTCCGTATTGTAAATAACAATATCTTTATCGCAAGTCATTAATATTTCATTATGACCAAAATATATGGCAGATACGGGTAGATCCTTGTATTGCGGATATGTCTGTTTCATGTCGAATACAAGACGAAATGAATCTCTCATCTCCTCGTATTTATATATGTATCCATCTTTTCCCGCTTCCCATAGTTTGTTCTCGGCGTCGGTGGCAAGTTGATTAAGGTTTGGATAGAAGTTTACTGTATTGTTATTTCTCGTCAGTTGGTAGTGCTTGAAATTCTTTCCGTCGAATCTGTCCACACCTTTGTGTGTCAGAATCCACATATATCCCTGATTTCCTTGGCATATAGATAGGACACGTCGGCTGCTGAGGCCGTCTTTCATGTCAATGTATTTGTATATTTGAGTGTATGAATTTAATATACATGAGAATAATATGATAAATGTAAGGACAATTCTATAAAACATGGCATTATGAAGTTATACATTGCAAATGTCGCTAAAAATGATTGGAAATCAAAATAAAACGAAAAAAAGGTTTTCCCGATTTTACCCGGGAAAACCTTTTTGATATTATTAATAACAAAATGTTACGTATTATTTCTTGTTTGCTTCAACCCATTTGCGAGCATTTACGAATGCCTCCATCCATGGAGTAATCTGGTCTTCACCAAGACGTTCTGCTGGATAATAAGCATTTTCCCATGGGAAGCAAGCTCTTTCAAGGTGTGGCATCATTGCAAGATGACGTCCGTCCTGTGAAGCGATACCTGCTACGCTGTAGTCTGAACCGTTAGGATTACCAGGATATTCATCGTATGAATACTTCAGAACTACATTATAGTGGTCTTCAGGATAAGGCAATGAGAACTTACCTTCTCCGTGAGCTACCCAGATACCGAGCTTAGAACCGCTCAATGAGCCGAACATTACGCTGCGGTTCATAGGAACTGTCACGCCAAGGAAGTTAGATTCAAACTTGTGTGAGTCGTTATGAAGCATCTTGCCTTTCTTCTTGTCTTCAGGAGTGATAAGTCCGAGTTCCATCATCAGCTGGCAACCGTTACATACACCGAGTGACAATGTATCCTGGCGTGCGTAGAAGTTGTCAAGAGCTGCTTTAGCTTTAGGATTGAACAGGAAGCTACCGGCCCATCCCTTAGCAGAACCAAGAACGTCAGAGTTAGAGAAACCACCGCAGAATACAATCATGTTGATGTCTTCCAATGTTTCGCGACCACTTACAAGGTCAGTCATTGTAACGTCCTTAACGTCGAATCCTGCAAGGTAAAGCATGTATGCCATTTCACGTTCACCGTTAGTACCTTTCTCGCGGATGATAGCAGCCTTGATACCGCTTGGAGTACGACGGTCAGGATCAAGTCCGAACTGAGAAAGCTTACCTGTGAATGAAGGGTTGAATGCAAATTCAACAGGCTGCTGTTTGTAGTTTTCGAAACGCTTCTTGGCACATCCGTTCATGCTCTGATGACGATCCATCAGGTATGAAGTAGAATACCATACGTCGCGCAGATAGTCGATACCGAACTGGTAAGTTGCACCATCCTTAGAAACGAGGATATGACGTTCTTCTGTCGGTTTACCAAGTTTCACGAAGCCAACGCCTGCATCTTCAAGAATCTTCTTGACTTCAGCTTTGTTCTTATCTGCTACCTGTATAACGATACCCGGATTTTCTGCAAACAGAATCTTGACAATATCATCACATTTAATCTTGTCAAGTTCGATTTCCATACCGCCTTCTGTGTTAGCGAAACACATTTCAAGCAATGTAGTGATAAGACCACCGGCAGAAATATCGTGACCTGCAAGAATCAGTCCCTTGTTGATAAGTTCCTGAACTGCGAGGAATGCATCGCGGAAGTATTCTGGGTTCTGTACTGTAGGAACATCGCTACCTACCTTGTTGAGGCTTTGAGCAAAAGCAGAACCTCCAAGACGCAACTGGTCGAAACTGAAGTCTATATGATAGAATGTAGATTTTTCCTTATTAACCATAACAGGAGAAACCACCTTCTTCACGTCGCTTACTTCACCACCTGCAGAAACGATTACTGTTCCCGGGCTGATAATCTTTTCTCCGTTAGGATATTTCTGAGTCATTGACAATGAGTCCTTACCTGTAGGAACGTTTATCTGAAGTGAGCAGCAGAAGTCAGACAAAGCCTTCACAGCTGTATAAAGTCTTGCATCTTCACCTTCCTGTGAGCGGCAAGGCCACATCCAGTTGGCAGAAAGAGAAATGCTGTCCATACCGTCTGCCAAAGGAGCCCATACAAGGTTTGTCAGAGCTTCAGAAACGGCAAGAACAGAACCTGCAGCAGGATCTGCAAGTGCAGCCTGAGGAGCGTGACCGATAGCTGTTGCGATACCGGCATTTCCACGATAGTCGAGAGCTACCACACCACAGTCACTCAATGGCAACTGAAGTTCACCCTGACACTGCTGACGTGCAATCTTACCTGTTACCGAACGGTCAACCTTATTTGTCAACCAGTCCTTACAAGCTACAGCTTCAAGCTGAAGAACAGTTCTAACGTATTCGTTCAGTTTTGCCGCATCGTATGATACATTTTCATATTTACGTTCTACGGTCTTGTCAACCATATATGTCTTAGGAGAAGAACCGAACATTTGGTCAACAGCCAGGTCGAATGGACGGACGCCGTCAGCCTGTTCGAATACGAAACGGTGGTCGCCTGTAGTTTCACCTACAACGTACATAGGAGCACGTTCGCGTTCAGCAATCTTTCTTACGTGGTCAATAGCCTTTTCATCGATAAGCAATCCCATACGTTCCTGAGATTCGTTTGCGATGATTTCCTTAGCAGAAAGAGTTTCGTCACCGATAGGAAGCTTGTCCATGTGGATAAGACCACCGCAATCTTCTACAAGCTCAGACAGACAGTTCACGTGACCTGCCGAACCGTGGTCGTGGATAGAAACGATAGGGTTTTCATCTTCTTCACAAAGTGAACGAACCACGTTGTAAGCACGTTTCTGCATTTCCGCGTTTGCACGCTGTACGGCGTTAAGCTCGATTCCAGAAGAATAACGTCCTGTCTCAACAGAAGATACAGAACCACCACCAAGACCGATACGATAGTTGTCACCACCAAGAACCACAACTTCGTTACCAGCTTCAGGGCTACCCTTCAAGCAGTCACGCTGAGTACCGTAACCTACACCACCGGCAAGCATGATAACCTTGTCGTAAGCATACTTTTCGTTGTTTTCCTGATGTTCGAATGTAAGTACAGAACCACAGATAAGCGGCTGACCGAACTTGTTACCGAAGTCAGAAGCACCGTTTGAAGCCTTGATAAGAATCTGTTCCGGAGTCTGATACAACCACTGGCGTACAGGAAGAATGTTTTCCCATTCGCGTCCTTCTTCCGAACGAGGATAAGAAGTCATGTAAACGGCTGTACCGGCGATAGGCCATGAACCTTTACCACCACCCATACGGTCGCGGATTTCACCACCTGTACCAGTTGATGCACCGTTGAACGGTTCTACAGTAGTAGGGAAGTTATGAGTCTCAGCTTTCAGTGAGATAACAGTCTTGATATCTTTGATTACGAAATAATCAGAAGTAGAGTGATCTTTCGGAGCGAACTGTTCCACAACAGGACCTTCAGCGAATGCTACATTATCCTTATATGCTGAAATAATCTTGTTAGGATTTTCGTTTGTTGTTTTCTTGATCATCTGGAAGAGTGATGATTCCATTTCCTGTCCGTCGATGATGAAAGTACCACCGAATATTTTGTGACGGCAGTGTTCTGAGTTGATTTGTGCGAAACCGAACACCTCTGAGTCGGTAAGCTTGCGTCCCAGGTCTTTTTCCACTTTAAGCAGATAGTCCATTTCCTCGCGTGAGAGAGCCAGACCTTCCTGCTCGTTATATTCTTCCAGGTTTTCTATGTAAATAATAGGTTGCGGTTTGATATTCACATCAAATATTTCCTGATTCAAGCCTTTGTACATACGCTGAAGCATAGGGTCGTATTCAGCGTTTTCATCTTTTACAGGGAAATATTCCTCTATACGGCGTATTCCGCTTATACCCATGTTCTGAGTGATCTCTACGGCATTCGTACTCCATGGAGTAATCATTTCTCGGCGTGGACCGATGAAGCATCCTTTCAGGTTATCTTCAGTCTCTACAGTTGCGTCACTGTAAAGCCAGCATAACTTTTTGATGTCTTCAGCATTCAATTCCTGACTGCATGAAGTAGCAATCACGCTTTTACTAGGGGTTCTGAAAAATAGAATCATAACATTTATATTGTTTTTGAGTTTAAAGACATTCTGTAATTGTAAAACAAATAAAAAACATATATAATATGTTGCAAAGGTACATAAAAGCCTGTTTTTACGAAAGAAAATCTACATGAATTATAGGTACTTTCGCAAAAAAGTCACATCTTTGCACTATGAATTGGTTAGAGCAAGTTACTATACTGGATTTATTGGTAAAGGGTTTTGTTATTGGGGTAGTGGTTTCGGCACCACTCGGACCCGTTGGCGTTCTTTGTATTCAGCGAACACTGAATAAGGGACGTTGGTTCGGTTTTGTAACTGGTCTTGGCGCTGCATTGAGCGATATAGGCTATTCATTGATAACGGGTTACGGCATGAGCTTTATGGATGAGCTTATTATCAAGCACCAGACTTTGTTGCAGATAGTAGGTAGTATAATGCTTCTGGCTTTCGGTATCTATACATTCAGAAGTAACCCTGTAAAAGCTTTGCGTCCGGTTTCCGGTAAACGCGGTTCATATCTTCATAATTTCATCACAGCATTTTTTGTTACATTATCCAATCCTCTGATTATATTTCTTTTTGTAGGTCTTTTTGCAAGATTTTCATTTGTCATGCCAGGAAGTCCTGTCGGTTTTCAGTTGGTTGGATATCTGGCTATCGTGTTAGGTGCTCTGACATGGTGGTTCAGCATTACATATTTCGTTAATAAAGTTCGTAATCATTTCAATGTCCGTGGCATTTGGATTTTAAACCGTGTTATTGGTATCATTGTAATAGTAGCCTCTATAGTAGGCTTGGTTTTGGCATTATTAGGAAATTCATTATATTGATATATGTATATATCTCAACAGTTAAAACAGCAGAATATAGCTGAATATCTGCTTTATATGTGGCAGATAGAAGATTTGCTTCGTGCGTATCATTTTGATATGGACAGGATAAAGAAGGATATAGTCGATCCATATCCTGTGTCGGAAGAACAGAAAGCGACACTGTTCCAATGGTATAAGGATCTTGCAAACATGATGCACGACGAGGGTGTGATGGAGAAAGGTCATGTCCAGATAAACAAGAATATAATAGTCTGGCTTACAGACCTGCATTTGCAATTGCTCCGCTCTCCTAAATATCCATATTATAGTGCAGCATATTATAAGGCCCTTCCTTTTATTGTAGAACTTAGGGCAAAAGGTGCGGATAAGGATGTTCCGGAGCTGGAAACATGTTTTGATGCCATGTATGGCGTACTTATGCTGAAACTTCAGAAAAAGGAAATAAGCGAGGAAACACAGAAAGCCATTAAAGTGATAAGCGACCTTCTGGCTATTCTTGCCGATTATTATATAAAAGATAAGAAAGGAGAATTGGAGTTATGAAAAATATACTCGTGACAGGCGCCAACGGTCAGCTTGGAAATGAAATGCGTATCCTGTCGGAATCATATCTACAGTACAGATACTTTTTCACTGATGTGGCAGAACTTGACATTTGCAATGAGCAGGCTGTAATGAATTATGCAATGTCGAACAATATAGATATTATTGTCAATTGTGCGGCATATACTGCAGTGGATAAGGCAGAAGATAATGTTGAACTTTGTAGGATGCTTAACCAGCAGGCTCCAGGCTTCCTTGCCAAGGCTGCAAAAGCAAGAAACGGATACCTTATTCAGGTGTCAACCGATTATGTATTCGACGGAACGGCACATATTCCATACCGTGAGGATGAAGAGACATGCCCAAACTCTGTTTACGGTGTGACCAAACTTGGCGGAGAACAGGAAGCATTCAAGTATTGTCCTGAAACAATGGTTATAAGGACCGCATGGCTGTATTCTTCTTTCGGAAATAATTTCGTAAAGACAATGATGCGTCTGGGAAGGGAAAGAGATACATTGGGCGTTATATTCGACCAGATAGGAACTCCTACATATGCCCGCGACCTAGCTGTGGCAATATTTGCAGCCATAAACAAGGGAATAGTTCCTGGAGTATATCATTTCAGCAACGAAGGTGTATGCTCATGGTATGATTTTACCAAGGCAATTCATGCTATTGCAGGCATTCAGGGATGCAATGTTAAACCGCTTCATACAGAGGATTATCCTACAAAGGCTACACGTCCTCATTATTCTGTGCTTGACAAGACCAAGATTAAGGAGACTTACGGGATAGAGATACCATATTGGATGGACAGTCTCAAGGAATGTATGGAGATATTAATGAAATAAAGATTTAAAAGACGAGTTGTTAGATATTAGTTCTTAGTTTTTAGATCTAACAACTGACAACCAACGACTAACAACTAAATAATATATGAATCAGGAAATAGAAAGAAGACGTACGTTTGCCATTATCGCCCATCCTGATGCCGGAAAGACATCGTTGACAGAAAAACTCTTGCTTTTCGGAGGTCAGATTCAGGTAGCCGGTGCGGTAAAATCAAACAAAATCAAGAAAACAGCTACATCCGACTGGATGGACATCGAAAAGCAGCGTGGTATTTCCGTAACCACATCTGTGATGGAGTTCGACTATAACGACTATAAGGTTAATATCCTTGATACTCCGGGTCACCAGGACTTTGCCGAAGACACTTACCGTACACTTACTGCTGTGGATAGTGTAATCATCGTTGTTGATGGTGCGAAAGGTGTGGAAACCCAGACAAGAAAACTGATGGAAGTGTGCCGTATGCGTAACACTCCGGTTATCATCTTTGTCAACAAGATGGACCGCGAAGCCAAGGACCCGTTCGATTTGCTTGACGAGCTTGAAGAAGAACTTGTTATCCAGGTACGTCCTCTTACATGGCCTATCGAGAGTGGACCACGTTTCCGCGGTGTATATAATATATATGAACAGAAACTGAACCTTTTCCAGCCTTCTAAGCAGGTTGTAACAGAGAAGGTAGAGGTAGATATCAATACAGAGGAACTGGACAATCATATAGGTCATGATCTTGCAGACAAACTCCGCGGCGAGCTTGAACTGATTGATGGAGTATATCCTGAATTCAATGTAGAAGAATATCTTAAAGGTGATGTAGCTCCTGTGTTCTTCGGTTCTGCGCTCAACAACTTCGGTGTTCAGGAATTGCTCGACTGCTTCGTAGAGATTGCTCCTAGTCCTCGTCCTGTTACAGCTGTAGAACGTACTGTAAATCCGGATGAGCCTAAGTTTACAGGATTTATTTTCAAGATAACGGCCAATATCGACCCTAACCACCGTTCTTGTGTGGCATTCTGTAAGGTATGTTCAGGCAAGTTTACCCGTAACACCCCTTATCTGCATGTACGTCACAACAAGACAATGCGTTTCTCTTCGCCTACACAGTTCATGGCACAGCGTAAGACTACAGTGGATGAGGCTTGGGCAGGAGATATCATCGGTTTGCCGGACAACGGAACATTCAAGATTGGTGACACACTGACTGAAGGTGAAAACCTTCATTTCAAAGGTCTCCCAAGCTTCTCTCCTGAGATGTTCAAATATATAGAGAATGCCGATCCGATGAAGACAAAACAGCTCAACAAGGGTATCGACCAGCTTATGGACGAAGGTGTGGCACAGCTTTTTGTCAACCAGTTCAACGGCCGCAAGATTATTGGTACTGTAGGTCAGTTGCAGTTTGAGGTAATCCAGTATCGTTTGGAAAATGAATATAATGCCAAATGTCGTTGGGAGCCTGTAAGTCTTTATAAGGCTTGCTGGATAGAAAGTGATGATCCGGAAGAGCTTGAGGCATTCAAGAAACGTAAATACCAGTATATGGCAAAAGACCGTGATGGAAGAGATGTGTTCCTGACAGACAGTGGATATGTACTGCAGATGGCACAGATGGATTTCAAACACATCAAGTTCCACTTTACTTCTGAATTCTGATTAAAATTTTAATATAAAAAAAGCCGCTTCAAAAGCGGCTTTTTTTATATCCGTTCTTGTGAGTAATTTTTACCCATAAACAATCCTATTCCACAATATTGTGTATAAAATTACACATCTATATTTATTCCGGTTTAAAATCTGAAAATCTGAATTTTGATTTAATGTATTGGTTATTAATTTGTTATATGTGGTGTAAACTTTTTGGCATGCACTTTGCACTTAATTCTACGAAAACTAAACTAATTGTCTAACATTTAAAACTATTGAATTATGAAAAAAGTATTTTTTGCATTAGCATTGGTAATGGGATTAGGAACAACAGTTGCATTCGCTTCAAGTTTTTCATCACCTGAAGTTACTGTAGTAACAAATGTAAACGATTTTAAACCTATAGAAATCAAGGATCTTCCTAAGGCAGTTCAGGAAGTATTGGCAAAAAGTTATAAGGACTTTACTGTTAAATCTGCAGCAGTTGAAGTTTCAGAAGACGGAACAGCTGTTTATCAGGTAACTCTGGTTGATGCCGAAGGTGAAGAAGGTGTTGTTTTGTTCAATGAAAAAGGCGAAGTACTTGAATAACCTTGGTAGAGTTATAAATCAGTTTTGATTGATGAACTTTTTTGTGATGTGAATTAAATTGTCTCATCTTTTTTAATAGAATTTTTTGCTGTTTATTTCCTTTTAGAAAGCACTGAAAAAAGCGTGCGCACATTTGATCTAAAGCGTGCGCACGCTTTGTTTCGAATGAACGCCCGTTTTAAGTGAAACGTGCGCACGCTTAAAATATGCTTTTTGGGTAGCTCTCATTGCAGTGTCGGATTTTATAGCTAACTTTGTATGATAACTTATTTCGAATAAAAAAACATGTCCGAAACCCAGCTATTGTCCGATATATTGAACGATTCCCCATGCGCGGAACTTTTGCGTTTGCGCAACAGGGAGATTATTGTATTGTTTCTGTACGAAACATTCTATAAGCACAGAGAGCCTGTGGCATATGATTCACTGAAAATGCGACTTTCAGATTATCTTTCTTCCATTAATCTGGAAAAGGATGAGGAGAACGATATAAATGTGTTCGACTCATACGATGAGAAAGCATACAAGTATATTCAGAAATGGACGGACAAAGGTTTTCTCCGCAATTATCAGGAAGAAAGCGGCGAGGTGTTCTATGAGCTTTCGTCGTATTCCAGCAAGGTGATAGACTGGCTTCTCAGTTTGAAGAAGGATGAATTTGTGGGAACGGAGTCGAAGTTTATGAACCTTTACGGACAGATAAAGGAACTTGTTGAGTTTACCAACGAGGATCCTGAAGAACGTATCCGAATGCTTGAGCAGAAAAAGTTGGAGATAGAGCATCAGATCCAGAGTCTTAGAGCAGGCGAGTCGGCAATGGTCTATGAAGACTATCAGGTACTTCCACGTTTCCGAGACATTACCCGTACGGCAAAGGAACTTCTTTCCGATTTCAAGGAAGTGGAAGACAATTTCAAGTCCATTACAAAATCCATATATCAGAAACATGCCGAGGGAGACGTTTCGAAAGGTGATATCCTTGGATATACGTTCGATGCACTTGACAAGCTTCAGCAGAGTTCGCAGGGAAAAAGTTTCTATGCTTTTTGGGATTTCCTTATGACACCATCCATGCAGGACGCATGGGATAATATGGTTGACGATTTGTATCATTCCATCGATCCGTCGCAGATCCGTCAGGAAGATATGTTCCTGAAAAATATGAAGCAGTATCTTTATAACAGCGGAAAGAAAGTATATCAGGCAAACGACAAGATGGCTGAAAAGTTGAGCCGTATCATCTGCGAAAACAATAATTCTCAGTCGGCTGCATCGAAACGTGTTATTCAGGATATACAGTCGGTACTACTTCAGTTGGCAAGCCAGAATATAAAACCCGATGTGTCGCTCGAACTGGAGACTATACCGGAAATATCCATGCCGATAGAGAGAAAGCTTACTCTTGAAAAGACTGACGATGTGAACTATAACAATGTGATAGAAATAGCAAGTGCGGACATTGCCGAGGCAGAACATGCCGACAAGCTTTTTGTAAGTCATGGAGTGGATCGTTCGATACTCAAACAAAGAATTCACGATTCATTGAAGCGTCGCAAGCAGGTTTCTCTGTCCGACGTGGTAGAGGAGAGTGGAGGACTGGAAAAAGGACTGGCAGAGCTGTTCGGATATATCAGTGTGATACGCGGATTCAGACATACCATTAATGCCGACCGTACACAAACAATACCGTTTAACAGCGAGTTGAAGAAATCAATAGTAATACCGGAAATTATTATCTTAAAATGAATATAGATTCTATAATAGCACCTTACGGACGTACCGTAGTACGCCTGCTTAAAGGTCCCGTAGAGGTAACAGACACGAACGCATGGGAGGACATCCTTAACTATCAGTCGGAGATAAACAAGTATCTCGCAAATATTGGTATAGAGCTGATAGTGAAGCGCGATGAAGGTTTTGCATATATCAAGCAGATAGTGGATGATGAGGATAGGACCACAGGACTTATTCCTCGCCAGCAGCTTGGTTTCGAAATATCGGTGATTCTGATTATCTTAAGGCAGATGCTTGAAGAGTTCGATAGCAATATGGACGAACTGTATGCTACAGAGCGTTTTGTCAGTGCCGACGAGTTGAAGGAGCGAATAGAGATATTCCTTCCGGAGCGTTTCAACAGAGTGAAGTTACTCAGCGAGATAGACACATATATCAACCGTATAGTGTCGCTGGGATATCTGAAACTGATAAAGCGAGACAATGTGAATACATACCAGATTCACAGAATAATTAAAGAGAAAGTAACATTGGACAAACTACAAGAATTTAAGGATAAACTGCAAGAATATGTTGAGTCTGTTTAGTACCGGTTCCGATACGTCGGGATTTCGTTTGAAATACATGGAGATATACAACTGGGGAACATTTCACGAAAGGATTTTCCGCATGGAGCCCCAGGGAAACAATGCCCTGCTTACGGGAGCAAACGCTTCGGGAAAGAGTACCATAATAGATGCTCTACTCACTCTGATGGTACCTGCCAAGAAGGACAGGTTCTATAACCAGTCGTCGGGAGTGGAGAAGAAAGGTAACCGAACAGAGGAGACATACGTTCTTGGTAATTATGGAAATATTCAGCGCGAAGGCGAAAGCGGTGCAAGCACACAGTCATTGCGCGACCATTCGGCATACTCTGTGCTTCTTGCCACTTTTACCAATACCGATACCCGTGTGGTTACGGTGTTTCAGGTACGTTGGTTTTCGGGCGGAGAGTTAAGACGTACCTTCGGTCTGGCTCATTGCGAACTGGATATAAAGACTGACTTCCAACCGTTCGACGGAAAGGGTATGTGGCGCCGGCGTCTGGAAAGCTCGCATAAGGGGAACCGCACGATGGTGGAATTCTTCGAAGGACCTGTAGGCTATGCCGACCGTATCACACAGCTTTTCGGTATGCGTTCCGTCAAGGCTCTTTCATTGTTCAATCAGATAGTGGGTGTGAAGGTACTAGACGACCTCGATGATTTTATCCGTACCAATATGCTTGAAGAGCAGCATGCTGAGTCGCAGTATATAATGCTTAAAGACAGCTTCAAGACTCTGATGGAGGCAAAGACCAATATCGAAAAGGCTGGAAAACAGATTGAGTTACTTACACCTATATCAGAATATGCAGACGAGATAAAAGAATATGCCCAGAAAATCAAGCAACTTTCCATGGACAGGGAAAGCATTGATTACTGGTTTGCCCGTAAGACTATAGAACTGGGTAAGGAACGTGTGGATTCTTTGGAACAGGAGCAGGAACGTCTTGAAAAAGAGGAAAAGAAACTTCGTGACGACGAAGACAGAATGCGTCAGGACGAACGTTCCATAGCCCTTGCCATAGAGAATGATGAAGTGGGCATGAAGATAAAGGAAATGGAGCAGGAGATCAAGCGCCTGGAAGAACTCCGTGATGAGCGCGTGTCTCGTATGGATGAATATAACTCGGTGGCATCTGTGTTGTCGCTCACTACTGACCCCGACAAGGATACTTTCATAAGTCAGCGTGACTCTGTGTCAGGACGTCTGGAAAGCATGAATGCCGGTATAGAGCAGAAAATCAGAGAGACTATAACTTTCGAAAATGAAAGAAAAGAAATAGGTCAAAGAATAGATGAGTATATCAAGACCATCGAATCTCTTAAGAAGAACAAGAACAATATTTCAGGACGTGAGTCGGAGATACGCGAAATGATACTCGAACATACCGGAGCCACAAAGGATGAGATACCTTTCATCGGTGAGCTGATAAGGGTAAATCCTGCCGAAATGGAGTGGGAGGGTGCCATTGAGAAAATCCTTCACAACTTTGCCCTGCATCTGCTTGTGCCTGACCAGTATTATCATGAGGTAAACAAGTTCTTGAATTCCAACGATCTGAAAGGAAGGATTACTTATTACCGCTATCGTACTTACAACTCGCTTGCAGGTATGGAAACATTTACAGCTGACGATGCCAGACTGCTCGACAAGATTGAAATACGTCCCGACTCTGAATATGAGGAGTGGATACGCGATACCATATTCAATAAATACAACTATGCGTGCGTGGAAAATCTTGAGGAGTTCGAACGCTATCAGGAGAAGGCTGTTACGCGTGAGGGGCTTATTAAGTTCTCACATGACAGGCATGAGAAGGACGACCGTCCTCAGGTAGTGAGCAAGGCAAATTATATCCTCGGATGGGATAATCAGGACAAGATATCCCTGCTTCAACATGAGATAAAGGAACTTCAGGAGAAAGACATAGAGCTGATGGCCAAGCTGAATGATATAAATTCCGAGAAACAGAAATTCCAGTATGACTACGACATGAGCAAGAAACTGGTGGATATGTTTAAGGACTTCGATGCCGTAAACTGGAAAGAATACGCCACACGTCTGCAGGAGAAACTTTCCGACAAGGCTGAATTGGAAAAGAACAATAATACCATACAGGCTCTTCAGAAACAGTTGGAGCAGGTACGTCAGGCAATACGTAAGATTTCGCTGGAAGAGATACGCGACAAGGTGAGCCAGATTTCGGATATAAAATCCAATATAAAGGAAACGAAAAATGAGATGGAAGAATGTCAGAAGGCTATTTCATCAATGCGTTCTATTCTTCTTTCCGACTTTGAGCAGGCTTATGAAGAACTGAAGAACTGTACATACGAAGATCTTGATAAGGAATACAAGTCATTCATCAGCCGTAATGACCGCGAACGTAATAAACTGTTTAATAAGAAGCGTGAGGCGGAAGACAAGGCGAAGAACCATATCCGTGATTTCAAATATCCTTCGGAATATATTACAGAGAAGTTCAAGGACTGGCGTTCGGACGTTAATGCCTTGCCTGATGCTGACAATATCGACCTTATAGACGAGTATCAGGAAATGTTGTACCGTCTGCAGAGGGAAAACCTGCCGAAATATGAAAAGCAGTTCGACAATTATCTGCAGAAAACGCTTACCGACAAGGTGGGTGATTTCCGTATGTTCTTCATCAACTGGAAGAGTGCGATAGATGACAATATACGTATGCTGAACGAATCACTTCATGGTATTGATTACCGCAAGCAGCCGGCTACCTATATTCAGTTGGTTATGCAGACCAGGATAAATGAAGAAGTCAGAGAGTTCCGCCGTCTGATGGATGAGGCTATGCCTAATGTGCAGAAAATCAATTCTACGATAGACGGGCGTAAGATACATTTCCGCGACCATATCCAGCCGTTTATGGAACGTCTGGAAAATGAGGACTGGAGAAACAGAGTGATGGATGTGCGTTCATGGTTCACTTATAAGGCAGAGGAATTCAACCGTAATACAGGAAATAAGGAAACAACATACGAAAACATGGGACACTTGTCGGGAGGAGAGAAAGCGCAGCTCACTTATACCATCCTCGGTTCTGCCATTGCATACCAGTTCGGTTTGACAAAGAGCGGAATGCAGGACAATTCATTCCGTTTCATTGCCATCGACGAAGCTTTCAAGGCGCAGGACGAGGATAAGGCACGCTATCTGATAGACCTTTGCAAGCAGCTTCATCTGCAGCTCCTTGTGGTTACTCCTAACGATAATATACATATCGTAGAGAATGACATCTCGTATGTGTATTTCGTAGAGCGTAAGGAAGAAAAGACCTCATGGCTTTACAGTATGCCTATAGAGCAGTGGAGGGCAGAAAAGAATCCGGGAACATTGTTCTGATGATTCATTTTTTATAAAACTAAAAAACTGTGTTCGCAAGCAAAATCTGACTTGCTTGCGGAC
The DNA here is from genome assembly GCF_025567135.1 of Bacteroides cellulolyticus. Taxonomy (NCBI): domain Bacteria; kingdom Pseudomonadati; phylum Bacteroidota; class Bacteroidia; order Bacteroidales; family Bacteroidaceae; genus Bacteroides; species Bacteroides cellulolyticus. Next base: position 243,678 of record NZ_JAOQJJ010000002.1, read on the forward strand.
ACAGTTTTATATTGTATATTCTTTACTGAAAATTTATTGTGGCTGTGCAGGTATTTCCTTTAACATAGCTTTCAATAATGAATATTCATGGCTGAGTGTGACATCTGTTGCAAGGTCCCAGCTCATCATACCTGCCATGCCTTGTTCCATAGTATATCTTGTCTTCTCACGTATGGCATCTGCTCCATCATATATGAATAATTTTCCTTTGTAAGTCACTTCGTTTTGAGACGTTGAGGTTACAAGATTGTTTTGCACAAAGTTCCAATAAGCTTCAGTACTTTTTGTGCCATCTTTAGTAACTCCATAGAAAGGTACTCCCATTACAATTTTATCTTTAGGGAATCCCCAGGCCAGTACAGCTTGTGCATCAGCTTTGAACTGTGATATTGGGAAACGGTTTGGTGATGGACCGTATGCCTGTATTGAGATGAAATCTACAACTTTGGCTGCTTCTAGTGACATCTTATATGAAACTGGATGTAATGAAACGCTGAATGTATAATCGTAGCCGATAGCGCTTCTTACAGCTATAACTGTCTGATTGTATGTGTTGAAAGCACCTTCGTTGTTTGCAGGCCATTCAAAATCCAGATCTACACCATCAAGATTATATGTTTCCAATACATTTTTCACGTTATTGGCAAACTTTTGTCTGGCGGCTGGAGAATCACACATGACTTGCCATCCACCAGATGCTATACCGATACGTAATTTTATTCCAGGATTAAGTTTGGTACGTAAATCATTCAGAATAGTGACCCATGTATGATTATCCTTTCCAGGATTTTCTTTGTCGAATGTCCAATAGGCCTGAGTCTTGCAAATATTCCAGCTTTTATATGATAGTTTTCCTTCGGCATTCATTATAGTTCTGATGTCTCCGCCTCCAAGAGGTAGGAAGTTGAAATAAGCTTCGTCGATATATCCCTTCAGACCTTTACCTAATTTAGTTTCTGTCTGCATGAAAGGAAGTTCGTTTACGCTAATAGTACCACTTGTTGCAGATGCGTCATCACCGTTTACATATAGGCGCAAAGTACCTTTATTGCCATATGTCATAGCTATGTGTATCCATTTCCCTGGTACTATATTACTGTTGCTGAGTGTTGCTGTCTGGTCGTTTATTCTGAAAATTAAATTACCTTCTGTCTCGCCAAGTGTAAGTGAAGTCCTGTTGTTTCCGCTACTTGCTGCCTTGGAAAAGAGAGTTGCACCAGAAGTCCATTCGTCTAGATATATCCATGTAGCAAATGTAAACTGGTTGACACCTTTTGTCGCAGAGTTCAGAAGACCGTGTCCTGCGTTCATTTCTCCTGTTCCGTCAAAATGCATAACCCCTTTCTTTCCGTTGAATTCATCAGTTGCTGTAACACCACTTTCTGTGAAAGTAGCTGTGTTATCAGGAGTTTCAAAATAAATGTCACCGTTTGCGTATGGGCTTGCTGTCATGAATATCAGGTCATTACATGCATTCATACTTTCTGTATAGACGCGATCGGTTTCATAGAAGTTTGGTCTGACGTATGAACTGATAATCTTTTGAGGAGCAATTTCAGTAGTGTTGCCGTCTTCCCAGTTATCTATTTCAGGTTTGAACTCAATAATTTCCATGTTGGTTATATTGTCACCGTTGATTGTCGCGGTGTAGTTGTAACGGAATCCAGGTTTCCATCCTCCTTCACCTGGTGATGCCAGTTCTAATTCAAATGATTTTGTTGCTTCTTGTGACATGCCGCCTCCAGATATGCTGGCTGTAAATGAAACTGTTACTTTTGATGTTTCGTCAGTAGGAAGTTGCTGTGGAATTACAAGCTTGAATTGCGAAGCCTTGCTTGATGTTTCGCCTGCCAGATTTGCAATGTCATCATAAGTATAGGCTACATCTGCTTCTGCATTACCATCCCATTTGATGTTACCATCCTCGTAGATACCTGTTGCAGTTTTTATAGCTTTCTTGATTTTTATATCTCGTATAGCCAGTGTATAATTTTTTAGTTCTGTATTAAAAGTGAAGCCGACCTGGCTCAGCATGTGGCTGAATGATAATGAAACAGGGGTAGAAGGTATGCCGGAGACTGCATCTGCTGAACTTACTGCAGCAACCAGATCCTTGTCGTCACTAGGTGTATAATTAGGAAAAGTCAGTTTTTGTGATGTGGCGTCGTAGCTGGCATCTATGATTTGTCCAGCTTCGCCGTCTGCATAAGCACCGAAGCGGTAGTAATTTCCCGTATGCCAGTAATAGGTGCTGGTATTAAGTTCATTGTTGAAAATTTGACCGTCAAAAGACGTATTGTCTGTACAGTATTTCCCGAAAACATAGAAATTATTCAATGTTTTCACTTCTGTTACAGCTCTTGTCGTATTGCCTACAAATGCATCGAAACCAATTGTGTGCATGTCTGCCACTTTCAGCACTTCGTTGGTACAACTTGCCAAAGTCATTGCAGCCATACCCATCAAAAATAAATTCTTTTTCACGATAAAAATAGTTAAAAGGTAAAACTTAAAGTTATTATTTGGTATTATAAAAATATATGTTCATTATATTGGTAATGGTATGTCTATTGTGTCTTCCCAGTCTCCTATATCTATATCAAAATTACCTGAACTTTCGTTGCCGTCCTTATCACTAACTTCTATGTCCGGAAAAAGCAGTATGCCGCCACGCGGTTGTACACGCATGTATTTACTGACGTCAAGATAGTAATTAAGGTGTTTACCGTTTTTCAGTATAACTTCAAGATTTAGCACGAAATGCAGTTTCTCGGCATCATCTGTGTATTCATTTGATTTGTAAGCAAAATTTGGTACACCAAACGACATAACTTTTGCATTACAGCCTAGTTCGTCTATTTTGCAGTCAAAAAGTAGTGTAGCGGTTGCGTTGTCTGTGTGCCCGTCGTGTAAATAAGTCTTGTTTGCCATGCCTGTAAGTGCCCCTTTTGCACGGGACACATATTCCAGACCTGACTTGAACTTGTAGCGTATCAGGTAGGTATATGTACGTGGAAACATCGTTACAGGCAGATGTTCTGTCTCGATAGACAAATCAGCTTTGTATTCAGGTATATATGAGGCATAAAGCATATCCGGTGGATTGACGGTCTGCTCATGTTCATATCCTTCAGGAGCCTTGTAGCCGGATCTTGTGCGAATACGCGTACCGGCTGTAGCTGTTACCGGGTTATCGGTATTGCTGAATACAATATATTCTGTGTCGTTACTGTAGAATAACAGTTCATGTTCTCCCTGAGGTATAGGTAGTATCCCTCCTGAATTTTTCAGATTGTTTGTTATCGGTCGGGAACCTCCTGTATGTATTTGCGTACGGATACCTTTTGATACATTTGGCTTATAGTCTTCGTAACTGCCTGGCCAGTTTTCTTTTCTCCATATTCGTTTCCAGTCAAATCCATCTGTTCCTGCCTTATACGGATTTTCCCATTCCTGCATCCATTGTAGTTGAACATCGGCATTTGCAGACAAAGCATGTTCCTCATGGTTGAAACACAACTCTTTCCGGCATGAACTCAGCATCATATTAATGAAAAGAATGAGGAAAATACAATACAGTATATCCGGATAGTTTTTTATAGTTTTATGGTATAGTGTCATGATTTACCTCCTTTCTTGACAGTGCCCCAGCCTATGTTCCACACCAAAGCAAATTTTATTTTTAACGGACCAAAATAATTGAAGCGGTTGGTCTGTTCATAAACGTAGTGTTTGTCAATAGGAATATATTGATCGTATTTTGTAGTCATAAAACCGGCACCTATACCTGCTTCGAATGCAAGGTTTTTACCTATAGGAAACATATATCCGTAGCTTATACATATCATTCCTCCTTCGCCTCTATATCCTGTATTGCCATTTTCCAGGTCGTACCAACCTCCTCCTCCAAACAGACCTGCATAATGTCCGTGAAGATTGTTTTTTCTGTGTATCCAGTAACGTATTTCCGGCAGTATGGTGGCTAGTTGATAGTATTTGTGTTTGTTGTCATTGTGCCACCAAGCCATATTGCCTTCAACTCCTACCGACCATTTTCTGTCGATACGGTATTCTATCTCTAATGATGGCATAATTGCACAATCATATATAATGTTTGTTTTCAGATACCATCGTTTGTCCTTATATTTTTTTTGAGGAATTTCTGTTAGAATAATTTCAGGCTGATTTTCATATAGTTTTCTGAATGGCTGTAATCTCTGAAAACTGTCATTTATTTTGTTTGTATCTGCTATATATGATTTGTTGTCATACTGTGTCTTTTCAGGAGTGTACCCTTCAACAAAGTTTATTCCTATCAAGGCCACAACATCTTTCATGTTCTTATAACTGCTGGTGCTGTTTTTTGTAAGATAATACTCTTCTTTCATACCGTTATGTATTATAAACCAGGACTTTACATGATTACTACGCTCTTTTGCTGCTGCCAGGTTTTCTCTAAATGTAGGAAATGAACCACAAAAGCCACGTATCAATAAATGAGCTCGTCCTGCTTCAATATCTTTACGGTGCTGGTTTATAAGCTGTACGGTGTATGTTATGGCTTCTTCATTACCTTTGAATGGAGAGTAGAAAATCTTGTTTCCAGGTATGAATCTGAATAGAATGACTGAATCTTTTTCTGATATAGTGTTTTCGTCTGTTGTGATGGAATGTGCGTTGCAGACTAGTATTGATATTCTTACTAGTGCAATTATAAAAATCATTATTTTTAGACGGTGTATTATCATATCACAGTATTGATTGTAGTTCCGATGTCTTTACATTTAAAATGTGGAACATCTTGAACAATATGGTTACAAAGTTTTAGTTAGCCCGTTTTTGTGTAATTATAAAAGATACTATAAATGTGATTTAAGTATTCTTTTTATAATTAATTGATTTCTTTTGCGCAAAAGTAGTAGTAGAAAGGTGTGTATAGTGTTTAAAAATAGCTATTTTGTTTCCAATATTTGCTATTATGGCTTATTTATCGTTTGTTTTTCGATAAAAAGCGTCTAATTACAGTATAATAGCGATGAATTTTATAACTTTGTATTACTCGAAATTTAAAGTTAATCTGACTAAAATTTATAGCTTATGGAAATTGTACACGACGAAGCAAAAAAACAGTTCAAGGTGGAAGTGGACGGTTATACCGCTCATGTAGCTTATCAGCTGACAGAAGACGGCGGTCTTGATATCCGCCACACCATAGTGTCCGAAGAAATAGGCGGACGCGGAATAGCATCAGCCCTTGTAAAGGCTGCATACGATTATGCACGCTGTAAATGTCTGAAACCGGTCGCTACATGTGCTTATGCCGTAGTGTGGTTGCAGCGTCATCCGGAATATCAGGGCGATGTTAGTTGTGATTATGGTGGTAAGGGTACTTGCGCAATCTGAACGATTGCGCAATACATTATTTAAATCATATGGTTTGATTTTAACCATTTCTTTCCCGGAGGTGTAAGACACCATATCAGGAATATTACGCATGGTAGTCCTATTGCTGATAAAACAAATACTGCTTCCATTATTTTTCCTCCTTCTTATTACTTAATACTAAACCCGCTAAGAGTGTTGAGCAAGCTACTAATAAACCTAAGACATATATTAATAGTTTGCTTTCGCCCAAATCTTTAAATAAAGATGCTATTACTATACCTGTCAACACATATTTTGAGACATCTATAAGATAGGCTCCTAACTTCTCTTTCCACATAATGTATTTATATATAAAGACAAAAATAAAAAACATCTGTCAACTTTGCAAATTCTTTGTGTAATAGTTAATTATCTTCTATCACAATCCCCATCTTCTTCATAAGGAAGCATGCATTCATATTTTGGGCTATACCTTCACGTATCTTGTAACTGAAGTATAGCTCATTGTTTTTTATGTCCGCTTCGAAACAGTAGTTCCTTATCTGGTCAGGGAAATATTTTACCAGTTCACCGAGCAGCAAATCGTGAGTGGCAATAATACCGTTTGCCTTTAGAGTCATAAACTGGCGTATAAGGCTGAACGAACCTTTTTGCTTGTCCGTAGAATTTGTTCCTTTAAGAATCTCATCGAGGATGATGAACAGCTCGTCGCCCCTGTTGAGCATGTCAATGATTCTTTTCAGACGTTTGAGTTCTGCAAAGAAATAAGATTCGTTATCGCTCAGCGAGTCTGATGTACGCAGACTTGTTATCAGCTGTGCCGGATAGATTTTCATTTTTTTACAGCACGACGGTGCACCGATACATGCCAGCAGATAGTTCACGCCTATTGTTCTCAGGTATGTACTTTTTCCCACCATGTTGGCACCTGTGATAATGAGGAAATAAGGTCTTGAAGGAATCAGTGCATCATTTTTTACGCATTGCTCCTTAGGCATCAGCGGATGTCCCAGCTCTTCAGCCTCATAACAGAATGGAGTATCTGTGATTTCAGCATACTGATATCCGGGATGATTGTAGGCAAATGTTCCGAGCGAACAGAGTGCGTCCAGTTCTCCTACTGCCTCCAGCCATCCTGAGAGGTATTTTCCGTACCGGTCTTTCCATGCCTCGATACGTATCATCTGGCGCAACTGGAAGAACATGCTTCCTTCGAGTATTACATACATAATCTGATTATTACGCAAGTCTAGTCTGTCCAGTTCTTTAGTCAGTGCCTTTAGGGCTTCGGCAGGAGATTTTCCGTCTATCTCAAGTCTTTTTATTATATCCTTTATTCCTCTGGCATTCCATTCCTCGTTTTGTGTCAATGTTATCAGGCGGGCATATGTGCTTAGTGTCTTAAGTTTTTTGCCATACTCTTCCTGAAGTGCAGTGGCACGCTTAATAACACTGAAACTGAGTATTACGAAAAATGAAAAAGCAAGTCCGAACCATGACATGGAGATTATGTCCGCCAGTCCGCATACCAACAGTATTATATTTATGGATGGAACCAGCCATATCAATGCTTTCGCCCAAGTAGATTTTGTGAGAGAACTTTCCGTTTCTGCCCATTTGCGGATGTCGCTGTCATCGTTGTTTTCACTTCTGTTTATAAGACCTGTGATAGCGAAATTCATTCTGAAGTCATTTCTTTCTGCCAAATCTCTTACACATTCCTGTCTTTCTTCTATGTTTTCTTTTTTGCGTAAATGTTTTTTCATCCATTCCGCCAAAGTAGTTTTTCCTATGTACGTACATGTACGGTTTATTGCCTGGAATAGTGATTTGCGGCCGAAGATATCAAGGTCGAATGAATAAAGATGTTCTGTATCGGCAAACTCCTTGCCCTCATCAAATTCTGAATAATCATTGTTAAGTCCTTTTAATTCCTTGTTTAGAATTTCAGCCTTTACTTCCAGCCATTGTCTGCGAATGAAGAAACGGCTGTGTACCTTTATCATTATAAGGAAAGGGACAAGTGTACAACAGGCTCCTGTTATGATAGTCTGTATGCTGTGGCTCCATAATGCGATGACAGTCGATATACAGCCTACGAAGAGCAGTATCCTTATAATACTTATATATAATATGGTTTTGTTTACCTTGTTCAGACTCTGTTTAGTGTCCGATAGATTGTTGTTATACCATTCCTGCGGTTTCATGATTCTTGTTTTTGTTTTGCCTGCGAAGATAATAAAGTTTTGAAAGTCTGTTTGTTTTATGCGGCGGATTTCATTTATTTTGTGATGTAATATAAATCTAGGTTAATAAATGAGGTTTAGAATAGAAAGAATGACAGACTGCGAGTTCCGTAATCTGAATATTGATTATGGATTTTACAATACGCCGGTAGGAGAAATACTGATTGCGTCAACAGTTCGTGGAATATGTTGTATTGAATTAGCCGACAACCGTGACGAGGCTTTGCAATTACTTTGCAAAAGGTTTGCAAAATCTTATCAACAGATACATTCTACGGAGTTTCACAACCAGGCTTTGCGCTTTTTTGATAAATGTGAAAGACTGTCTTCAGATGAAATTGTTTTACATCTTTACGGTACGGATTTTCAGATAAAGGTATGGAGAGCCTTGCTTGAGATTCCTTTTGGGAATACTTCCACTTATAGTGATATTGCAAAAGCTATAAATAATCCACGCGCTTTGCGTGCTGTAGGAACAGCCATAGGACGAAATCCGGTGGCTATACTAGTTCCTTGTCATAGGGTATTGCGTTCTGATGGAGGAATTGGCGGTTATTATTGGGGAATAGAAAAGAAAAAGATACTTTTGGAATGGGAGGGGGATATGCCTTGAATTAAATTTTCATTCATGTTATAAAGTAAAGAAAAAGCATAAATTATAAATGTCTTATTGTATTTTGTGGTTTTATTTGTTTACTTTGCACATTGGATAAATATTAGCTCTTAAATCTAGTAATAATGAAATTTTTGTGTGTATTATTATGCCTTTTATGTACTACTTTTTGTATAAAGGCTCAAAATGTTTTAAAGTTCAATCAGGAAGGAAAATTCAAGATTGTACAGCTCACCGATGTACATAATGTTTATCAGGATGCCCGTTCGCAAGTATCTTTACAAAGAATAAGGGAAGTTTTAACATCAGAAAAACCAGATCTGGTTATAATAACCGGAGATGTTATTTACGGTAAACCTGCAGAGGAAGGTTTTCGTGAGGTACTTTCCCTGATTTCAGATTTTAAAATCCCTTTTGGAATTACTTTTGGTAATCATGATGATGAGCAGGGAATGACACGTAAACAGTTGCTTGAAATTGCATCTTCGTATGAATATAATCTTACATCTACAGCAGAAGGTATTTCCGGTTTCTCTAATTATATATTGACCGTAAAGTCTAATGACTCTGCCAGAGATGCAGCTATTCTTTATTGTATGGATTCTAATTCATATTCTACAATTGAGGGTGTCAAGGGATATGGGTTTATAAAATTTGACCAGATTTCGTGGTACCGTGAAAATAGCAATAAGTTTACAGCAGCCAATGGAGGCAAACCAGTGCAGTCGTTCGCTTTCTTCCATATACCTCTTCCTGAATATTCTTATGCCGTTGAAGATCAGAATGCTGTTATGGTCGGTACACGAATGGAACAGGCGTGTTCACCGAAACTGAATTCCGGAATGTTTGCTGCCATGAAGGAAAATGGGGATGTAAAAGGAATATTTGTAGGACATGACCATGACAATGATTATGCCGTATATTGGAACAATATATTATTGGCATACGGAAGATACAGTGGAGGAAACACAGTTTATAATCATTTGTCAAATGGTGCCAGAGTTATAGAATTGACAGAAAACAGCGGGTATTTTACTACATGGATAACTTTGGAAAAAGGTGAAAGAATTAACAAAGTCGTTTGCCCGGACGATTTTATCAAAGATAAAAACAAAAATATGTAATTACCCATATCGTTAATTTAAATTTAATTTTTTATGAAAAAAAGCTGTCTAAAAGCTATCTGTACAGTGTTTACAGCTGGTATTATGATTTCGTGTGGTAATTCGGCCACAGAAATCAAGTCCTATAACGAAGGTATAAATATTATACCAAAGCCTCTTTCTCTGGAAGTAGGTAATGGAAGTTTCAAACTGAAGGACGGCATGTCTGTTCATGCCGCAGGTCAGGACGAAAAGACTGTTGCCGAATATTTCATCTCAAAAATCAACCGTGCAACAGGTTTTGACATTCAGGTTAAGGAAAACGGATGTATCCGTCTGGAACTTGACCCTTCTGCCTCTATGGATGACGAGGGATATACATTGAATGTTACTCCGGAATCAGTACTTGTAAAGGCAAAAACAGCTCAGGGACTTTTCTATGGAATGCAGTCGTTCATGCAACTTCTTCCGGCAGAGATTGAAAGTCCTGCTGTAGTAAAGAACGTTCCTTGGGTGGCACAGGCTGTAAACATTACAGACGAACCTAAGTTCGAATACAGAGGTCTGATGATTGATCCTTGCCGTCATTTCATGACTGTAGATGAGATTAAGAAACAGTTGGATGTAATGGCTCTCTTCAAGATGAACCGTATGCACTGGCATCTGACTGAGGACCAGGGATGGAGAATCGAGATTAAGAAGTATCCTAAACTGGCTGAAGTGGCATCAAAACGAATTGAAGCAGACGGAACAGAATATGGAGGCTATTATACTCAGGAAGAAGTAAAGGAAATAGTGAAATATGCTTCGGACAGATTTATCACAGTTGTTCCTGAAATAGAATTGCCAGGACATGAACTCGCAGCCATTTCCGCATATCCTGAGCTTTCATGCAAAGGACAGTCTATCACTCCACGTACAGTATGGGGAGTGGAACACGTGGTGATGTGCGCCGGTAAGGAGCTTCCTTTCCAGTTCCTTGAAGATGTTATCGCTGAGGTTGCCGCCTTGTTCCCTGGAGAATATCTTCATATAGGTGGTGATGAATGTCCTAAGACGAGTTGGAAAACATGTCCGTTGTGTCAGAAGAGAATACGTGAAGAAAAACTGTTTGCCGACAAGAACCATACAGCTGAAGAACGTCTGCAAAGCTATTTCGTACAGCGCATGGAAAAAGTAGCGACCAAATATGGAAAGAAGATTATCGGATGGGACGAAATTCTTGAAGGAGGTCTGTCACCAACTGCAACTGTCATGTCATGGCGTGGCGAAGAAGGTGGTATTGCTGCAGCTTTGACAAATCATGATGTAATTATGACTCCTGGCTCAAATGGCCTGTATCTTGACTATTATCAGGGAGACTGTAAAATAGGTCCTGTTGCAATCGGCGGTTTCTCTCCACTGGAAAAGACATATAGCTATAATCCTGTGCCTGATACACTTGTTGCCATGGGTAAGGAAAACTTTATCAAAGGTCTTCAGGGCAATGTATGGAGTGAATATCTTTATACAAATGATATAAGGGAATACCGTACCTTCCCGCGTGCTTTAGCCATAGCAGAAACTGGATGGACAGCTACAGAACAGAAAGATTATAATGATTTTATCAGACGTATAGACAATGCTTGCGTGCGTCTTGACGGACATGGAATAAACTATTATATTCCTATGCCGGAACAACCGAACGGATCATGTGATTTTGTTGCTTTTACAGACAATGTATCGTTGACATTTACAACCAACAGACCTGTAAAAATGGTTTATACACTCGATGGTACTGAACCTACAATCAACTCTACAGTTTATAATGCACCGCTTGATTTCACTGAAAATGCTACAGTGAAGATTGCTTCTGTTCTTCCTTCTAACAAGATGAGTAGGGTTCGCACTGTGACAGTAGAAAAACAGACTCTTTCTCCTGCTGCCACTGTAGAAAAGAAAACTCCGGGACTTAATATGGAAGTTATTGACGGAACATATCTGAATATGGCGGAATTAGAAAAATCTGGTATGAAAGTAGCGGACAAGAAAGTCATTAAGGATACACGCGAACTTATTACTTACAGAAAGTTCTCTGAAGAAACCATGAGAGGTTTCAAGCAGTATTCCGCTATTGCTACAGGATATGTTGATATTCCGGCCGATGGTGTTTATTTCTTCTCTTCTGATCTTGAAGAAGTATGGATTGACGGTAAGAAACTTATCAATAATGGAGGATTTGTCAAACATTTCTGTCCTACAAATAAGTCTGTAGCTCTTTCTGCCGGACTTCACGAATTCAAGGTAGTGTTCCTTGGTAACTCTTACGGAGGTTATCCTACACACTGGAATGACGGAAGCATCAATATCAGAAAGTCTGATGAGGAATCATTCAAAAAGATAAAACCTGAAAGCTTGTTTCATTGATATTAATGAAATGATATAAAATAATAAAGGCTGTTTCTTGTGTAATATACCATCACAAAAGAAACAGCCTTTATTTTATTTCTACGTCTTATCTATTATTTCCATTCTTTCTTTTTTCTAACGAAGAACATCCAGCGGAGTATCGATGCCGGAATGGTATGGCTGAACGAGTTGACTTCATCTGCACGTTCCTCTATGTTTTCAATCAGAGGTTCAGCGTCCTTCTCGCTTATGATACCGTTGTTTATCATCTGCTTGACAGTACGTTTCTCGTTGCTTAGCAACATACGTATGGACTTCAGCGTAAGGGCATGTCCGTAAGCTTTAGGAAACTCTTCAGCCAGAGTGCTTATAACTACATCCATACGTGAGATATTATTCTCTATTTCCGATTTCAGTGTTGGCAATACGGCTTTCTGCTCATCGTCGAGAAGGTTGGAAGTCTTCAGTTCGTCAATCAACTTCAAATTCTCTTTCTGAAGAATGATGAAACCACGTCCCAAATCATAGACCACAGTGATGCGCTCGCGGAAATAGAAACTTATCCAGTCGTGTATTACTGGAGTTTTTCTCAGAGCATTGATCGTACTGCTGCGGTCGCAGAATTTGAAGATGGAGTTTCTGTAGTCCAGAGTATATTTCCCATCGTGGTCGTACAGTTCGTCCAGTGAGTTCATTAATCTGCGGAAAGCGGTTTCGGATATGATACCTTCTTCGTAGATGGCTTTACATGTGGCTTTCTCTCTATCAAGGACTTTCAGACGTATTTCCGATATTACATCTTTGTCTTTAGCTTCCACTATTGGGGCTACCGGAGCTGATGCCATATAGTGTTCAACTTTTATCCAGTTTGCTCCAGTCAGATGGTCTCTTGCTTTCAGCCTTTCCAAATATTTCTCAGAGTTTTCTCTGATATGCTTGTGGATATTGTAATCCAGTTTTACTCTTGCCGAAGGAACACTGATCAGTCCAAGCCTGTTGAGCAGCCAGCGCATTGTTGTGGCGTTTATACAAAGAGTCAGTGTAACTATACCAGCAGTGAAAAACAAAATCTGGTTTCTGATATCTTCCGGTATCGCTTCGGTATATGATACCATCAACGCTAAAGTCATGGCAAGCGCGCCACGTAATCCTCCCCATGTAAGTATTACCGATTCGCGTTTTGTCAGTCCGTAGCCCATTCTTTTCATTACAGGATATAGCATCGAAATCATCGCGTAGCGGAACAGATTGAGGAAAATATATATCAATATGAGTACTCCGAACGCACTCCATGAGAAGGTTACTTTTTCTGATATTACAATACCCACTATGATGAAAATAAGTGTGTTTGCTATATATGTTGCAAGTTCCCAGAAATGTTCCATGAAGTTGTTTACCTGCGGTTTCAATCTTGGTTTACCTGTGTATGTAACGGTAAGACCGAATGCGACAAGTGCTATGACTCCGGAAACACCAAGATAGAATTGTGAAATGATGAAAGTGACGTATGCCGAAAGGATGATCACACTGTTCTGTATCATCTCTTCGGAGTTTATTCTAGTAATGAACCATATCACTACACGTGCAAGGAAATATCCCAGTATGGTACTTATGCTTATCACCTTTATGAATTCCATAACCGGTGAACTGTCCGAACCGCCTGTTGCGGCATATACTCCGAAGAACAGCATGAAGCATACGATACCGGTACCATCATTGAGCAATGATTCGGCATCTACAAGTGTAGAAAAGCGTTTGCTGGTTTTCAGTTCGTGAAGCAGAGCAACTACAGCAACAGGGTCGGTAGCACTGATCAATGCTCCGAACATCAGGGCAAATGCCCATGTCCAGTTTTCGTATCCAGGTATAACCAGACCTATTCCAACCATCAGCACTCCGGTGAGAATCATGCAGATGACAAGTCCCGGTGCAGCAAGCAGGGTAGCGTTCGCCAGTGTTTTTTTGAAGATATGCATATTCAGCTCGTATGCTGCATCGAATATAAGTATAGGAAGGAAAAGATACAGTATAAGGTCGGGATTTATATCCGCCACACTATCTACAGCTTCCGTTATTTGAGGCAATGAATTGAATATTCCCGTACGGTTCAGTATTCCTACCAGAAGTCCGATGGCGAACAATCCTACTGTGTAGGGAAAACGACTGTGTTTTAGTAATGATTTAAGTAGTGCCCCTATAATCAATCCTGTTATAGTGAGCAGCAAAGGTTGCAGAAATGCAAATTCTTCCATGGTAAAGTTTATTAATTATTACAATAATTTTGGTAATGAAACAAAGATAGTAAATAATGAATACAGAATGACGTTTCGGGATAGAAAAATATGACAGAACTTCATCAGTCGGCATTACGTGATAAAATTCAGTTACTTTATATGGAAGAAATTAGTTTTGTATTATGATTGAGATGTAAAATACTCATTAATTGTCTTATATCATTCCCGCCGCAATAGCCTTCGCCTTAGCCCTGTCAGGCTTTCCAGTTCCTGTAAGCGGAAGTTCCGGGATAAGGATGATATGTTTCGGACGCCAGTAATGTGGGAGGTTGTTTATCGCATCGTCAGTATTCATTTCGCTTGATACTAACATTACTATTTTCTCGCCGAACTTGGCATCCGGTAAGGAGGTTATCATATATGAACCTTCCGGCAGGTAGTGACTAAGTTTTTCTTCCACTTGTTCTATCTGTACTTTCACTCCTCCGGTGTTGATAGTATTATCCTTGCGTCCGAGTATTCGGAACTGACCTTTGTCGTTGAATTCTACTATATCGTTTGTGATTAAAGTTTCAGGGTTTACTGATGGAGCAGAGATGATAAGTGTTCCTTCATCTGAAAGGTTAAGTGATACATTGTCGAAAGGTGTGTACCATTCCGACGCATCACTGCCATTAAGGCGTCGCAGTGCGATATGCGAGAGTGTTTCAGTCATTCCGTATGTACTCCATACTGCGTTGGGGAAAGATTTCAGTTCCTCTGCCATGTTCTTGTCTATTGCTCCTCCACCGATTATGAGGTGACGGATCTGCATCAGTTTTTCTCTGTCTTCCGGGTGTTGCAGTGAGTTGAATACCTGCATCGGTATCATGGCTGCGAAGTCCGGTATTTCTGTTATGTTCTGCAAAGGGCGTCCGCATGGAGTAACCACCATAAGGTTGAGGCCTGTTATTATGCTGCGCACTACCACCATTTTTCCGGCTATGTATGGTAGGGGCATACATAGTAATGCACTGTCACCAGCCTTTAGTCCCAGGAATGATACAGTAAGGCGTGCGCTGTTCATCATTCTTTCCTTCTCTACCCATAGTTCTTTTGGAGTGCCGGTAGAGCCGGAAGTGTGTACTTTCAGTAGTGGACTTTCGTTGTACCATTCGGCAAGGAATCCGCCAAGTGATGCCATGAAACTGTCTTCACCGTATTCTGATGCGAATCGGTCTTTAAGTAGTGGTGCTTCTTCAGCTGTATAAGTCTTTCCGTTTATGGTGATGTGTTGGTGCATTATTATTATTAAATTTTGAAGTTTGCAGAATTCTTTTTCGCATCAAACCACAATCTCTCTCCCTTAATACACAGCGGAGACTCAATATTGTCGGTAAACAGCTGTCCTGTGCCGAGTCCCTGTTGTAAGATATGTTCCTGGGTAGCAGTCCATTGTGCTATGGCGTTCAATCCGATGTTGGATTCCAGTGCTGATGTTATCCAATAGCCGATATTTCTTTCCTTTGCCAGTCGTATCCATTCTTTTGAACCGGCAATTCCGCCATGCAGTGACGGTTTCAGAATAATGTATTGTGGACGGATAGTTTCCAGAAGGCGAATCTTTTCGCTTTCAGTATTTACTCCTATCAGTTCTTCGTCGAGAGCAATAGGTAGTGGGGTAGTGGCACATAGTTTTGCCATTTCTTCCCATTGTCCCTGACGTATTGGCTGTTCTATGGAATGAAGGTCGAACTTGCTCAGTGCTTCAAGTCTGGACATTGCGTCGGACGGTTTGAATGCTCCGTTGGCATCCACGCGGAGTTCTATTTCATCCTTGTCGAAATGGCTTCGGATAAATTCTATCAACTGCAATTCCTTGTCGAAATCTATGGCGCCGATTTTCAGTTTTATGCAGCGGAATCCGGCACTCATCTTTTCTCGGATACGGGCATACATTTCATCGAAACTGCCCATCCATATAAGGCCGTTTATGGTAATTCCCTCTTCTCCACGCGAGAATGGTGTGTCCCAGAAAGCAAGGCTACCGGCATGTAGATGATAAAATGCTGTTTCCAGACCGAACAGCATCGAAGGGTATGGACGCAGGCTCTTATAATCAATGGAACCGGTTTTCTCTACTTGCAGGCAATGGCAATGCAGCACATCTTCGTATTCAGGAATATCGTCACAACTCAGGTTGGGAAGTGGGGCGCACTCGCCTAATCCCGATTTACCGGTTTCTGTATCCGTAAGTCGGACATACCATACTTTGCGGGTGGTATATACTCCGCGTGATGTACCTGCAGGTTGCTTGAAGTGGAGTTCGTAAGGAATTATTTCTGATTTAATCATAGATTTCTATATAAAAGGGCTGTATGAGTTGGAGAAACAAATGTATGTCTGGTTCTCCACACGTTCGTGTCGAGTTCTCCACACGCCCGTGTCAAGATCTCCACACGCTCGTGTTGAGTACTCCACACGTCCGTGTGGAGATAATGATGTCTCATCTTTTTTTCTTGAATTACGGCATTTTAGGGAATTTGCTCCAGTCCGGTTTACGCTTTTCTAGGAATGCCTTTCCGCCTTCCTGTGCTTCTTCGGTCATGTAATACAGCATTGTGGCATCTCCAGCCAGTTCCTGTATTCCTGCCTGACCGTCGAGTTCGGCATTCAGACCAGCCTTTATCATACGCAGTGCAAGCGGGCTGTGTTGCATCATTGTTTCTGCCCATTCCACAACCTCGTCTTCCAGACGGTCGAAAGGAACAACTTTATTTACAAGTCCCATTTCAAGGGCTTCCTGTGCAGAATACTGACGGCAGAGGAACCATATTTCGCGAGCCTTTTTCTGACCTACCACGCGAGCCAGATATGAAGAACCGAAACCGGCATCGAAGCTACCTACACGCGGGCCTGTCTGTCCAAAGATGGCGTTTTCTGATGCTATTGACAAGTCGCAAACCACGTGAAGAACGTGTCCGCCACCTATAGCATAACCGTTTACCATCGCTATCACAGGTTTAGGAATGGAACGTATCTGCTTCTGTACGTCTAGCACGTTGAGGCGTGGAACACCATCTGTTCCGATGTATCCTCCGTGGCCTTTCACATGCATGTCGCCGCCTGAACAGAATGCTTTGTCGCCGGCACCGGTCAGTACTACTACATTAATGTCCTGACATTCGCGGCAGATAAGCAATGCATCGCTTATCTCGGATGTAGTTGTAGGAGTGAATGCATTTCTGTATCGCGGACGGTTGATAGTGATTTTTGCTATTCCGTTATAGAAGTCGAAAAGAATATCCTGATATTCCTTTATGGTTTTCCATTCTCTTTTTTCCATGATGTAATTATTTTTTCAGATTGTGATAATACTTTTTAAGCAGTTCTATGTCCTTTTCTTTCTCTGTAAATACTTCGAGCAGCATAGGACGGTTTGTTACGGACGGTTCAAGGAAACGTGCAGTGGCGCTGTTCAACTCTTCTTCATTATGAGCTGACAGATATTCTAAACCGCGGTCTTCAGCCCATGCCTTTGCCGATGCAGTGTGTGTGGCTGTCACGAAACGGCGTGCATTGTCGTGCAGTTCCAGTCCCGGCAGTGCGTGGAAAATCTCTCCACCGCTGTTGTTGAGGAGAAGAATGCGGATGTTCGAACCGTAGTTATTGTTCCACAAGGCATTCATGTCGTAGAAGAAACTCAGGTCGCCTATGATGATGAAGTTCAGCTTGTCCGATGCAGTGGCATAGCCTATGGCTGTTGACAGTGAACCTTCTATACCGTTTGTTCCTCTGTTTGAGAGAATCTCTACATCCTGAGGTACGTCGAAAAGCTGTGCGTATCTCACAGCCGAGCTGTTGGCAAGGTGCAGTGAACATGGTGCCGGCAGTCCTGTTATAACCTTTCCTATGGCACTCATCTCCGAATATTCGAATTCAGCCTGAGGTATGGCTTTCGACAGTGCTTCCCACTGGCGCGGATATTCCGGAGTGCGGTTTTCCATGCGTGATGAAATCTTTTCGAGGAACTCAAACGGGTCCATCTCTATTATGGTAGTAAGAGAGCCGTAGAGATCCATCACTTCACCGTCGGCAGATACATGCCAGTGTTCTACAGGCGGGTGTCGGCGAAGGAATTTCTTCAGACGCTTTGATATGATATGTCCTCCGTATGTGATGAGCAGTTCCGGACGCATCTTCTTCTGTGCCTCGAAGTCCATCGAGCAGAGAAGCGGTTCAATGTTTTTGATAGGCATTCCCGGTATGGTGCGGTTGCTTATATTCTCGGAGAACCATGCGAAATGCTTATAAAGCGATTTGGTATATTTCTTGTCGAACAGGTAAATCAGGTTCATCTGACCTACTACCATCATTCTGCGCTGATATTTGTTCAGGCGTTCGATAAGCGGTTCGTAGTCCTTGTCGTAAACGCTAAGTCCCTGATATCTGGTGATGACTCTTGCATTCGGCAGCTCGTTTACAGGAAGGAGGAAGAAAGGATCGCTGACCGGTACATTGATATGAACAGGGCCTTTCCCGTGATGGTTAAGTTCTAGAAGAGCTTCGTTGATCAGGCGGTTGCAGTACCATTCGTCCTCGTCGGTGTTTACTTCCGGCAGGTTGACGGATTTCTTTACAAGATTTCCGAAAACTCCAGGCTGAGGCAATGTCTGTCCGTCCATCTGACCTATCCATGCTGCAGGACGGTCGGCAGATATTACCACCAGCGGAACTTGCTGATAGAAAGCTTCTGCCACTGCCGGATGAATGTTCAGCAGGGCTGTACCCGAAGTACAACAGATAGCTGCCGGGCTTCCTCCGTGGAGGGCAAGTCCAAGTGCAAAGAATCCTGCACTGCGTTCGTCGGTTACGGGATAGCAGGTGAACTCAGGTATATTGGCAAGTGTCTGCACAATAGGTATGTTACGGCTACCGGGGCAAAGTACTATCTTCCTTATCCCATGTGCTTTAAGCAGGGCAGCCAGTTGTAGTATGCTTTTCTTATCGGTGTACACTT
Source organism: Bacteroides cellulolyticus (assembly GCF_025567135.1). Taxonomy (NCBI): domain Bacteria; kingdom Pseudomonadati; phylum Bacteroidota; class Bacteroidia; order Bacteroidales; family Bacteroidaceae; genus Bacteroides; species Bacteroides cellulolyticus. The sequence continues at coordinate 262,646 of NZ_JAOQJJ010000002.1, forward strand.
TGGGAAATTAAAAATTAATAATTAAAAATTATGAGTTGTTGGTTCTATCAACTGATAACTAACTTTATAGTCTTCATTTTATGCTGCGTCTCTTCCCATTCCGAATTGGAGTCAGATGAAGGAAGGATTCCTCCTCCGGCGTATAAAGTTGCGTAATTGCCGCTTACATTCAGACAGCGAAGATTTACATAAAGTGTTGTATGTCCGTTCGGATCCAGCCATCCTATAATTCCGGAATAGTATTTCCTGTCGTAACCTTCGTTTTCGATTATGAAATCGTATGCCTTGTCTTTTGGAAGTCCGCATACTGCAGGAGTTGGATGCAATGCATCAAGTAGATTGCCTAGTTCTGAAGTTTTTTTCAGTCCGAACTGGAAATCGGTTCTCAAGTGGACAAGTTGTCCGGCACGTGTAGTATAAGGACCTTTTATGGCAATTTTACTGCTGAATTTCTTTATTACTTTGTTGATATATTCGCTTACGAAGGCCTGTTCGTCTTGTTCCTTTTTATGCCACTCGGTTGGCATTACTTCGCCCTGCATAGGCATTGTACCTGCCAGAGCCACCGTATTCCATGTATTCCCCTCGCCGCTGAGGATTATTTCGGGGGTACTGCCTATCCATGTGCCGCTTACCGGTGTGTGCGACAGCGAAATCATCATGCGTGGGTAACTGTTGCAGGCTGTGATGAAAGCTTCTAAAGGAGAGAAATTGTCACTTAGTGTATATCCGGCATTTCGCGAAAGCACAAGTTTGCTGAAAGTCTTGTTTTTCAGAGGACCTATAAATCTGGAAAAAGTTTCGATATATGTTTTTTTCAGGTCTGGTTCTGTCTGCGATATTTCAGATGATGTAGTATGGTCGGAAGGGCGTTCTTCGATAACAACATTTGAAATCTTCTCTGTTATTTCGTCCCAGCCGGAAGCTGTAACGTCAGGTCTGATTATTACTCCTGGATGGTCTTCAGTAAAACGGAAAGGAGATATGACGAATCCCTTTTCTCCATTAAGCTCCTTTAGGTTTGCGAATACGTGGTTTTCTACGCCATCCTGCATTACTAAAATAGGTGTATCTGTCCACGGAAGGCGATAAATGGCGAACGACTTGTCGCTGCAAGTCATTCTGTCAATAAGTTTATGTATTTGTGAATCAGGTTTGTTCATATCCGTTTTTTCACTATTTGATTAACTATTCTGGCTGTGGATACCAGTTTCCCTTCTGGGGTTGTTATGTCTATGTTCCATATGTGTGTTGTTCTTCCGCGGTGTATCAGTGTGCCGGTGGCTTTAACATACGCTCCTTTTTCCACTTTAACCATTCCTACATGGTTCGCGCTTACCTGAATGCCGCACGGCATTTCATTGGGTGAGCATAACGGCACTGAACCGTGACCTGCCATTATTTCCGCTAGAGCAAGTGATGCCCCTCCGTTCAGTATGCCGAAGGGTTGGCATGTGCGGTGGTCAACAGGCATGATGGCTGTAACTTTCCCTTCTTCCATACTGGTAAACTCTATACCAAGATGTTCTCCCATAGAGCCTTTTAAATCGGGAATAGCATTTGCCAAGTTTTCGCAGTCTTGCATATTCTTTCAGTTTTTATCCGAATGCAAAGTTAATAAAAAAAGTGATTTATGGAAGTATGTTGTAAATCTTAATTATAGCCTTGTCTCTTTATAAGAAATGTCTTTTGTAAATATAATTTGCCTACAGATATTTCAGGCTTGGTTTTTTATCATATGTTAATTTTCAGAACAACTCTTTGGGGTAACTTTGCGCCTTGATAAAAATGATAGTATGAAAGATAGTATTGACTTTGGAAAAATGGATGTATCGAAGTTGTTCGTTAAACTTCTGATACCTACGGTGATGGGAATGGTGTTTTCTGCCATATTTATCATAACAGACGGAATTTTTGTTGGAAAGGGTATAGGCAGCGATGCACTGGCGGCCGTTAATATCACGGCTCCGCTGTTTCTGATAAATACCGGTGTGGCACTGATGTTCGGTATAGGTGCTTCGGTGGTGGCGTCTATACATTTGTCGCACGGTAAAATCAAGGTGGCACGTATAAACGTGACTCAGGCTGTGGTGGTATCGTCATTGCTGCTAATACTTTATGCTTTGGCTATAATGCTGAATCTTGAGGAGGTGGCATTGTTGCTTGGCAGTTCGCAAAGGCTTTTGCCCTTGGCTGTGGAGTATATGAACTGGTTTATCCCATTCCTGGTGTTCAGTGCAATGCTTAGTTCAGGAATGTTTTTTGTCCGTCTTGACGGTTCTCCCAATTATGCCATGTTCTGTAATATCATACCGGCTGTCATCAATATAGTTCTGGATTATGTCTTTATTTTTGTATTAGGTTGGGGAATGTTCGGGGCTGCCCTGGCAACGAGTCTTGGATATATAGTAGGTGCGGCTATGATTCTGATATATCTTTTTAACAGGAAAAATGTCATACATTTGGTGCGGGTGAAACTCAGTCGGAAGAGTCTTATGCTTACTGCACGGAATGTGGGATATATGTGTCGTCTTGGGTTATCTACTTTTTTATGTGAAGGCGCAATCGCTACAATGATGTTTGTAGGTAACTATGTGTTTATGCGCTACACTGGCGAGGACGGTGTGGCTGCATACAGCATAGCCTGTTATTTCTTCCCGATAATATTCATGGTATATAATGCGATAGCCCAATCTGCACAACCGATACTGAGCTATAATTTCGGTCAGGGTAATAATGTCAGGGTAAATCACGCGTTTAGGCTGGCTCTCTTTTCGGCTGTAGGTTTCGGTGTGGTTGTCATTGTTTTGACTGAGATTTTTTCTCCTCAAATTGTTTCCATGTTTATAGATCCCGCATATCCGGCATACAGTATAGCCGAAAGCGGACTTCCTCTGTTTGCTTCCGGATTTATATTTTTCGGAATAAATATGGTTTCAATAGGATATTTTCAAAGTGTGGAACGCGATCGTCCTGCCATGGCTGTAACCTTATTGCGTGGATATATCCTTATTTTGGTATGTTTTTGGATTATGCCTGAATTTCTTGGTGTGCCGGGAATATGGCTTTCTGTGCCTGCTGCGGAGTTTGTCACTTTCCTGTTTGTCATTACCATTTATTGCAGAAGAAAGAGATAGTCTTGAAAGTTATGTTTATTTTTGCATCAGTGAATTTAATTAGTGATATTTCATGAGGCAGTTTATTGATGCTTTTTGCAAGAGATACAGTGCTACAGAAAAGGAGTGTATGAAACTTGTTGATAATATGGAAGAAGTTTGTTTCCGGAAAGGTGATTTCCTTGTTCGTGCTGGGGAGACAAACAGTTCGTATTATCTTATTAAGGAAGGAATATGGCGTGGATATATTCTTCGCGATGGGGAGGAACTGTCTGTATGGTTTGCAATAACAGGTGAGACCGTTTTCTCCAGTTGGGGATATATGGCAAACCGTCCGTCGCCTATCTACGTAGAAGCCATTACCGACAGTACGCTTTACAGAATAAGCAAACATAATATGGAGGTGTTTCTCAATTCTTCGATAGAGAGTGCAAACTTGGGAAGGAAACTTGTGGAACAGGACTTTCTGGTTGCAGAAGAACGTATTGTCGCAACAGGTTCTATTCCACAGGCTAAAGAAAGATATCTCGATCTGTTGAAACGCGATCCTATGCTGTTGAAGCATGTGCCTTTGAAATATATAGCATCCTATCTGTTCATCACTCCGCAGTCGTTGAGCCGTATTAGAGCCGAATTGGCAAAAGAAAAATAGAATATCATTACGATTTCATTTCGCCTACACGGTTTATGAACTCATCAGCATATACACGGCCGATTGGTATTTCCACTGCACGGTGATAGAGTGTGAGTTGGCGGCGGGTATAATTTGCCACTTTGTGCAATGGAACTATATACGACTTATGTATACGCATGAATCTGTCTTCGGGAAGCATTTCCATGATTGATTTCATGCTGGTTTGCGAAAGAACAGGCCTGTCATCATCAGTGAGATAAATCTTGATATAATTGTCCATAGCTTCGATATATTCTATCGAGGCTATTTTTATTTTTACGTTCTTGTATTCCACCTTCAGTGTTATCTCTTCCTCTTCCGTAAGTACTGGGGCGGCGGAAAGGCTTTCCAGTTTTTTCATCCTGCGTACCCTTTCTATAGCCTTTTCGAAACGGGAGTATGAGAATGGTTTGTGAAGATAGTCTATAGCATTCAGCTCGAATCCGTCAACGGCATATTCGGCGTATGCGGTTGTGAATATAAGATATATGCCTGCCGGAAGTTCGCGTGCTATGTCAATACCGTTTATTCCTCCCATTTCTATGTCGAGGAATACTATATCCGGTTTGGAGGACTTTACTTTTTCCAGTCCTGTTATAGGGTCTGTATATGATGTTACTTCAAGGTCGCCGCAGCGTTTGCAGAACTGTTCTATAATACTCAAAGCTACCGGCTCGTCGTCTATTGCTATACACTTCATGCTCATTTCAGTTTTAAGATAAGGTTTACGGTGAAAATTCCGTTTGTATTGCTTATTTCCAGATTGTGTTTACCAGGATATAAAAGCTCAAGTCTTTTCTTGCAGTTGGATATACCTATTCCGGGTTCCTTGTTTTCCGGTTTTGGGTTCACTGTATGGTTTTCTGTGAACAGCGTCAGTGTGTCATTGTTTACTTTCAGGCTTATTATGATGTCGCTTTCTATGTGCGACGATGCTCCATATTTCAGTGCATTCTCGATGAAAGTTATAAGTATCATCGGTGCAATCCTGGTATTTTTTGCAGATTCGTCGGCTGAATATGAATAGTATATATGTGTACGTTTTTCGTCTATGCGGTTCTTTTGTAATTCTATGTACTGGCCGATATATTCGGCTTCTTCCTCAATATTTACAGTGTCCTGTGTTGCCTTTGTGTACATATATTTTATCAGATCTATGAACTGCATGAAGGCTGTTTCTACCTTCTGGCTTTGGGTTATCATCAGTCCGTATAGGGTGTTCAAGGTGTTGAAAAGGAAATGCGGATTAATCTGTGCCTTGTATAGTGCCAGTTCGGCTTTCTTTTTCTCGAATTCGCTTGCTTGTCTTGCCATAATCTGCTTGTACAGTTCTGTCAGAAGACCTACGGCTATGCTGAAACATACTGTTACCAGATACATGAACCATGTACCTTGCTGATGTTGCTTTATTCTCGTTATGTTCATTGCCTTTTTTATGAATTTGTCCATTCTCGGTTTGTGGCCTCTGAAAGGAAAATCCATCTGGTACTGTGTGATAAGCCATGTAATGAATATTGTGCCTAATAAAACAGCTATTGCTATAAGCAGATGTTTTCTGTCTTTAAGTGCCATAGGGACACTGATTTGCTTGATACAGAAATATACGGCATAAAGCCATACTATCAGAGTAATAACGAAGAGTGAATTACTTTCCAGCCATTTGTCAACAGGAAGCATCATCATCATGGCGGGGAGTAGTATGATACAGAAAAATAGGTCAATGCCTATAGGTAAGTACTTGTTGTTCATATTGTATAGAGTTATAATGCAAAAGTAAAATAAATATGCCGAAAAAGCGAATAAATGAAATGTTAAAAATCGGAGTTTGTCGTTTACCACTTGAAGTGTGTCGTTCGCCACTGCATTCGTCTGGAGGCGTTTTTTGTAGCTTATTCTTGAGTAGCTTTGTATCAGAAACGAAAAATTTAACATTATATGAGACTGAAACTTTTTATATCTATTGCTTTATTGTTAGTGCCGCTGATGTTGGTGGCACAGGGGAGGGTTACGGTGAGCGGAACCGTGACAGACAAGAATACCGGAGAGCCGTTGCCTTCGGCTACTGTAAGTATAGCACCATCTTCGGATAGGGATGCGAAGAAATATACTTCTACTGATCTTGATGGAAAGTTTTTATTTAAATCCGTATCGTATGACAGTTATGTGCTTGAAGTTACATACGTCGGTTATAAATCAGACGAGAAAAGATTGAAAGTCACTGACAAGAAAGACAGCTATATTATTACTTTTAAACTCGATGAGAACGCTTTGATGCTTGGTGAAGTGTCTGTACAGGGACGTGCCACACGTGCCGAACAGAAAGGTGACAGTCTGTTCTATAATGCCGAAGCTTTCAAGGTGATGCAAGGAAGTTCAGCAGAGGATCTGTTGTCGAAAATGCCCGGTATAGTTGTTGAAGGAGGAACAATACAGGCACAAGGTGAAGATGTGAAAAAAATATTGGTAGATGGAAAAGAGTTTTTCGAAGGTGACGTAAATCTTGCAATAAAAAACTTGCCTTCTGACGTCATAGCAAGCATTGAGGTGTTTGATAAAAAGAGCGAACAGGCCGAATTTACCGGTTTTGACGATGGAGAGGAAGTAAAGACCATCAATATCATAACAAAGGGTGGATATCGTCAGGGTACTTTCGGTGAGGTGTCTGCCGGTTATGGTACAGAAGACAGATATAAGGTGAACGGTAATATAAACTTCTTCAATGATGACCGAAGGATTTCAGTTCTTGGAATGTCTAATAATGTCAATCAGCAGAATTTCTCTCAGGAAGACCTTGCCGGAGTTATGTCGTCATCAGCCAAAGGTGGTGGTCGCGGAAGACGTGGCGGTGGCGGCGGAGGAGGCCGTGGCGGTTCCGGAGGAGGTGGCAACACTTCTGATTTTATGGTTGGCAGTATGGGAGGTATCACTTCTACAAACGGTGTCGGACTTAACTATGTTGACAAATGGGGTGAAAAGGTTAATATTACAGGAAGTTATTTCTTCAACCAGTCTGAAAACCTTACTCAGCAGCAGACTGAGCGCGAATATTTTGAATCAGTGCTTCCAGGTATGACATACGACGAATATCAGGAAAAGACAATGGAGAACTGGAATCACCGTTTCAATATGAAACTTGATTATAAAATCTCGGACAGAACATCGCTTCAGTTCCGTCCTACATTGAGCTTTCAGAATAATGATAATGTATCAGTGCTTGACGGACAGAATATGATAAGCGGACAGACCGATACTGAGACACATACCAATACTAATGGTGGTACTGATGCGTATAATCTTGGTGCTGATATTATTTTACGTCATCGCTTTCCTGTTGAAGGCAGAACATTGTCGCTTATGATGAACGGTAAAATGAGTAATACTGAAGGTGGTACTTATACAGACTACCTGAATACATTAAATATGGTGTCGGGTACACCTCAGACAGAAGAGTACAGTCAGTACAAGAATACAATGAACAAGCAGTACAGTTTCCGTTCAAATCTTAGTTATACTGAAAAACTGACTGACCATATGCAATTGCAGTTAGGGTATAAGTTTTCATATTCGGATTCGGATTCAGACAGGAAAACTTATATGAAATCGTCTGTGACAGATCTTTATGATCAGTTGGATGAAAGTCTGTCAAGTGTATATCAGACTGGATATACAACTCATGCCGGTAATGTAGGTCTTCGTTATCATGCAGGAAAGCTGAATGCCATGATTGGAGCAGATGTGCAGTGGTCGGAATTGTCGGGTGATCTTATATATCCTAGTCCGGACAGAATGAATAACAATTATTTTTCATTCCTGCCTTCGTTCAATTTAAGATATTCGTTAGACAGAACAAATTCGTTTATGCTGAGATACAGAAGCAGTTCGTCTTCTCCATCTGTTACTGATCTTCAGAGTGTAGTCGATAACTCAAATCCTCTCTTCCTTTCGACGGGTAATCCTGACTTGGATCAGCAGATTTCGCATACGGCAAATCTTAGATACATCCGTACCACCAAGACAGGACATACATTCATAGCAATGATTGGAGGTACAGCGAAACTAGGTTATGTGGCGGACAGTACATTTATAGCTAAAGAAGATATACAGATTTCAGATAATGTTACTCTGAATAAAGGTTCGCAGTTCACCAAACCTGTAAATATGGACGGATATTACAGTCTGCAGTCAATGATTACATACGGTTTCCCGTTCGACTTGATTCGCAGTAACATCAATTTCAGTGTATCGGCTAACTATTCTAATGTTCCTACCATTTTCAACGGTGAGAAGAGTAAGACAAACGAACTGAACATCATCCCGAAAGTGATTATAGGTAGCAATATCAGTCAGAATCTGGACTTTACTGCTTCCTACTCGACTGGAATAAACAAGATATACAGTTCATTAAACACAGCCAGCGGTACAGGTGATTATATCACTCATAACGCCGCAGCCAAATTGGGATGGACATTCTTCTGGGGATTGACATTCCGCAGTACATTCAATTATATAGGTTATACAGGACTTGATACCGGTAATGAAGATTATTTCCTATGGAATGTGTCATTGGGAAAGAAATTCCTGAAGAACAACGCGGCGGAAATAAAGGTTGAGGCTTTCGATATCCTGAAGCAGAACCAGGCATTCACGCACAGCACTGGAAGCAACTATTACGACTATATAAGCAGCAATGTGCTTAAACCGTATGCAATGGTAAGTTTTGTATATACAATCCGATAATGACAGGAAGGCTTTTGCAAAACTCTTGCAAAGCCTTTTAAACAAGATAATTATATATTTATAAATCAAAATTTAAACAGTATGAAAAAGATTTTATTTTTGGCCTTAATGGCTGTTATGTGCTTCCAGACAATAGATGCACAACGTAAAGGTGGAGAAAAAAGAACTCCGGAACAGGTAGTAGAGAATTTGGATAAAAAGCTGGACCTGACAGATGAACAGGAAAAACAGATAACAGATTTATATAAAGATTTTTTCAATCAGAAAGTGTTGCGTGAGGAGAGAAAGGCAAAGATGGATGAATTGAACTCCAAGATTTCTTCATTATTGACTGACGATCAGAAGGCTAAGTTTGAAAAAATGAAGTCTGAAAAGAGAAAGAGAACAAAATAACAATTGATATTACATGCTCAAAATAAAAACAGGCATCATAAAAAACACTATTTTTATGATGCCTGAAAGTTTTTGTGTACAATTTAAACGAGATATTATCTTGCGGCTGTAAACAGAGTAGTTTGTGAGCCGCTGAGAGCGCGTACTGAAGCCAGACCTTGCTGGTCAGGAAGAACTGTTACAGTGTTTCCGTCCTGCAGTTTCACTGTTATTGTTCCGTCTTCGTTCATTGTCATAAGTTCGTATGATTCACCGTCACACAATGCATTCCATGTACGGTTTTCCTGATTGTAAACCAAGTCGATAGAAACGTCTTCTCCCTTTTTAGAGATGCTGTATCCGTTCTCGTTTGTTCTGATGAGGTATTCCCCATTTTCGCCTTTTACTGTTTTTGTAGTACCAACGTCAGCTAGAGGGTTTGATCCGCTCCAGAATTCAATGGAGTTGAGGACTACAACGTCAGCAAAGTATGCAACACCATAAACGGGAATTATATTGAATGCCAAAAAGACTAATTCGTTTACAAATTTGTTACCGATACCTTGGTTCCAGTCTTTTAATTGGTTCCATAATGCGAAAGAACCGATACACGAAGAGAATAGCAGGCTTCCACCTAGTAAAGCGCATGCTACTTTAATTTTTAGTTTTTTCATAATCTACGTATAAATAGTTGTACTAATACTATACGCAAAGTTAGACTATTTTTTCTAAAAAACAAATCTTTTATCAATATTCTAATTTAATTAATCTTTGTCGATTTTTTGTATCCCTCCCGTAACAGTATCGAAGATAACACGTGTGTTTACTTTCTTATTAAAAAGTCCGTTTACCAGCAGTTCTGTATTTCCGAACTGTGCAAACATCATATTATTGTCTTCAAATAATGTCTTTCCTTTGAATGTTATACTTACATTAGCTTTTGCAGGGATATTGTATAGTATGCCTTTAGGGCCTTTTTTCTTCTTGCCTTCTTCGCTGTCCATAACAGATGCTTGTACAGGATTGCTGTTTTCAATTTTTATATACATAGGTTCTCCTGCCAGATTGTCTGACGACAGTATTCCCAGCTTTTGTGAAAATCTCATTACAACACTTTCGGTGTTATTCCCTTCAGGCAGGATGACGGCAGTAAAGAGCTTGTCTTCTCTGGTCTTTATTCCTGTGAACATCTGCACCAATGCTTTTTCCTGTTTTTCCAGATTGTCCATTATCAGTTTAAGCGAGGCGCCGTCCTTTGGCATGGCGTCTGCCTGTCCTCTTAGAATAAGGTTCTTGCTTTCACGTATGTTGTATATTTCTTTAGCCGTGAGTTCCGCCATTTTAGCGGTAGAACCGGCAGTAAGGATTTCTTCTGTCATGTATTTTCTTCCGTCATCGGGACGTTGAGGCTTTTCCAGTATGTATTCGGCCTTTTCTGTGTCTGGTGCAGAAGTGTTTATAGCCTTGATAATGCCGTTATCTGTAATCTCAATGTTTGACATGACACTTTTATCACTGAGTTTCATTATATAAGCTTTGGTAGAGTCTGGTATTCCTACGGGGCGTACTTCTATTTTTTTTATTTCCCAGTCAGTTGACGGCTCGGATGTAACATTGTTTATTCTTAAATACCTGTTAGCGTATTGACAGAAGTCACCAGGAGTATATTTCACCTTTGTTGCAATGACATTTACTTCTACAGCTGTTTTAGGTAAGAAAAATGCAATACCTTCTCCTTCTCCGGGAGTATAATAGTCAACATTCTGTGCGTTAGCGCCAAAAGCATAGGCTGTAACTAAAGCCAATGCCATAATTCCTTTTTTGTTCATAAGCTATAGTTTTTGTTTTTTATCTTTTGTTTGAAAGTTGTTTCCATGCTTCCGGTAATGAATTGATAATGTCGGATGCATTCATACTTATTTCTCCAAATTTCTCTGCAGCTATATCTCCTGCTATTCCATGCAGATATACTCCCAAAAGACATGCTTCTTTAGAGGAATATCCTTGTGCAAGAAGTGATGTCAATATACCGGTCAGAACATCGCCGCTGCCTCCTGTTGCCATGCCAGGATTGCCTGTCGGGTTGAAGTGACATTCTCCTTCCGGAGTTATGACAACGCTCCATGCCCCTTTAAGTATTATGTATATTTGCAGATATGATGCCAGATCTTTAGCTTTTTGTATTCTTTCGAAGCTGTTGCTGCATCTTCCTACGAGTCTTTCAAGCTCTTTTACATGTGGTGTAAGGATAGAACCTTTTGGTACGCAGTTCAGTTGGTTTCTGTAAGTACTTAAAGCATTTATTGCATCGGCATCTATTACGGCTGGTATATAACATTCTTTTAATTGGTTGATTATAGCTTGTGCCGTAAACTCTTCCTGTCCCAGTCCAGGGCCTATACCGAGTGCCTGATAGCTGTCCAGATCTATCACTTCGGCAAAGAATCTGTCGTCCATGTCGTCCTGTGCCATTGCTTCAGGAACGCTTGCCTGTAAAAGAAGGTGGTTGCATACAGGTGTATGTACTGTAAGTAGTCCTGTACCACATCTCAAACAACTTTTGGCAGACAGTACTGCTGCACCTCCCATTCCGTATGAACCAGCAATTATCAGCGCATGTCCGAAATTGCCTTTATGTGCAAATTTCTTTCTTGGTCTGACTATTTCGGCTACCTCTTTCTCCTCTATTATGTAATTGCTGCTTTCTGCCTGTTTTGAAAATTCTTTGTTGATACCGATGTCAAGAACTTCAAGCTCTCCAATCAAGTCTTCGTTTTCAGCAAAAAGAAATGACAGTTTTGGCAGGTTTATTGTAAGCGTAAGATTAGCTTTGATAATGTTCTGACGTATGTTTCTTGTGTTGTCCTCGCCCATCATTCCGGATGGAATGTCTATAGATACAACTTTGGCAGGAGAGGCATTAATATATTGCACCACGGCAGCAAAGCCTCCGCTTAAAGGCATGTTCAGTCCTGTGCCGAAGAGGCCGTCGATTACAATGTCGTCTGCCGAAAGTTTCGGCGGGTCAAATTGTGTGCTTACTTCTGTATAATTTGTAAATCCGCATTCCTGAAGTCTCTTGATGTTTGTGAGGCAATCTTCCGACAGGTTACCTTTAATATTGAATAGTACTACTTGTACCTGATAGTTCTTCAAGTGTAACATGCGGGCCACAGCTACAGCGTCGCCCCCGTTGTTGCCCGGACCGGCAAATACAACTATCCTGTGTGATTTGTTCCATCTTCTGCATATAGCATCTGTTATCAGGCTTGCGGCCTTTTCCATTAGATTGATGGATAATATAGAATCGTGCTCTATAGTGTAAGCATCGGCTTCTTTCTGTTGTGCGCAACTTAAAATTTTCATTACTTCTTAAAATGGTATTTTGTTGGTAAAAGTAGTAAAAACATACGAACTATACGCTATTTAATCTTCAAAATATACTTAAATACTTAAAAGGTAGTGTTGACATTTGTCGAAAATTGCGTAAATTTGTCCGCAATTTTAATTTTGCATAATTCTATGAGTACTATTCGGATAAAAGACAAGTCGTTTACTACATTTATTACTGAAGATAAGATATTGAAAGAAGTATCGCGTGTAGCAGATGAGATTAATCGTGATTTGGAAGGAACAGAACCGCTGTTTCTCAGTGTTTTGAACGGTTCGTTCATGTTTACAGCCGATTTGATGAAGCGTATCAGTCTTCCATGCGAGATTTCGTTTGTGAAACTGGCTTCATATGCAGGAACATCTTCTACAGGGAAGGTGAAAGAACTGGTCGGTCTGAATGAAAATATAGAGGGAAGGACTGTTGTTATAGTTGAAGATATTATAGACACTGGTTTCACTATGCAACGTCTCGTGGAAACATTACGTTCAAAAAATCCAAAGGATATACGTATAGCTACATTGCTGGTAAAACCTGACAAGTTGCAGGTAAAACTGGATATTGATTATGTGGCAATGAATATTCCTAATGATTTTATAGTAGGCTACGGTCTTGATTACGACGGAAAGGGACGTAATTATCGAGATATATACACTGTAGTCAATGAATAGTGAACAAGGCTTTAGTTACAAGTTAATAGAAGGTTCCCGTCCGGATGGTAACCTTGTCAACTCGTCAACTGATAAAAACTTATATAAACTCAAAAACTTAAACAAAATGTTGAACATCGTAATTTTTGGTGCTCCTGGATCAGGTAAAGGAACTCAGAGTGCACGTATAGTAGAAAAGTATGGTTTGAACCACATTTCAACAGGCGACGTTTTGCGTGCTGAAATCAAGAACGGAACAGAACTTGGTAAAACTGCAAAAGGATATATCGATAACGGTCAGCTTATTCCTGACGCATTGATGATTGATATCCTTGCAAGTGTATTCGATAGCTTCAAAGATAGCAAAGGTGTAATCTTCGACGGTTTCCCACGTACTATCGCTCAGGCAGAAGCTTTGAAGGAAATGCTTAAAGTTCGTGGTCAGGAAGTTTCTATCATGCTGGATCTTGAAGTTCCGGAAGATGAGCTGATGACTCGTCTTATCAAGCGTGGTCAGGAATCAGGACGTGCTGATGACAATGAAGAAACAATCAAGAAACGTCTTGTAGTTTACCACTCTCAGACAGCTCCGCTTATCGACTGGTACAAGAACGATGGCAAATATCAGCACATCAACGGTCTTGGAACTATGGACGGTATCTTTGCTGACATCTGTACTGCAATTGACAAACTTTAATTTATAAGAAGGTAAAGAAGGTAAAGGAGTTAAAGAAGTTATGTTGTCTTTCAACTTAACTTCTTTAACTTTCCAACTTAACTTCTCTAACTTTCCAATCTAACTTCTCTAACTTCTAAACAAAAAAATATGGCTGAATCGAATTTTGTTGATTATGTAAAAATCTACTGCCGCTCCGGTAAGGGAGGTCGCGGCTCTGTACATATGCGTCGCGAAAAGTATGTGCCAAACGGTGGTCCCGACGGGGGCGACGGTGGTAGAGGAGGTCATGTAATTCTGCGTGGTAACCGCAATTACTGGACGTTGCTTCACCTGAAATATGAACGTCACGTGTTTGCCGAGCATGGAGGTAATGGCTCCAAAAACAAAAGCTTCGGTAAAGACGGTGCCGACAAGGTGATAGAAGTGCCGTGCGGTACTGTGGTTTACAATGCTGAGACCGGAGAGTATGTGTGCGATATAACAGACCACGGTCAGGAAGTAATTTTGCTGAAAGGCGGACGCGGAGGCTTGGGTAACTGGCATTTCCGTACAGCTACACGTCAGGCTCCACGATTTGCACAGCCGGGTGAGCCGATGCAGGAAATGACGGTGATACTGGAATTGAAACTGCTTGCCGATGTAGGTCTTGTAGGTTTTCCAAATGCCGGAAAATCAACTTTGCTTTCCACTGTATCTGCAGCACGTCCTAAGATTGCCAATTATCCGTTTACAACACTTGAGCCTAATTTGGGTATAGTGTCATATCGTGACGGAAAATCATTCGTTATGGCAGATATACCGGGTATAATAGAAGGAGCAAGCGAGGGTAAAGGACTCGGACTTCGTTTCCTGCGCCACATAGAGCGTAACTCACTTTTGCTTTTCATGGTGCCTGGTGATACAGATGATATACGCAAAGAGTATGAAATATTGCTGAATGAGCTTGCAACGTTCAATCCTGAAATGCTCGACAAGCAGCGTGTTCTGGCCATAACAAAATGCGATATGCTAGACGATGAGCTTATCAGCATGCTTGAACCGACATTGCCTGAAGGTGTTCCTCATGTGTTTATATCTTCTGTGGCGAATATGGGAATTCAGCAGCTTAAAGATATCCTTTGGGCAGAGCTTAACAAGGAAAGCAATCAGCTTGAGGCTGTAAGACGTGATGCAATCGTACATCGTTCGAAAGATGTTTCAAAACTTCAGCAGGAACTTCAGGATATGGGAGAGGATGAAGACTTTGAATATGAATATGAGGATGATGCTGACGATGATTTCGAATATGAATATGAAGAAGAAGATTGGGATGACGAACCCGAAAAATAATGAATAACTTATTTTCAACAGATAAAAGAATGTTAGTGTACGGTTTGAACGAATCGTATGCTGACATTTTTTGTTTCTCTACCACTCGACATGGCGGATATAGCACCGGACAGTATTCATCTTTCAACTGCAATCATTATTGCGGTGACAATCCGGAAAATGTAGAACGGAATAGAAGCCTGCTGGCTGATATAATGCCGTTCCGCCCAAATACATTCGTGATACCGCATCAGATACATTCTACGGAGATACGTACAATAGACAGCAACTACCTGAATTCAGATGAGACTGTAAGGAAAAATATGATTGAAGGCGTGGATGCCGTTATAACCAATCTTAAAGGTGTATGTCTGTGTATATCCACTGCCGACTGTATCCCTGTGCTTTGCTATGATATACGTAATAAGGCAATTGCGGCAATACATGCCGGATGGCGCGGTACGGTGGCACGTATAGTGGAGAAAACTCTGAGAAAGATGCATGAAGAATATGGAACGCGGATGCAAGATGTAGTAGCAGTTATAGGTCCGGGCATTTCTTTGCAGTCTTTTGAGGTAGGCGATGAGGTTTATCAGGCTTTTCAAGATGCCGGATTTGATATGAATGTCATATCACGGAGATACTCAAAATGGCATATTGATCTTTGGGAAGCAAACAGAATACAGCTTATTTCAGCCGGAGTAAATCCGGATAATATAGAAGTGAGCGGAATATGTACATATACCGCAAACGAAGATTTCTTTTCTGCCCGCAGGTTAGGAATAAATTCAGGCAGGATTATTTCGGGGATAATTCTGAAAGATGAATAATTGTTACACCATATATTTCTGTGTAAAAGTATAAAACAATTTTGAAAGCGTTTATGGAAAATAGAAAGATAAATATTGTTGTTTCAGACGAACTGAAACAGGCTTGGCCGGGTTTTCAGGGAGCTGCAGTTTTTGCCAGAGTAAAGAATTCCGGTTATAATGAACAGTTGTGGAAACGCATAGACGAGTTTACAGAACTTTACCGTTCTAAATACACCACAGATTCCATAAAGGACATGCCGTCGATACAGGCAACACGTCAGGCATACAAGAAATGTGGTAAGGACCCTAGCCGTTATCGTCCGTCGTCCGAAGCATTGTGCCGTCGTATCCTTCGTGGTATTCCATTATATCAGATAGATACTTTGGTAGATCTTATCAATCTGGCTTCCATAAATTGCGGACATTCCATAGGAGGTTTTGATCTTGATAAGATACAAGGCGATGAGCTGGTTCTTGGTATAGGTAAGGCAGGCGAGCCTTACGAAGGTATAGGCAGAGGTGAACTGAACATTGAAGGTATGCCGGTATATCGTGATGCTGTTGGAGGGGTAGGAACTCCCACAAGTGATAACGAACGCACAAAGATAACTGCCGGTACAACCAGACTTCTTGCTATAATGAATGCTTATAGCGGAAAGGAGGGACTGGAAGAGGCCGTAGGTTTTATGGTCGATTTGCTTAAAGAATTTGCCGAAGCAACGGAGATAGAAATCATTTATTTCAGTTAAGAATGAACATTTAATCTTTTTATTGGTTATACATATATAAATACAAGATTATGGATATAGAAAAGATATTGACAGAAGGTATAATCTTCAAGGGAGCAAAATCTCCTGCAGCAAAAAAAGAAGAGAAGGTTAAGACTAAGGCGAAAAAGAAAACCTATATTACCGGACTTCATAATTCCGGAGCTGCAAAGATGAAAGCAGAGATACGTCGTCGCAGAGCAAATCGTCATAAAAACGGATAAACTGTTCTGTTTTTAATGTATTGATTAAATTTGTCAATCTAATGTTATTTTTATAACATATTTTCCCGAAATTTGTTTTTAAATAAAAACTGAATAGTTTAACAACTAAAAAATGAGAATTATGAAAAAAGTATTAATGACTTTATTCGTGTTGTTTGCAGTAGTTACTGCTTACGCACAGGAAATGTATGTTGGTGGTGGAATCGGTTTATGGAGAGATACTGATGCAGAGAGAACTTCTTTCTCTATCAGTCCTGATTTCGGATATGAGTTGAATGGGAAATGGGCTGTTGGTGGACAACTGATACTTGATGTTGCTGGAGGTGAAGGTCCTTCAACTACAGCTTTTGCTATTGCGCCTTACGCACGTTTCTCTTATTATGAGAATGATATTGTACGTTTGTTCCTTGATATGGGATTTGGCGTTTCTGTCAACAAAGTTGCTCACAGTGATGCAGATGCTGGATTTGAACTTGGTGTTAAACCTGGTTTGGCAGTAAAGCTTAATGACAATTTTAGCTTCATAACTAAAGTTGGTTTTGCAGGATTCCGTCAAGACTATAGAAATAGTTTAAAGGATGGTTTCGGAGTATATGCTGATGGCGAAGCAATCTCAATCGGTATAGAATACGCATTCTAAAAAATAGCAATTCATACGTTTAAAAAACGACAGTTCATTTTAATCGAGACGTATTGTTCCCTTGATTAAAATGAACTGTCGTTTTTTTATCTCCTATTTTGTAGGATATATCATTAAATTCTTTAATTTTGTCTTTACTGATAAAATATAAAAAGGAATATTATGAAGAAACTGTTAGTTGCTATGTTATGTATGCTGTCATTTTTTCCGGCAGTTGCACAAAATAAAGTACAATGGGGTATGGAAGTAGGTGCCGGTATGTCGGCATGGATGGGTAAGAATGCAGATGGAAGCAAGCCTTTGTTTAACCCGAAAGTAGGAGTGACTTTGGATATCCCGTTGAATTGGCTTGTTTCTTTTCAGACCGGATTGAACTGGACATCAAAAGGTGCAAGCTATAAAATGTACAATAATTTTGTTACCGGTGAGAATGTCCTTTCAAAAGTACATGCCAATCAGAATTATTTCCAGATGCCTCTTTTGGCTGCATTCCATGTTGGGGCTACATCAAAGTTTGATATGGTGTTCACTGTAGGTCCGTATATTGCATATGGTATATCAGGTAAGTCGGAGACTAATATTGATGCACTTACCATGTCATGGCCAACTTTTGATGATTTATATTTAGGTGGAAAATATATTGCTGACGGGTATAATAGATTTGATGCCGGAGTCCAGACTGGAGTAGGTCTTGATTTTAAAGACTGGACTGTAGGACTTGATGCAGATTTTGGATTCTGCAAGATAGCTCCAGATGCATCACCGTATAATTTTTCCATGTATTTTACATTGGGGTATAAATTCTGATAAGTATATAAATAAAAAAAAACTCCTGACAGTCGCTTTTTTTCGGAAGTTTCTGTCAGGAGTTTTTTTCATATATATATATCAGGCATGATATTAATGGTGGAACAGACGAATGCCTGTGAATGCCATTGCAATGCCGTATTTGTCGCAAGTTTCGATAACATGGTCATCGCGTACAGAGCCACCTGCCTGTGCAATGAATTCCACACCACTCTTGTGAGCACGTTCGATATTGTCGCCGAATGGGAAGAACGCATCTGAACCAAGAGCTACACCTTTCAGTGTGTCAAGCCATGCACGTTTTTCTTCGCGTGTCAATACTTCAGGTTTTTCTGTGAAGAACTGCTGCCATACTCCGTCAGCCAATACATCGTCGTGGTCTTCGCTGATGTAGATGTCGATAGTGTTGTCGCGGTCTGCACGGCGGATTTTTTCAACCCATGGCAAGTTCAGTACTTTCGGATGCTGGCGCAGATACCAGATGTCTGCCTTGTTTCCGGCAAGACGTGTACAGTGGATACGGCTCTGCTGTCCGGCACCAATACCGATAGCCTGTCCGTCCTTGACGTAGCATACAGAGTTTGACTGAGTATATTTCAGAGTGATAAGCGCAATCATAAGGTCACGCTTTGCAGCATCTGTAAAGTTCTTGTTCTGAGTAGGGATGTTCTGGAACAAATCGTCGCCGTTCAGCTTGATTTCGTTTCTTCCCTGTTCGAAAGTTACACCGAACACTTCTTTTGTCTCGATAGGGGCAGGAACGTAGTTAGGGTCAATCTTGATTACATTATAAGTACCTTTACGTTTTGCTTTCAGTATTTCCAAAGCAGCATCTGTATATCCCGGAGCGATAACACCGTCGGATACTTCGCGGTTGATGAAACGGGCTGTCTCTTCATCGCAGATGTCGCTCAGAGCAATAAAGTCGCCGTAAGAAGACATACGGTCTGCACCGCGGGCACGTACGTAAGCATTAGCAAGCGGAGAAAGAGGAAGACCATCGACGAAGTATATTTTCTTCATAGTTTCGTCAAGTTCAAGACCGATAGCAGCACCGGCAGGGCTGACATGCTTGAATGATGTAGCAGCAGGCATTCCTGTAGCTTCTTTCAGTTCTTTTACTAGCTGCCATCCGTTCAGCGCATCAAGGAAGTTGATGTAACCGGGGCGTCCGTTCAGGACCTCAATAGGCAGTTCCCCTTCTTTCATGAAAATACGTGCAGGTTTCTGGTTAGGATTGCATCCGTATTTCAGTTCAAGTTCTTTAGCCATAATTTTTCTTGTTTATGAATTCTGTTACAAAAATACTGTTTTGTCTGCTGTTTTCCTAGTGTGGCCACTGCAATTTTTTTGACTCCAGGAAATAGACTCCGTTAGTATGATATGATTTATATGTTCCAAACAATCGTATAATGTGAAAAATACTTATATTCGCATGTCGTTAACAAATTTCTATTATATAAAAAACAATTATGAAGAAATCAATTATTCTATTTTTCTTGTCAATTTTCATGGCTTCTTCAAGTGTCTATTCTCAGAAACTGGACAATCTTTTGGAGTTGAAGCGTAATTCGCATAACAGTCTGTTTCATAATCTTGGAAAAGCATCCAAGGTTCCTGCTTTCCAGATGGAAGGCTATTGGGTGTGGGGAAGTTCGGTAGTTAAATCGCCTGACGGTAAGTATCACATGTATGTGTCACGTTTTCCAAAGTCATTGCCTTTTCATCCTGGATGGATGGTTGCTTCGGAAATAGTACATGCTGTGGCAGACAGTATTCAGGGACCATATACTTTTTCAGATGTAGCTTTGCCGCCGCGTGGTGCCCAATACTGGGATGGAAAATCTACGCATAATCCTCGTATCTTCTATTATAATAATAAATACTACCTTATCTATATGGGTTCTACACATCCTTTTGAAGAACCTACCTATGATGAACTTACACTTGACAGTAAATGGTGTATTGTGGGCAGGGCAAACAAGAGAATAGGACTGGCTGTGGCTGAAAGTCCGTATGGACCTTGGAAAAGAATGAATGAGCCTATACTGAAGACAGAACCGAATACTTTCTACAGTTTTCTTGCTTCAAATCCGTCTCCTGTAATACAGGAGGATGGTTCTGTCCTGATGATTTTCAAGGGACGTCATTACACTAAAGAAGACAAACATTCGTCAATGGCTTTGGGTGTGGCTTATGCAAAAAATATAGAAGGTCCGTACGAAGTGTTGAATGACAAACAACCTATATTCCATGTTGATGGTCAGGGTGAAGCAGAGGATCCTTTTTTATGGAAAGATGAAAAAGGATATCATATTATATTTAAAGACCATGTAGGCAAGTTTACCGGAGAAAAGGGAGGAGGTGCCATGGCACATTCTTCAGATGGCGTGAACTGGGTAATAGACAAAGACCCGAAAGCATATTCTTTGACAGTGGAATGGGAAGATGGCAGTATAGAAAAACAGGGACAGCTAGAGCGTCCTTTCATCTATTTTGAGAACGGAAAGCCTATGTATGTATTTTTTGCTACGATGGATGGTCCCGGTGGGTTTGAAAATGCTACACGTTCGTGGAACATGTGTATTCCAATAAAGTAAAAAGTATAATTGTTTCATAATAAGAATACTATGAGATTTTTAATTTTGTCTGTATTGTTAGTCTTTTCGGCATTTACATCTGCCGGAAATCTTAAACTATGGTATAACAAACCTGCTTCAGAGTGGACAGAGGCGTTGCCATTGGGAAACTCCAGATTGGGAGTAATGGTTTACGGTGGTACTGAAACGGAAGAACTCCAAATTAATGAGGAAACGTTTTGGGGAGGATCGCCATACAGAAATGATAATCCGGATGCACTGAATGTATTGCCAGAAGTCAGGAAACTTGTATTTGAAGGTAAATATGGTGAGGCGCAGGACTTGGTTAACAAAAACTTTCTTACTACGAGGAATGGAATGCCATATCAGACTATCGGTAGCCTGAAGATTAATTTCACGGGACATGAAAATGCTACGGAATATTATCGTGAACTTGATATAGAAAATGCTATAGCTTCTGTAAGTTATAAAGTTGATGGAGTGACATATAAGAGGGAACTGTTTTCTTCTATGGTAGATAATGTCATAATCATGAGAATTTCAAGTTCTGCAGCCGGTAAATTATCATTTTCCATGTCATTTGACTGTCCTTTGGAACATAAGGTCTCTGTAAGGAACAAATGTCTTTATCTGAAAGCTAAAGGTAATGACCATGAAGGAGTGAAAGGAAAACTTTTTGATGAGACTTTCGTCAAGGCTGTTAATACCGGAGGAAAATTATCTTTCGAAGATGATAAGATGAAGGTGGAAAATGCAGATAATGTCATTCTTTATATATCGTCGGCAACAAACTTTGTAAATTATAAAGATATAAGCGGTAACGGATATAAGAAAGCGTCTGATTATCTGAATGCAGCTGTGAAGAAAGATTATGAGAATGCAAAGGATGAGCATATTGAAAAGTATAGGAGTTTGTTCGGCAGGGTAAATCTGGAAATTTCATCTGATGACTTCTCAAACGAACCAACAGACCTGAGAATAAAGAAATTTAATGAGAGAAATGATGCTGGACTGGCTGTACTGTTGTTTCAATATGGACGTTATCTGCTTGTCTCGTCGTCATTGCCTGGAGGGCAGCCTGCAAATCTTCAGGGAATATGGAACAATGACGTAGTTGCACCGTGGGACAGTAAATATACAGTGAATATAAATCTGCAAATGAACTATTGGCCTGCAGAGATTACTAACCTTAGTGAGTGCCATGAGCCGTTATTCACGATGTTGCAGGAACTTTCGGAAACTGGTAGGGAAACTGCCAAGGTGATGTATGGATGTAACGGGTGGGTGCTACATCATAATACCGATTTATGGCGTTCTACAGGAGTGGTGGACGGTGCGTTTTGGGGAATGTGGCCAAATGGTGGAGCATGGCTGTGCCAGCACTTGTGGCAACATTATTTATATACCGGTGATATGGACTTTCTTGAAAAATATTATGATGTATTGAAAGGTTCTGCCGATTTCTTTATGGATTTTCTAGTTAGGCATCCTGTATATGGGTGGATGGTTACATGTCCTTCAAATTCACCGGAACATGGCCCTGACGGAGAAAACAGAAACTCGGCATCTACAATTGCGGGTTGTACTATGGACAATCAGATTGTGTTTGAACTGTTGTGTAACACTCGGGATGCATCCCGATTATTGGATAAGGATCCTGAATATATAAATAAATTACAGAGTATGATAGATATGCTTGCTCCTATGCAGATAGGTAAATATAATCAGTTGCAGGAGTGGCTTGAGGATGTAGATAATCCGAACGATAAGCACAGGCATATATCTCATGCATTCGGCTTGTATCCGGGTAATCAGATTTCTCCTTATAAAAATCCGTTGTTGTTTCAGGCTGCTAAGAATACTTTGTTGCAAAGAGGAGATGAGGCCACAGGATGGTCTATAGGATGGAAGATAAACTTATGGGCACGTCTGCTTGACGGTAATCATGCGTATAGGATAATAAGAAACTTGTTTGCAGGACGTACTTATCCGAATTTGTTCGATGCCCATCCACCATTTCAGATTGACGGTAACTTCGGATATACGGCTGGTGTGGCTGAGATGCTTATGCAGAGTCATGACGAAGCCTTGCACTTGTTGCCTGCTTTGCCAGATGAATGGAGGAGTGGAAAGGTGACAGGACTTAAAGCCAGAGGAGGATTTACCGTAGATATGAAATGGAAAGGTGGTGAATTGCTCGCTGCCAGAATAAAATCAGGTTTGGGTGGAAAACTGAGAATACGTTCGTACATTCCTTTAAAGGGAAAAGGATTGACTGAAGCTGAAGGTGAGAATACTAACCGGTATTATCAGAATGCTGATATAAAGAAACCGTTGATAGCTGAAGGACTGGATGCTGAATATCCTATATTGTATAAGATATATGAGTATGACATTGATACCCAAGCAGGAGGTGAGTATATTTTAGAACGTATGTGATAAAAATTTATAATAAGGCAAGAGTAGATTCTGTATATGTCAGATATTTACTCTTGCTTTTTATTTTTGATATTTTTTGATGTAATTTTGCACAAGAAATTTTATTAATAGATTGATTATGATAGACGAATTGCTTGAATACAACAAATCTTTTGTTGAAACAAAAGGATATGAGAAATTTCTTACTACCAAGTATCCTGACAAGAAGATTGCTATTGTGACATGTATGGATACGCGCCTTATTGAGCTGCTTCCTGCCGCATTGGGACTGAAAAACGGTGACGTAAAGATTATAAAGAATGCCGGAGGTACAATTACCCATCCGTTTGGTAGTGCCATGCGAAGCCTTTTGGTGGCAATCTACGAACTTGGTGTAGAAGAGATAATGATTATAGGGCATACAGACTGCGGTGTGCAGCATATGGATAGCGATGAGATGCTTTCGCACATGCGTGCTCGTGGAGTGTCGCAGGATCATATAGAGATGATGGAATACTGTGATGTAAATCTGCGTTCATGGTTAAGCGGTTTTGACGATACTGAGTATGCTGTAAGGAAGAGTGTCCATATAGTGCGACATCATCCGTTGATGCCGGCAGACGGTATAAAGGTCAGAGGATTTATTATTAATTCTGTGACTGGAAACCTTGTTGAAGTGGAAGCTGACTGATTTGTGATAAAAAAGGGTTGGAGATTATAGCTCCAACCCGTCTAACAGTTTTATATAAAGGCTTATAGCCTCTTCTATCTCATTAATCATTATGTATTCATCGGCAGTATGCGAACGTGATGATTTTCCCGGACCGATCTTTATTGATGTGAAAGGCATTAGTGCCTGATCTGAAAGAGTAGGTGAACCGAATGGAGTTTTACCTAGCGCAATGGCACGTTTCACTATAGGATGCTCAGGTGAGATACTTGATGAGTTCAATCTGAAGGATCTTGCTTTTACCTCACTGCTGATGTTCTTCTTTATTTCCTCGAAAAGAGTTTCGTTGGAGTAACACTCATTGCTGCGTATGTCAACCACTATGCTGCAAGTATCCGGTATGACATTGTGTTGTGTTCCGGCATTGATTTGTGTCACGGTCATTTTTACAGGACCTAATAAGGACGATTCTTTTTCGAATTTGTGAGTACGGAACCATTCTATATCCGGAAGAATCTTGTAGATTGCATTGTCGCCTTCTTCACGTGCGGCATGTCCAGAACGTCCTTGTGCGGTAACATCAAGAACCATAAGACCTTTTTCTGCTATGGCAGGATTCATTTCTGTGGGTTCGCCCACTATGCCAAGTGTTATTGGAGGTAATTGTGGAAGTACACTTTCGATGCCGTTTTTGCCTGAAACCTCTTCTTCACAAGATGCCAGAAAAATAAGGTTGTATTTCTGTTCTGTAGCACTCAAGTGTTTGTAAACCTGAAAAAGGGAAACCAATGATGCGCCTGCATCGTTACTTCCCAATCCAAACAGCTTTCCATTGTCTATCTTAGGTGTGAATGGTTGTTTACGCCATCCGTTGACTGGTTTTACTGTATCGATATGGGAGTTTAATAGAATTGTTGGTCTTGAAGTGTCGAACATTGGACTTATGCACCAAACATTGTTTCCCATACGTCCTGTCATGATGCCGGACTCTTCAATATAAGTTTGCAGGAAGTCGGCTGCTGCATCTTCTTCCCTGCTTATGGATGGTATCCCTATCAGAGCTTGAAGCAGCGTTACAGCTTCCGATGTGTAATAACTGGTATCTGTCATCATATTATTCTGATATTTTATGGCAAAGATATGTTTTATTTTAATATATCGTAACAGATTTGTGGTAAAATAGAAAAATATAATTAACTTTGCGTATTAAGAATTCTAAATAAGTATATAAAATGGGCAAATCATTTTTGTCGGACCTTGTTTTCCGCCAGGCAAAGAAATATGGTGAGAGGGTAGCTCTCAAGTATCGTGATTATTCCATATCTTCGTGGATTTCAGTTTCATGGAACAAATTTGCAGAAAAAGTAAAATATGCTTCACGTGCTATGGTGGCATTGGGCATCAATGAACAGGAGAACGTGGGGGTCTTTTCTCAGAATATGCCAGAATGTTTCTATGTTGATTTCGGAGCTTATGCTACAAGAGTTGTGACAATACCCCTATATGCCACAAGTTCTGAAGCACAGGTACATTATATCGTGCAGGATGCTTCTATAAGGTATCTTTTCGTTGGCGAACAGTATCAGTATGAAGTGGCACGCCGTGTGCAGGGTTTGTGCAGGTCTTTAAAACAGATTATTATATTTGATCCTAACGTAAAACGTCTTCCGGGAGATACTAATTCCATATATTTTGATGAATTTCTGGAAAAAGGTAAGGATGAATCTTTGCAGGAGATAGTTGACAAACGTATAGAGGCTTCTTCTCCTCAGGATCTGGCAAATATTTTATATACTTCGGGCACTACGGGTGAATCTAAAGGTGTAATGTTGCATCATTCTTGTTTCGAATTCGGTATAAAGGCGCATTACGGACGTCTGAAGACTCTTTCGGATAATGATGTAATAATGAACTTCCTGCCTTTTACTCATATATTTGAGCGTGCATGGTCATATCTTTGTATTGATATGGGATGTACATTGTGTATAAATCTTCGTCCTGCCGATATACAGAAAACCATTAAGGAGATACGTCCTACTGCTATGTGTAGTGTGCCTCGTTTCTGGGAAAAGGTATATGCAGGCGTAATGGAAAAGATAAACGAGACTACCGGTGTCAAGAAGAAACTGATGCTGGATGCTTTGAAGGTGGGAAAAGAATACAACATCAATTGTCTGATGAATGGCAAGGAGCCTTCTCCTATATTGAAACTTAAATACAAGTTCTATGAGAAGACAATATATAGCTTGTTAAAGAAGACTATAGGTATAGAGAATGGAAACTTCTTCCCGACTGCAGGAGCTGCTATTCCGCCTAAAGTAGAGGAATTTGTAAGATCGGTAGGCATAAACATGATTGCAGGTTATGGACTGACAGAGACTACAGCTACTGTTACTTGCCAGTGGATTGATGATTTTAAAATAGGATCTGTTGGCAGGGTATTACCAGGTGTGGAGATAAAGATTGGCGAAAATAATGAGATTCTCGTAAAAGGTGAGACTGTAACCAAAGGCTATTACAAAAAGGAAGCTATAACAAAGGACGCATTTACACCTGACGGATGGTTCCATACCGGTGATGCAGGATATATTGAGGATGGCCGTCTGTATTTGACGGACCGTATCAAGGATTTGTTCAAGACATCTAATGGCAAATATATTGCTCCTCAGGCTATTGAAACAAAACTGGTGGTTGATAAGTATATTGACCAGATTTCAATTATAGCAGATCAGAGAAAATATGTTTCTGCTTTGATTGTTCCTGAATATTCGCAGGTCAAGGCATATGCTGAAAGCAAGGGAATTAAATATTCAGATATGAAGGATTTGCTTGCGAAACAGGAAATCCAGGATCTGTTCCGTATGCGCATAGATACGCTTCAACAGGAATTTGCCCATTATGAACAGATAAAGAAATTTACTTTGCTGCCTGAACCTTTCAGTATGGAAAAGGGTGAGCTGACAAATACATTGAAAATAAAGAGACCTGTATTGATGAAGAATTATGCAGCTCAGATAGAGAAGATGTATGAGGAGTAACTTGGTCATTTTGTGTTTTTTGACTAACTTTGTAGCCGCAAAAAAGAAATAAGATGATTACAATAGAACAACTCAAGGATTTAAAGGAACGTACAGAGGCTCTTTACCGCTATTTGGATATTGAAAACAAACAGGTTCAGGTGGAGGAAGAACAGCTCCGCACACAGGCTCCGGGCTTCTGGGATGATGCAAAGAAGGCTGAAGCACAAATGAAAAAGGTTAAAGGGCTTCAGGCTTGGATTGATGGATATAAGGAGGTTAAAACTCTTGTTGACGAACTTGAACTGTCATTTGATTTCTTCAAGGATGAATTGGTGACAGAACAGGAAGTTGATGAAGCTTATAATAAGGCTCAGACAGCTGTTGAAGAGCTTGAACTGAAGAACATGCTTCGTTCGGAAGCTGACCAAATGGATTGCGTACTGAAAATAAATTCAGGTGCAGGGGGTACTGAAAGTCAGGACTGGTCGTCAATGCTTATGCGTATGTATATGCGTTGGGCGGAAAGTAATGGTTATAAACTTTCTGTAGCAAACCTTCAGGAAGGCGACGAAGCCGGTATCAAAACTGTGACTATGAATATCGAAGGTCCATATGCATACGGTTATCTGAAGGGAGAAAACGGTGTTCATCGTCTGGTGAGAGTGTCTCCATATAACGCTCAGGGTAAGCGTATGACTTCGTTCGCTTCGGTTTTCGTTACTCCTTTGGTTGACGATTCTATTGAAGTTACCATTGAGCCTGCACGTATTTCATGGGATACATTCCGAAGTGGTGGCGCAGGAGGTCAGAACGTAAATAAGGTTGAATCCGGAGTTCGTTTGCGCTATCAGTATAAAGATCCTTATACGGGTGAAGAGGAAGAAATCCTTATTGAAAACACTGAGACTCGAGACCAGCCTAAGAATAAGGAAAACGCTATGCGACAGTTGCGTTCTATTCTTTATGATAAAGAACTCCAGCACCGTATGGAAGAACAGGCTAAGGTAGAAGCCGGAAAGAAGAAGATAGAGTGGGGCTCGCAGATAAGAAGTTATGTATTCGATGACCGTCGTGTAAAAGACCATCGTACAAACTATCAGACATCAGATGTGAATGGTGTTATGGATGGTAAGATAGATGGCTTTATAAAAGCATATCTGATGGAGTTCTCGGACAGTGAAATTTGATTTCTTATAATTTTTTGTGTTCTGTTTTTGGTATTTATCAATTAAATAGTAATTTTGGGGTAATTAACAATAAAAATATTTGCTATGAGCCAGAAACATAACATTAAGAGACAGAATTACGAGAAACGTCAAGAGGAAAAGGCTGACAAAGTGTTCAAAATAGTATGTATTTCTATATTTGTATTGGGAGTACTGCTGGCAATTGCATATAGTGTAGCATCTTGATTTTTCTAAAGTATAAATAAAGGCTGTCGGATATGAACAATATCCGGCAGCCTTTGTTCTATTTATAAACACAAATTCAATAATTATATGTCACAGGAGATAGAACGAAAATTCTTGGTAAATGATTCCTCGTATAAGGATATGGCTGTATCGTCCTCAAGGATTGTTCAAGGATATATATGCAGTGACAGGGGAAGAACTGTTAGAGTCAGGATAAGGAATGAAAAAGGATATCTGACCATCAAAGGAGCATCATCGGACAATGGTCTTAGCAGATACGAGTGGGAACATGAAATTCCTATTGATGAAGCACGCGAACTGATGAAACTTTGTTTGCCGGGAATGATAGATAAGACGAGGTATCTTGTAGAGTTTGGAAAACATACTTTTGAGATAGATGAGTTTTATGGAGACAACGAAGGACTAGTGGTGGCTGAAGTAGAGTTGGGTAGTGTTGATGAGGAATATGAAATTCCTCCTTTTTTGGGAGAGGAAGTAACAGGACAGGTGAAATATTACAATTCTTTCCTGATGAAATGTCCGTTTAAAGACTGGAAATAGTACCTGAAAACTATCATATTATAGGGTAAAAACTGTTTTCCCCCCTTTGATTGTTTGATTTACGGGTATGCCCATATTCTGTTCTATATATATTTGCACTGTGAAAATCAAGCAATTATAGAAACAGACAAACAAACAAGAATATGAAAACAAGTACTTTTGCCCAGAACCTGCTAAACGTGCAATCTGACCTTTTGAACTTTGCTTACAAACTTACTGCCGATTATGAAGATGCGAATGATTTGCTTCAGGAGACATCTCTCAAGGCGTTGGACAATGAGGAGAAATATACTGAAGAAACAAATTTCAAGGGATGGATCTACACCATAATGCGTAATATCTTTATTAATAATTATAGAAAGACATTACGTGACCAGACTTACGTAGATCAGACAGATAACTCATATTTTATAAATAAGGGATTTGATCTTGAAGGTGATTCTACAGAAGGAGCATACGACCTTAAGGAAATGAGACGTATAGTAAATTCTCTGCCAAGTGAATATAAAGTTCCTTTTTCAATGTTCGTAGCCGGATTTAAATATCGTGAAATAGCGGAGAAACTTAATTTGCCTTTAGGTACGGTTAAGAGTAGAATTTTCTTCACCAGACAGAAACTTCAGGAAGAACTCAAGGATTTCAGATAATAAAACTTTATATAATAAAAAAAGGTCTGCAATTGCAGACCTTTTTTTATGTAAGGAAAATAGTTTTCAAGATTATGCGTTAGCGCGTTTTTCCTGAATTCTAGCCTTCTTACCAGTAAGAGCACGTAAGTAGTACAATTTAGCACGACGTACTTTACCGACTTTGTTGACAGTGATGCTGTCGATAGCTGGAGACTCCAATGGGAAGATACGTTCTACACCAACTGTACCAGACATCTTACGTACAGTGAAACGTTTCTTTTCACCATGACCAGAAATTTTGATAACAACACCGCGATACAACTGAACGCGTTCCTTGCTACCTTCAACGATACGGTATGCTACTGTGATAGTATCACCAGCTTTGAATGAAGGATGCTGTTTGCCAGTAGCAAATGCTTCTTCTGCAATTTTAATTAAATCCATTGTTTTTATAAATTAAATTGTTTATCGTTACAACGCAACATATCAAGTAACTCTTCATGACAGCGATTGCGCGAAAGCGGTGCAAAGGTACTTCTTTTCTAGCACATTGCAAATTCTTTATACCTTTTTTTTCATACTTGGCCCTATTTCTTGTATGATTTATGTTTTTTATTTATTTTCGCAGTAATATAGGCAATTAATAAATAAAGAATATGAAGAAAATCTTATTGGCATGTTTGCTGATTGTGTTGTCGATAAATCTACATGCACAGACTGATTTTGTATATAAAAATATAGATAGTGAGAAGGCATGCCGCTATTGGGTTGAAAGCAAGTTGGAGTCATTGACTTTGAAACAGAAGATAGGGCAGCTGTTTATTCATACTGTTGCTCCATACACCACTCAACAGAATAAAAAGAATATAGAAGATGCCGTAAAAGAATATGGCATAGGAGGATTGTTGTTCTCTGGCGGAGATATAGACAAGCAGGTAGAGCTTACAAACTATGCCCAAAGTATGGCCAATATACCATTGCTCATAACTTTCGATGGAGAATGGGGCCTTGCAATGCGTTTGAAAGGTACTCCTTCGTTCCCAAGAAACAGGGTGTTGGGATGCATTCAGAATGATACGCTGATATATGAATATGGAAAGGAAGTGGCCAGAGAGTTGAAAGAAATAGGTGTGCATATAAATTTTGCACCTGTGGCAGATATTGACAATAATCCTAAGAATCCGGTAATAAATACACGTTCATTCGGAAGTGATAGGGAACAGGTAGCCAATAAAGCCCTGGCATACTCCAAGGGATTGGAAGATGGCGGAATTCTTGCCGTATGCAAGCATTTCCCCGGACATGGTGATACGGAAGTCGATTCTCACAAGGCTTTGCCTGTTTTGCCTTTCAGTCAGGAAAGACTTGACAGTATAGAGTTATATCCATTCCGTAAGGCTATAGAAGCAGGAGTAGGCGGAATTATGGTAGGACATCTGAATATACCTTTGATGGACAATAAAGCGGCTTCCGTTTCACAAGCTGTTGTAACAGAGTTGTTGAAGGAGAAAATGCATTTCAAAGGTCTTGTGTTTACTGATGCTCTTGAAATGAAAGGAATATCCAATAATCCTTATGTGTCCGCTCAGGCTTTGGCTGCAGGAAATGATATGGTTCTTGCACCAAGAAATCTTAAAAGAGAACTTGATGGCGTACTGAAAGCCGTAAAAGAAGGAAAAATAACTGAAGAAGAAATAAATGAAAAGTGTCGCAAGGTATTGACTTATAAATACGCTTTCGGCTTGAACAAACGTCCTTCAATAGAGAAGAATGGCGTTATGTCCCGCATAAACAAGGCTTATACTAATGATTTGATTGGCCGTATCAAAAAATCAGCTGTTACTGTAGTTAAGGATTCCGACGAGATGTTACCGTTGGATTTGACTCTCTCAGGTACTGTGGTCTTGAATGTTTCGAATACATTGTCTGAAACATATCCTTTTTTCAATGAAATAAACGATACTTACCCTGTTACATGGCTGCATGCCAATCTTGATTCGTTGCAGAGCTTGAGAAACAGAATAACTCCTGCCCAGAGAGTAATAGTTGCGGTATATACATCAAAAGTAGAAAAATATAGAAAAGTGCTTCTTGAGTTGGCCAAAGGAAAACCTACCATATTGGTTTGTTTCAATTCGCACAAGGTTTTACAGAAACTGAATGATGTAGTGGCGCAATCTTCGGCTGTAGTGTTGGCACATTCGGACGAGAAGTATATACAGAAGTTTGTTGCCGGTATGTTGATTGGAAATCAGAGGGTGGATGGCCGTTTGTCTGTCGATCTTAATGATGAATATAAGGCAGGCTCAGGAGTTATTGTCGATCCGGATAAGCCAAGACGATACAAGCCTGAGGAATTCGGTATGGATTCTAAAGTTCTTTCTCGTATAGACAGCATAGCAGAATATGGAATAAAGGAAGGTGCTTATCCTGGTTGCCATGTCTTAGTGTGGAAGAATGGATATCAGGTCTATAATAAATGTTTTGGCAATCATACTTATGAGTCTGATAGGGAAGTGAGGGAAAATGATTTGTACGATCTGGCTTCGCTTACAAAAACAACGGCCACTTTACTGGCGGTAATGAAGCTTTATGATGAAGGAAAAATCAATCTTACTGATAAAATTTCAGATTATGTGCCGGAATTGAAGTCAACTGATAAAGAGAGTATAACAATCCAGCAGTTGCTTTACCATGAATCAGGATTGCCGGCATATTTGCCTTTCTATAAGAAAGCGATAGATCCTAAGAGTTGTAAGGGTGGAATGTATAAGAAATATAAAGATGCCAATCATAAAATAAAGGTTGGCAATGCTCTTTATGTCTGTACGAATTTTGAATTCCTTCCGGAATGGGTATCTGAAAAAGATAGTGCCGGATATACATTGAAATTGTCTGACGGTATTTACATCAAGCCTGAATTCAAGAATGTAATACTGAAGGAAATAGCCGATGCAAGCCTTAAAGGACATTCTTACAGATACAGCTGTTTGAACTTTATGCTTCTGAAAGAGGCTGTAGAGAATATTTCCGGAATGCCAATGGACAAATATCTTGAGGAAAACTTCTATAAACCTATGGGACTGGTACATACATTATATAATCCATTGCAGAGATATGGTAAGGATGATATTGTACCTACGGTGAAAGAGGATTTTCTGAGAAAAGGTCCTGTTCATGGATATGTGCATGACGAAGCTGCTGCTATGATGGGCGGTGTTTCTGGAAATGCGGGGTTGTTTTCTACAGCTAAAGACGTGGCTACCATCTACCAGATGTTACTTGATAAAGGTGTAATGGGAGATAGGAGATATCTAACAAGAGCCACTTGTGAGCTATTTATAACCATGAAGTCAAAAAACAGCAGAAGAGGTTTAGGCTTTGACAAGCCTGATGCTGATAAACCTGGTAATGGATATTGTGCACCTGAAACGCCTGCATCAGTATTCGGGCATACAGGTTTCACCGGAACATGTGCTTGGGCTGACCCTGACAATGATTTGGTTTTTGTGTTCCTTTGCAATAGGATTTATCCAAATCCGTGCGACAGGAAAAATCTAATGAAGCTGAAAATACGTCCTGCAATACAACAGGCAATATATCAGGCTATAATGAAATGACTTTATTTAGACATTGTACAAATTACCCACTTTCTGTAATGTGGATGTTACAATTCTAAGTAAAAATACTAACTTTGCATAAACAATTAGTACTAATAATAACTTAATTTTTTTACAACAATGGCTTACGTAATTAGTGACGATTGTATCGCTTGCGGTACTTGTATCGATGAATGCCCAGTAGGTGCAATTTCTGAAGGTGACAAATATTCAATCAATCCAGATGCTTGTACAGAATGTGGTACTTGCGCTGATGTTTGTCCTTCTGAAGCTATTCATCAGGGATAATATCCGGTCGTCGATTTATGACAACGAATTTAGGCTGCTCCAATTAGGGGTAGCCTTTTTTCGTGTCTTGTTGGGAGCGGATTTATTGATGAAATATAAAAATAGAGGCTATCCCAAATTTAATTTTGAAACAGCCTCTAATATTTATATAGAATTCAGATTATTTCAGACGAGCCAATGTCTCTTTAATTCTGCGCATTGATTCTACTATGTTTTCGTCAGAAGTAGCATAGCTCATACGGATACATTCAGGAGCACCGAATGATGTACCTCCCACGCATGCCACGTGACCTACTTCAAGAAGATACATTGCAAGGTCGTCAGAGTTGTTTATCACTCTGTCGCCGTCTTTCTTACCGAAGAAAGAATCACATTTAGGGAACAGATAGAATGCTCCTTGTGGAGTGTTTACTTCGAATCCCGGGATTTCTTTTGCCAGTTTCACAATCAGGTCACGACGACGTTCGAATGCCTTACGCATTTCTTCTACAGGAGCCTGTGTACCTGTGTATGCTGCTTCTGCTGCTTTCTGTGATACAGAGCATGGACCTGAGGTATATTGTCCTTGCAGTTTGTTTACACCTTTTACAATCCATTCCGGACCGGCAATGAAACCAATACGCCATCCAGTCATTGCATAAGCTTTAGAAACACCGTTTACGATAACCACACGGTCTTTGATTTCTGCAAACTGTGCGATACTTTCGTGCTTTCCGATGTAGTTGATGTGTTCGTATATTTCGTCAGCAATAACAATTACACGTTCGTGTTTTGCAAGCACTGCTGCCAAACCAGCCAATTCTTCTTTTGTATAAACAGAACCTGTTGGGTTAGAAGGAGAACATAAGATAAGTGCACGTGTTTTAGGAGTGATAGTAGCTTCAAGCTGTTCAGGAGTGATCTTGAAGTCCTGATCTATACCTGCGCTTACGATGACAGGAGTACCTTCTGCCAATTTTACCATTTCAGGATAGCTAACCCAGTATGGTGCAGGAACGATAACCTCGTCACCTTTGTTGATAAGGGCCATGATAGTGTTGCAGACAGACTGTTTTGCACCGTTTGCACAACTGATTTGTGCTGCTGTATATTCAAGTCCGTTTTCTTTCTTCAATTTCTCTACAATAGCGTTACGTAGAGCCGGATATCCCGGAACTGGTGAATAACGTGAGAAATTGTCATCAATAGCCTGTTTTGCTGCTTCTTTGATGTGATCCGGTGTATTGAAATCAGGTTCACCTACACTTAGATTGATTACGTCAATACCCTGAGCTTTTAATTCGCTGCTTTTTTGCGACATAGCCAATGTAGCCGATGGCGACAGGCTGTTCAAACGATCTGAAAGTTGGTTCATTGTTAGTCCTTGTTTAAATGTTGAATTATTCTGCAAAATAAGCTATTTCTTGTGAAATACGCAAAAGAAATAACTTTGAAAATATAAAAAATGCCGCATAAAGCGGCATTTGGTTTACTTTCTGTCTCCCAATATTCTGAGTAGGTAGATGAATAGGTTTATGAAGTCCAAATAAAGTGTAAGTGCACCTAAAAGTGCAATTTTCTGCGTTGACTCGTTCACTTCTATATCATCACCGCTAAGAAGATGTTTAATTTTTTGTGCATCGTATGCTGTAAGTCCCACAAAAAGAAGGACTCCTACATAAGATATTATCATGTCCATCATGGAGTTATGTAGGAATATATTTACCAATGATGCGATTATGATACCTATAACACCCATAATGCACAGATTGCCGATACGTGTCAGGTCTTTTTTAGTTACATACCCGAATATTGCCATTGCTCCGAATGTTCCCGCTGTCACGAAGAAAGTCGTTGCTATGGAACTCATTGTATATACCAGAAACAGAATTGACATTGTCATTCCGTTAAGTACTGAGTAGGCAATGAATAACAGGGTAGCCGTAGTGAAGCTGATTTTGTTTATTCTGGCGGTCATGTACATTACCAGTACTACTTCGGCTATAAGTATTCCCCAGAACATCATTGAATTCTGTGTCATGATATTCAGGATAGTCATTGATTTTGCCATATACATGGCTGTAAGTCCTGTTATGGCAAGTGCCAGTGTCATCCATGTATAAACGCTGCGCATTAAAGCGTTTTGCGCTACTTTTGATTCGTAAGTACCTTTTACAAGGTCTTTGGTTTCAAGTATATTCATAATTATTCTATATTTGGTTTATTTGTTGAAATGAAGTGTGTGTCCCATACGTTCTTTTTTGGTATGCAGATACTTTTCGTTGAACTTGTTCGGGGTAACTTCTATTGGTACGTTTTCCACTATTTCAAGTCCGTAAGCTTCAAGACCCACTCTCTTGACTGGATTATTTGTCAGAAGACGCATCTTGGTTATGCCTACTTCTCTCAAAATCTGTGCTCCCACTCCATAGTCGCGTTCGTCAGCCTGATGTCCCAGACAGATATTTGCATCTACAGTGTCCATACCTTCTTCCTGAAGCTTGTAGGCTTTCATCTTTTCCATCAGTCCTATTCCTCTTCCTTCCTGATTAAGGTAGATTACTGCCCCTTTACCTTCTTTGTCGATGAGTTCCATCGCTTTGTGAAGCTGTTCGCCGCAGTCACATCTCATTGAACCGAAGATATCACCTGTGGCACATGATGAATGAACTCTTACCAATACAGGTTCGTCAGGAGTGAAATTACCTTTTATCAGTGCTACATGTTCCAGGCCATTGCTCTTCTGACGGAAAGGAATCAGTCTGAAATGTCCGTGTTCTGTAGGCATATCTACTTCTACACCTTTTTCTACCAATGATTCCTGTTTCAGACGGTAAGCTATAAGATCTGCTATGGAAATAAGTTTGAATCCGAATTCGTCTGCAATTTTTCTTAGTTCCGGCAGGCGTGCCATTGTTCCGTCTTCGTTCATTACTTCCATAAGTGCTGCCGCAGGATATAATCCCGCAAGACGAGCCAGGTCTATTGAAGCTTCTGTATGTCCGGCTCTGCGGAGTACACCTTTGTCCTGAGCATATAGAGGATTTATATGTCCAGGTCTTCCGAATGTTTCCGGTTTTGATTCAGGGTCTGCCAGTGCACGTATTGTTGCTGCTCTGTCCGCTGCTGAAACACCGGTTGTACAGCCTTCCAGCTTGTCTATTGTAACTGTGAATGGAGTTCCAAGTATTGAAGTGTTGTTGGAAACTTGTCTAGGCAAGTCAAGCTCGTCGCATCTTGATATTGTGATAGGTGCACATAAAACACCTCTGGCATGTTTAAGCATGAAGTTTACTTTCTCCGGTGTGATAAGCTCTGCTGCAATTATCATATCACCTTCGTTCTCGCGGTCTTCGTCGTCAACTACAATGACGATTTCACCTTTACGGAAGTCTTCTATTGCCTCTTCGATTGTGTTCAGTTTGATTTCGCTCATAATTTTTATTGCTATTGTATTATGTTAGTTTTTATTCTTTCCTGTATGTCTCTACTTGTTTTTATAATTGTTTTCAGATCCTTGTCAAGTATCACTCTGTGTTTCCATATGTTTAACCAGATTACGATTCCTGCAGGAACTATAATTCCAAGTATCAGGTTGAGCCATATTTTGTCGGATACGCTCTTATGTGCCTTTATAAATAAGAACGGATAGTTATTTAAATTGTTTAGTATAATCGCATCTTTAGAGTTTGAAAGTTCCTCTACCACGTTCTCTATTTCCTGGCTTATCTCCTTTATATGGTCATCGTGTGTATGGTTGGTAAACACTTTGTAATAGTTAGGAGGACCTAATAGTTTGTGTGTGCTGGAATAGTTTTCACATTCCAGGCATATCTTGTCCAGTTTTTCGCATACCTTCTGATAGTCAGGGCTATATATGATAACCTCTTTCCTGAATATATGTCTTGATTGTCTCAGACCGAATATTTTTCTGAAGAATGCCTTATATACATCAATGTTGAATACCACAGAATCCTTGTTAGATTTGTATGTAAGGAAAATTCCCATAGGTGCAAGCACCAGGCTGCTCATCCATGTTCCAAGAATAATATTCATCTCTCCACTCTTTGCTACACGGGTGGCTCCAGAGTCTATTATATAATAAAGAATAAATATCAATACGGATATGACAACCGGCATTCCCAGACCTCCCTTTCTTATGATTGCTCCAAGCGGAGCTCCGATGAAAAAGAAGAATACACATGCGAAGGAAAGTGTTATCTTTTTATGCCAGTCCGATCTGTGCGAACGGATACTTTTGTCATTGTCTTGTGTGACAAACGATTTCATGCTCCAGTCGGAACTTAAAGACGACATTCTTCTTTCTGTAGAAGTAAGAGTCTTCAATTTGTCGTCCGAACTTAACGAGCGGTACAGACTGTCTGTATTAATATAAGTGAGATTTTCTTCTTTTATTTTTATGGAATCGGACTTGCTTAAATCAGTCGTTTTATATGTGGTTGACATGATTTCATTATGCATAGCCCTTCCCACACTGTCTGTATAAGCAGTGAGCGAATCTATTGTGGCTGTGATTTCCATCATGTTTTTAATGTCCGATCTTCTGTTTAGGAAGCTTCCGTCCACCATGTTGAATTCAGCATCGAAATCTATAAGAGTATGTTTTTCGGTGAATGTCTCTCTTCTGTACGGTACGTTTTTAGAATCAATGTTCTGTGATTTCAGATTTTCGAACAGTTCTCCGTTGTACAGGTGCAGATACAGGTGCTTCTTGTCGGCAGTAAGCTCAAGCTTGCCCTCTTCTGCCCAGATGATACGTGCATTTTCGAAACCGTCGGAAAAATTATATATCAATACATCTTTCAGGATACCTGTGTCCCTGTCTTTTTTGTTTACATATATATTATATCCTTCAATATCAGAGTAAAATACTCTTTCTGGAATATCTACTTCAGGCGATTTTTGTTTCATTGAGACAAGGAGTGTCCACAGCTCTTTCTGTGCCTTAGGACCTATGACATTCTGGAAATAAAATGATGTAAAGCCCAGTATTATACATAGGAAAGCCAGCGGACGCATAATTCTCAACAGCGGAATACCGGCTGCTTTCATTGACAGCAATTCGTATCTTTCCCCAAAATTACCGAATGTCATGAGGGCAGCAAGAAGTATTGCCAAAGGTAATGAAAGAGGGATAAGTGTAAGTGCAGAAAGAATAAAGAATTGAGCCAATACGTTCAGCTCAAGTCCTTTCCCTACCAGTTCGTCAACATATTTCCATAAGAATTGCATCATGAAGATGAACAGGCATATAAAAAATGTTCCGGCAAAGAGCAGTGTAAAACTCTTTAGAACGAATATATCTAGTTTTTTTATACGTAGTATTCCCATCATTTTATATTATGATGCAAAAATAGCATAAAATATGGATAGGGGGGTAATGTTTTGTATATTTTTAATTATTACTGCCTATACACCAAAAACCCTTTTCAGTACATCAATTTGTGAATTCCATAAGTTTATTGTGTCTTCTTCATCTTCTGGGTCGGCAAAGTCGGTCACTTCAAGTATATGGTCTGATGTTAGTTCGTTGAATAATATCTTGAATTCGAAAAATGATTTGGGCTCTTCATCATCCTTCCAGTGGAATCTTATGAAATATTCAGATCTGGTGTTTGTGATGTCGGCATCTCTGCTTTCCGTTTTTCCCCATCTGAAAGTGTATGTTTTTCCGTTCTTTGTAACTTTATCGGCAAACCATCTTTCAAGTCCTGCCGGAGTACTGATTGCATTCCATATAATAATTCCTGATGTAGGATTTAAGGGATATTCTATTTTTAGTTTTCTTTTCATGTCTATTGATTATGTTTTTCGTCAATTATGATTTTTTAATTGTTGGCAAATTAAAGTAAATTTTTCGACTATTGGGGTAATTTTTTTTATATTATAAAACATAGTCTCAGAACGTGCGCACGTTCGACCTGAAACGTGCGTTCATTTTAATCAAAACGGGCGCAAGTTTTGGATTAAGTGTGCGCACGTTTTATATCTGAACATTTTTTGAACTTTTTGAATAAAAAATTGAATAAAAAATGAGGTAAAAATTTGTATGTTTCAGAAAAAGGTCATACCTTTGCACCCGCAATCGAGAAACAATGGCGGGATAGCTCAGCTGGTTAGAGCGCATGATTCATAATCATGAGGTCACCGGTTCAATCCCGGTTCCCGCTACAATTTAACGATTTAGCCGTTGGGTGGCTTCCACGCCTGGCGGTTTTTTAATGAATAATGGCGGGATAGCTCAGCTGGTTAGAGCGCATGATTCATAATCATGAGGTCACCGGTTCAATCCCGGTTCCCGCTACTGTAAGGCATTTAAGAATACAATTTCTTAGATGTCTTTTTTGTTTATATACTATCATTTTATATACTTCTATTGAATTTCGGTAGAATGTTTTGTATTTCAAAATATAATATATATTTTTGTACAAACTCAATTGGTTATGAGAATCATAGCAAGAAGTAAAATCGTTGAATACTATACAGAACACCCTGATGCAGAAACTGCACTTGAGGACTGGTTCCAGAAAGTGAGAAAAGCAGAGTGGACATGCTTTTCTGATATAAAGAAGATGTTTAACAGCGTTGACAGTGTAGGTAACCAGCATTATGTATTCAATATAAGAGGAAACAACCATCGCTTGATAGTGGTTGTTAAGTTTACAATAAAAACGGTACTGATTAGATTTATAGGTACTCATGCGGAATATGATTTGATAGATGCAAAAAATATATAGTATGGCAAAGATTCAGAATGAAACAGCTTATAGGGCAGCAATGGAAAGAATAGAAGAACTTCTGCCTTTGACTGATGAGAATACACCACTTACTGACAAGAACTTGATAGAGCTTGATTTATTGTCTGAACTTGTATCGGAGTATGAAGATGAACATTACCCGATAAAGTCTCCTTCATTGATAGATGTTATAAAGTTGCGTATGTATGAAATGGGACTTAATCAGGCGAAACTTTCAGAGCTTCTTGGAGTTAGCCCATCACGTGTCAGCGACTATTTGACCGGTCGTTGCGAACCGACTTTGAAGGTTGCTCGTGATATTAGTAAAAAGCTCAATATTGATGCAAATATAGTGCTTGGGGTATAGAATAAACAGGAAAATAATGTGTGATATTCGTTTTATAATATAATAATGAGTTCACCGGTTCAATCTCGGTTTCCGCTACAATAAAAAAGACATTTAAGAGTTTCTTAAATGTCTTTTTTATTGTGTTAGTAAACGAAACTGCTTCCACCCAGGAATTCTCTCAATAATGATGTAGGAGGGAGTTCAGTATCTTGTATTGATACAAAATAGCTTAGGAAGTGCAGCAGGCGGTGTGCTTCTGAGTATTCCGGACATTTGTTCGGTACTTTTCTTAGTATAGGTTCAATGTGATCCTTGATTACTGCAAGTTCGAAAAGCAATGCGGAATTGAACATGGCATCTGCATTTTCCTGATATGGGAAAATCCATTTCTCCTCGCCGGCACGGACACTAGGCCAACGGGCTATTGTCGATTCGGCAGAACTTCCACGATATTTTGAGTCACGGATTATTCTGCGTAGTAATCTGTTGTCTGTTGTTGGAATGTAATTATGTTTGTCAAGCAGAATTGTTGTAAGTGCTGATACATATATCTTATATTTGTTTTCAGCTGGAATATTTGGTGTAAGTTCAGGATTAAGGGCATGTATTCCCTCAAGTATCAGGATCATGTTATCCTCTAATCTGAATTTTATACCGCTGCTCTCTCTCATTCCACTTGAGAAATTGAATTTAGGCAGTTCCACTTCTCCTCCCTCAAGTAATGTGTCCAGTTGTTTTTTGAAGAAAGGAAGATCCACGGCGTATAGTGATTCGAAATCGTGGTTACCGTTTTCGTCAAGTGGAGTATTGTCTCTGTTTACAAAATAGTCATCAAGAGATATAGGATATGGTTTCAGTCCGTTTGTCATGAGTTGGATACTCAATCGTTTGCTGAACGTTGTTTTCCCTGATGATGAAGGTCCTGATATAAGTATTATCTTTACTCTGTTCTCGCCTACCTGTCTTGCGGCTATTTCATCTGCAATTTTTACAATTTTTCTTTCCTGGAGAGCTTCCGAAACGTTTATAAGATCGATGGCATGTCCTTCATTGCATGCTATGTTGAAATCGCCTACAGTACTTATTCCAAGAATCTCATTCCATCTGTGATGCTCCTGGAAAACTTCTAGCATTTTTTCCTGTTTTATGAGTTCTTCTATTTTCTCAGGATTGTTTTTATTTGGTATCTGCAGCAACAGTCCGTCGTAATACTTTACGATATCGAATTTCTTTATGTATCCGGTGCTAGGCACAAGGCTGCTGTAGTAACAGTCCAGTGTATCTCCAAGTCTATAGTAGAATGAATACAGTTTTCCGGATGTTGACAGGAGTTTTACTTTGTCTGTCATGCCTCTTTCCTGGAAAATCTTTATCACATCTTCCGTTCTTTGTTCATAGCGTGTGATGGGTAAATCCTCGTTGATAATTTCCTGCATTCTTTTCTTGATGCGTGAAACATCGTCAAGTCCGATGGTTCTGTCAATGTGTAATTTGCAGAAGTATCCCTTCGAAACAGGGTGTTCCAGGGATATTGTTCCGCATGGATAAAGGTCGTCAACGGCTTTTACTAGTATGAAACATAACGAACGTACGTATGTTCTCATGCCTGACGCGCTTGTTATGTCGAGGAATTCAACGTCCTTGTTGTAATATACCCGGAAATTTAGATTTTCTACCTTGTTATTTACCTTTGCGCTTACCGGTCCGTATGGCATATTCAAGCCAAGTTCCCTATAAATGTCTATAAGAGATGTCCCTTCTGGAAATTCTCTTGTTTCTTTGTTATTTTTGCAATATATTTGTAACATAATTGTAACATGTATTACTAATTGGATGAACTGGCAGTCAATTTACTCAATTATATCCAGATTGCCTATATCTAGCCTAAATAATAACAGATGGAATATTCTTTTTATGATTTTTTAAAGTTGCTAGGCTCTTTGGCTTTGTTCCTTTACGGAATGAAGATTATGAGCGAAGGTTTGCAGAAATTTGCAGGTGACCGCTTGCGAAGTATTTTAACTGCGATGACAACCAATCGTGTAACAGGAGTCCTGACTGGTATGCTTATCACAGCATTGATACAGTCTTCTTCGGCTACTACGGTGATGGTTGTCAGTTTTGTTAATGCCGGTCTTCTTGAACTGGCCCAGTCTATAGGTGTTATCATGGGTGCGAATATCGGTACTACGGTTACTGCATGGATAATATCTGCGTTAGGATTTAAAGTAGATATATCCGCTTTTTCACTTCCTCTGCTGGCATTCGGTATTCCTTTGCTGTTTTCTCAGAAAAGTTCTCGCAAGTCGGTTGGTGAATTTATTTTCGGATTTGCATTTTTGTTTATGGGGCTCAATCTCTTAAAAACAAATGCGCCGGATTTGAGTCATAATCCTGATATGCTGGCTTTTGTGCAGAATTATACTGATATGGGCTTCATTTCTGTACTGTTGTTTGTTCTGATAGGTACCATACTTACAATGATAGTTCAGGCTTCGGCTGCAACAATGGCTATAACATTGATTATGTGTGCCAACGGATGGATTAGTTTCGAACTTGGAGCGGCTTTGGTGCTTGGCGAAAATATAGGTACTACAATAACTGCAAATCTGGCTGCTTTGACTGCAAATACGCAGGCCAGGAGAGCGGCTATGGCACATTTGATGTTTAATATATTCGGTGTTGTCTGGGTGTTGATATTGTTCAGACCGTTCCTTTCAATGGTGGAATGGATAGTATCCGATTTTATGAATGTGTCTGAGGCAGGGGGTGTGGCCGTTTCATTCAAACTATCGGCATTCCATACATGTTTTAATATATGTAACGTTCTCATACTTATATGGTTTGTTAATTTTATAGAGAAAACTGTTTGTTGGATTATTCCTCAAAAGGAGCAGGAAGAAGAATATCGTTTGCAGTTCATTTCCGGAGGTATGTTATCCACAGCCGAATTGTCTATTCTTCAGGCTAGAAAAGAAATCAATCTTTTTGCAGAACGTATTCAGCGTATGTTCGGTATGGTACGCGACTTGTTGCATGTCAAAAATGAATCGGAATTCAACAAACTGTTCAGCCGAATAGAGAAATACGAAAATATCAGCGATAATATGGAGCTGGAGATTGCAAAATATCTTAATCAGGTATCCGAAGGAAGATTGAGTTCCGAAAGTAAGGTGCAGATAATGGGTATGCTCCGTGAAGTTACGGAAATAGAAAGTATTGGTGACAGCTGTTACAATATTGCACGTACCATTAACCGCAAAAATCGTGGCAATGATGACTTTACCGGTGCACAGTATGACCATATACATCAGATGATGAATCTTACTGATCAGGCTTTGTCGCAGATGATAAAACTGGTTGAAGATACACACCACACAGTGGATGTTAA
The DNA here is from genome assembly GCF_025567135.1 of Bacteroides cellulolyticus. Classification (NCBI taxonomy): domain Bacteria; kingdom Pseudomonadati; phylum Bacteroidota; class Bacteroidia; order Bacteroidales; family Bacteroidaceae; genus Bacteroides; species Bacteroides cellulolyticus. The sequence continues at coordinate 306,517 of NZ_JAOQJJ010000002.1, forward strand.
TTGCTCATTCAATCTGGAAAATGAGATAAACAATTATAGAAACAGATTGAAGGGTCAGAATGTGGTTGACGTTAATAATAAAGAGTATGATTATCAGATGGGTGTTCATTACATGGATATTATAGCCGAGTGTGAAAAGCTGGGTGACTATGTTGTGAATGTTGTTGAGGCACACACTGACATCAAGGAAAAGAAAGCATGATGTTGCTTGAGATATGATATAAAAAAATCCGGTAGATAAATTCTACCGGATTTTTTTATGCTATTGATTGATGATTATTTCTCAATGCTGATAAGTTCAACTTCGAAAATCAAAGTAGAGAAAGGTTTGATTTTACCAGCTTCACGAGAACCGTAACCAAGTTCCTGTGGAATATAAAGTTCCCATTTAGAACCTACAGGCATCATAGTAAGAGCTTCTGTCCAACCCTTGATAACCTGGTCTGCACGGAATGTAGTAGGCTCTTTACGTTCGTATGAGCTGTCGAATTCTGTACCGTCGATCATTGTACCTTTGTAGTGAACTTTCACGCGAGAAGTTTTAGTAGGGATTTCACCTTTACCTTCTTTTATGATTCTGTACTGAAGTCCGCTTTCAGTAACCTTGATACCATCTTTGCTCTTGTTGTTGGCAAGGAATTCTTCGTTTTCCTTCTTGTATTCGCCATATTTAGCTTCAAGAGCTTTAGTCTTGATTTCTTCTGATTTTGTACGTACATACATAGAAGCTGAGTCAGGAGCAACAAGGCTGTTTTCTTCTACAGCAGCAATGAAACCTGCCAGGAAGTTTTCTTTGCTCATTGTTGTAGTAGAATCGCCTGCAAACAGCTGGTTGTTGATTGCTTCGTACATATCACCACTTACCTGCTGGCCAATCTGCATACCTGCCATATATGCTTTTTCTTTGTCAGAAGTATTTTTCATACCTTCTTTGATACCTTTGATGAAGTCTGCCATATAGGTAGTGTCAACACCAAGACGACCAACTACATAATCTTTTAAACCTTGAGAATTGCTTACTCCCACCATGTATGAAAGTGTGTCGATGTCACTTTTCATGTTTGCTTTAGGAGTACCGCTTTGACCGCATGAAGCAAGTCCGGCTGCAGCAGCCAATACCATTAAAGCTGTACTTTTTTTCATTTTGACTTTTTAATTTTTTAGATATTAATATTCTGTTGTTTTTTTACCCGTTAAAGAACTTCCAGAAGTTCTACTTCGAAAATCAGTGTACTGTGTGGAGGAATCATTTCGCCTGCACCGTGTGCACCGTAACCCAGTTCTGATGGAATGTAAAGTTTCCATTTTGAACCTTCTGACATAAGCTGCAATGCTTCTACCCATCCTTGAATAACCTGATTTACACCGAATACAGCAGGCTCACCGCGCTTGATAGAACTGTCGAACAGTGTACCGTCGATAAGTGTACCTTCGTAATGGCAACGTACTCTATCAGTAGCTTTTGGCTTTTTGCCGTTTCCTTCTTTGATTACTTCGTACTGTAATCCGCTTGGCAATGTAACGATGTTTTCTTTATTCTTGTTTTCTTCAAGGAAGGCCTTGCCTTTTTCTATATTTTCAGAATTTACTTTTTCTTCAAGTTCAGTGAAAAACTTGTTTACTATTTCGCGGGCTTCATCGTGAGTAATAGCTGTTTTGTTCCCCTCGAGCACGTCTTTTATTGCCTGTGCGAAATCTTTTACCTGAATGTTGCGGGCACCCATGCTCCACAAGTTTTGGCCTATCCCCAGACCAATGGCATAACTGAATTTATCCATGAATTTTGTTATATATTATTATAATAATTTATTCGGATGGCAAAGGTATCTTTTTTCTTTGAAACAGAGGAACTTTGAGTGATAATTTTTCTTATTTTTGTGGTGACAACATATAAAAAGTACAGATAAACATGAAAAAAATAGTTGTATTGACAGGCGCGGGTATGAGTGCCGAGAGTGGAATAAGTACTTTCAGAGATTCTGGTGGACTATGGGAAAAGTATCCGGTAGAGCAAGTGGCTACTCCTGAAGGATATGCCGCAAATCCTAAACTGGTAATAGATTTTTATAATGACAGACGCAAGCAGTTGTTGGAAGTGGAACCTAATTTAGGACATAAAATTCTGGCTGAGTTGGAAAAAGATTTTGACATAACTGTTGTAACTCAAAACGTTGACAATCTGCATGAACGTGCAGGAAGCACAAACGTCATTCATTTGCACGGAGAACTTACAAAAGTAACATCAAGCCGTGAGCCAAACAATCCTAAATATATAAAGGAACTTGCTCCTGAAAACTTCGAAGTTAAAATCGGTGATTTGGCCGATGACGGTTCTCAGTTACGACCGTTCATTGTATGGTTCGGCGAGTCTGTCCCTATGATAGAAACAGCTATAGACTATGTGGAAAAAGCGGATATTTTTGTCATAATAGGAACATCGATGAATGTATATCCGGCTGCCGGATTGCTCAATTATGTAAATCCTTCCGTTCCTGTTTATCTGATAGATCCTAATCCGGTGAATATAACATCGGGGCGTAAGATACACGTAATATCTAAAGGTGCTTCTGCCGGAATGGAAGATTTAAGAAAAATATTGCTAAATAAATTATGACGTGAACATTTTTATAATTACATTTGTTTTGTAATTAGTATTGAAACAATAGACTAACATTTATTTTAAATTAGAAAGCGTTATGAAAAAGTACATTTGCACAGTTTGTGATTGGGTTTATGATCCTGAAACAGGTGATCCAGATAACGGAATAGCTCCAGGTACAGCATTTGAGGATATTCCAGAAGATTGGGTTTGTCCTGTATGCGGTGTTGGTAAAGAAGATTTTCAGGTAGTAGAAGATTAAAACTTATAATCCAACAAAATATTTATCTCCATTCCGGAACTTTTCCGTTATGGAGATTTTTTTTGTTAACTTCCAATCTTTTCTTAACTTTACAGCCGTAAAATAATAACTATATTGAAGAAGTTTATAAATATATTGTTTCTTTTCTTATGGGGAAGTTTTTTCTTCATAACTACTTCTTGTACTCCTGCTGTTGATAATAGCCGGCATGAATCTGAAAATATAGCAGAAGAGGAATGCAGGGAGTATTATAATATTCATAAATTTCTTCTGTCTGATTATAACATCAGACATACGGAAATGCTGGCGGCTGATGTAAGTCAGTTAGGAAGTCTGGCAGTCAACATCCGCGTTATGGTCAAGTTGACGGCAAGGCAGATATACAATACTTCAGTATATTGGGCAAAATACGCGGTCCGGATGATAGCTGAGTATATTCAGCATCTGAGTGTTATAACCGAAAATCTTAACTCTAGCAAATTTCGTATTGGCATGACTGGTAGTCACATCATGTATTTATACCAGCTGTGTCATATTCTTATTTAGTCCTATTTTTGTCTCTTTATTCATTGTTATTGGATGGTTTGTATCATCCTAAAGGAAGGTTAGTGCCTTTCCGAAATTCATTTTATGTATAATTAATTCATTAGAAAATCAGACAAATAAATTTTATGGACTCAAATTCATTGTTTTCAAATGTACACGATCATGTTTCACGTCGTACAGACATACGTTCAATCATATTTTCAGTTATTTTGATTTTGATAGGTGGAGCAGCTTTTTATGTATCCATTATGGAAGGAAATGAATCATCTTCAATAAGCATGCTTGTTATGACAATAGGTGCCGCATTATTGTTAGTAGGTGTTTTTCGTCTTTTCTGGAAAAGTCATAGCTGGTTTTATACACCCACACAAAGTCGTATAGCCGTAAAAAGTGAATTTTACGAAGCGGCAGATTTCCGTAGTCTGAAGTCTGTATTGGAAAGTAATAACTTTTCTGGAGAAAAAACAGTAAGGAGTGGAAATACTGGAGGAATCAGAATGGATTACATGTATTCAAAAGACCGTAAATTTGCAGCTGTACAGCTGTTTCAATTCTCATCCTATATTTATCAGCCTGTGACAGACGTTTTTTATTATAAGGATATGACTGCTGATGAGTTTATCTGCTGTGCTGAGAAGAAAATGTTCTGATACTTTTCTTAATATCTAAACTTCTTGATTATTATATAGAACTTCCTAAGCGATACAATTGACTGTATCGTCTTGGAAGTTCTTTTATTTTTATGATAATTTATTTTACCTTTTCCATAGCCTGTTCAAGGTCGGATATAATATCATTTACATTTTCTATACCGACAGAAAGACGTATCAGGTCAGGAGCCACACCGGCTTCAATCAGTTGTTCATCGCTTAACTGACGGTGTGTATGACTTGCCGGATGAAGCACACAAGTACGTGCATCTGCCACGTGTGTTACGATACAGATCATCTTCAGGTTGTCCATGAATTCTATAGCTTCCTCACGGCTGCCGTTCAGTCCGAAAGCAATCACTCCACATGAACCGTTAGGCATATATTTCTGACCCAATTCATAATATTTGCTACTCTTCAGTCCGCAATAGTTAACCCATTTTACCTTAGGGTTGGCTTCAAGCCATTCAGCTATTTTCTGAGCGTTCTCGCAGTGGCGAGGCATACGCAGATGCAGAGTCTCCAATCCCAAATTAAGCAGAAATGCATTTTCCGGTGATTGTATTGAACCCAGATCACGCATCAGCTGGACTGTAGCCTTAGTGATATATGCCATTTTACCGAATGCTTTTGTGTAAACAAGTCCATGGTAAGATTCATCTGGTTTTGTAAGTCCAGGGAATTTGTCGGCATTTGCTTCCCAATCGAAGTTACCGCTATCCACTACGGCACCTCCCACACAAGTAGCGTGTCCGTCCATGTATTTTGTTGTAGAGTGAGTGACGATATCAGCTCCCCATTCGAATGGGCGGCAGTTGATAGGAGTTGCAAAAGTATTGTCCACAATCAGAGGAACACCATGGCTGTGAGCTATACGTGCAAATTTTTCAATATCCAGAACATTGATACTTGGGTTTGAAATAGTTTCTCCAAACAGACATTTTGTGTTAGGACGGAAAGCCTTTGATATTTTCTCTTCACTGGCGTCAGCATCAACGAAAGTACATTCTATACCAAGTTTTTTCATTGTAACGGCAAAGAGGTTGAATGTTCCACCGTAGATAGTAGAAGAGCATACAAAGTGATCTCCTGCTTCACAGATATTGAATACGGCGTAGAAATTGGCAGCCTGTCCTGAAGAAGTAAGCATAGCACCTACACCACCTTCCAGAACTGCTATTTTTGAAGCTACAGCATCGTTGGTAGGATTCTGAAGTCTAGTATAGAAATAACCGGACTCTTCCAAATCGAATAAACGTGCCATCTGTTCGCTTGTTTCATATTTGAAAGTTGTTGACTGATATATAGGCAATACTCTCGGTTCACCTTTTTTAGGTTGCCATCCGGCCTGTACGCATAGAGTTTCTCTACTGAGTTTATTTTCCATAATGTTTTATTTTTTATTGAATATTTATTTTATTGACGGCAAAATTACTAATATTTCCGTCAATTAGTGGACGAATGACAAAAAAAAGAATTATATTTGAACATTATAACCTAATAAGAATATTTGTATGGAAGATGAAATCTATTTTAAGCATGTAATACCGGCTCAAATCCGGTTCAGTGATGTTGACCAGTTCGGACACATGAACAATTCTGTGTATTTCTCTTTATATGACCTTGCAAAAACTACCTATTTCAAGGATGTGTTTGGCGATTTGCATGACTGGAATAAATTTGCGGTTGTTGTGGCAAATATAAATGCAGACTTCATGGCTCCGGTATTTTTTTCCGATGAACTTATTATTGAAACCACAGTAGTTCATTTGGGTAATAAAAGTTTGACATTGCTTCAGCGTGCGGTAAACAAGTCAAGCGGTGTATTGAAATGTCAATGTCTGACAGTGCTTGTCGGTTATGATGTGACTTCCAAGGAACCTGTTCCAATTCCTATGATTTATAAGAAAGCGATATGTGATTATGAAGGGAAAACTCTTGAGGAGTTGTCAAAGAAATAAAAAACAAACCGTTATAGTCTGAAGATTATAGCGGTTTGTTTTTTTTAATTTCATTTCTTAACCTTCACCTCATACAAATCATTTCGTCTGTCTTTCAGGTTTCTTACACTACCGTAGGTGTGTAGCTCATTCAATAGGTCAAGATCTACATCAGATACGAGAATCATTTCTGTGTTCGGAGTAGCCTCGGCACGTTTACCGTCGGTAGGGAATGTGAAGTCGCAAGGAGTAAATACCCCTGATTGTGCATACTGTATGTCCATGTTATGTACACGTGGCAGGTTACCTACACTTCCCGCTATTACGACGAAACATTCGTTTTCTATTGCTCTGGCATGAGCGCATACTTTAACTCGGCTATATGCGTTCTGTGTGTCGGTCATGAAAGGAACGAATAGAATCTGCATACCCTGATCTGCCATAATACGCGATAGTTCAGGGAATTCCACATCGTAACATATCAGTACACCGATTTTTGCACAGTCGGTTTCAAATGTCTTGATGGAACGTCCTCCGGTAAGTCCCCAGCTCTTTGTCTCATCCGGAGTGACGTGGATTTTTTCGTACATTTCTGTCGTACCGTCACGTCGGCACAGAAAACCTACATTATACAGTCGTCCGTCCTCTTTTATCTGAGGCATACTTCCTGTGATGATATTGATATTATAGCTGATAGCCAGTTTTATAAAGCGTTCGCGTATTTCGTCGGTATAGGCGGCAAGACCACGTATTGCTTCCGATTCCGCTTCATTGTTGAAATGTGCCATCAATGGGGCGTTGAAGTATTCAGGGAAAAGAATGAAGTCACTCTTGTAGTCGGATACAGCGTCAACAAAGAATTCTACCTGTTCGAACAAATCGTCAAGTGTGTTGTATGAACGCATCTGCCATTGCACCAGTCCCACACGCACTGAAGTCTTTGGACTGATATATTCCTGTGTAGGCGGCTGATAATAGATATTGTCCCATTGCAGCAGACATGCATAGTGTCTTGATTCCTCATCGTTTGGAAGATAGTTACGCATAACCTTGCGCACGTGGAAATCGTTTGATAGCTGGAATGTCAGTACAGGGTCATAGATTTCTTTTTGTCTTACCTTGTCTATGTATTCCTTAGGACGCATCTTGTCGGCATATTTGTGATAGTTCGGTATTCTACCGCCAAACATGATGGCTTTCAGGTTCAGTTCCTCGCACAATTCCTTGCGATATTCGTACATACGTCGTGCCAGTCGCAGTCCTCTGTATTGCGGATGAATGAACACCTCTATACCGTAAAGGATGTTTCCTTTCGGATTGTGAGTGTTGAATGTCTCCTTACCTGTCACCTGAGCGTAAGTGTGGTCGTTCTTTACGTCGTCATAGTTTACTATTATTGACAGGGCGCATCCCACAATCTTTTCATCTACCACTGTAACTATCTGTCCTTCCGGGAAAATCTTTATAAGTTTTTCTATTTGTTTGTGTGTCCAGAAAACGTCGCTTCCGTCGGAGTAAACACGTGTGAACGATTGTGCCAGCTGGTCATAATCTTCGATTTGTAGATTTCTGATCTGTACTTTGTTGATTTTTAGTGAGTCCATTGTTTTATGTTATGATATATCTTTTCCTCAATAATGAAAATATCTCCAATCCCATAATCGGTATTGGAGATATTGTGAAAGTTTTTTTTATTTGTACGATTTCTTATATATTTCCAGAACTTCCTCGTCTGTAAGTGGGCGGACATCGAAGCGGTAGAATCCTCCGGCTATGTCTCTTGCGTTGGTAACCATGTCAGGCAGATCTTCCGGTTTCATGCCCCAGTCGCTAAGCTTCAGGTTGTCCATTCCGCATTCTTTTTTCATCAGAGCAAGTGCTTCTAGGAAGTCGCTCGGTCTGTTACTCTTTTTCTGAGTCATTACTTCCGCCATTTTCATATAGCGTTTCATGCAGTCATTCTTGAATGTCTCGAAATAAGCATCACTCAGTGCGATAAGTCCTGCACCGTGTGGAAGTTCAGGATATTTTGCACTCATGGCATGTTCCAATGCATGTTGCGACACACATCTTGATGTAGCTTCCACCAGTCCGGCTAGAGTGCTACCCCAAGCCACTTTGGCTCTTGCCTTAAGATTGCGTCCGTCTTTTACTGCAACAGGCAGATATTTATAGAGAAGTCTCACGGCTTCCAGTGCATAAAGGTCGCTGATAGGTGTAGCGCAGTTTGCAATAAATCCTTCCGAAGCATGGAAGAAAGCGTCGAATCCCTGATATGCAGTCAGCTGTGGTGGAACTGAAAGCATCATTTCAGGATCCACTATTGACAGTTTAGGGAAAGTGTATTGACATCCGAAACCTATTTTCTCTGTTTTTTCTGTATTTGTTATTACAGTCCACGGGTCAACCTCTGTACCTGTACCGGCTGTTGTAGGTATGGCGATGACAGGCAATGCACCTTTTACAGGACGTCCTTTACCAGAACCGCTCTGGATGTAATCCCAGTAATCGCCATCGTTGCATGCCATTACTGCTATGGCTTTTGCAGAATCGATTGAACTTCCGCCTCCAAGTCCGATAAGCATGTCACACTTCATTTCGCGGCAAATGGCTGCCCCTTCCATCACATGGTCTTTTATAGGGTTAGGAAGTATCTTGTCATATACTATTGAATCCACATCGTTTTCTTTAAGCAGTTCTATAACCTTGTCCAAATAACCGTATTTGCGCATTGATGAACCTGCTGAGATAACAATCATGGCTTTCTTTCCTGGAAGTTGCTCAGTGGCAAGATTCTTTATTTCGCCACATCCGAACATCAGTTTGGTAGGAATGTTCAGACTGAAAACTGGATTAGTATTCATAATGTCTATAGTTTTAAAGTTCGTATTTTCAAAATTAAGCAATTCCGTTGATAATAGGTCATGCTAATAGTTAAAAAATACTATTCATTTCATGACTCTGTCTGTCGTTCTGATAATGTCTTTAAAAATCAATACCTTTGCATCCGTATAAAAAATGATAGAAACAATGAAAACCGTAAAAAAGAGTTTTCCAGTAGTTGGAATGAGTTGTGCAGGATGTTCGGCCCGTGTTGACAAGACATTGAACAAGCAACCCGGAATAATAAGCGCATCTGTTAATCTTGCGGCTGCAATGGCTACTGTGGAGTACAATCCTGACGAATGCACTCCGGAACAATTGAAGGAAGCTGTCCGTAAAATAGGCTTCGACCTTATTATTGAAGAAAAGAAAGAGGTGCAGAAAGAAGCTGAAGAAGCACGCAAGAGTCATTACAAGATATTGAAGATAAAGACTCTTCTGGCCATACTTCTTGCTCTTCCCGTATCGGTGATAGCAATGTTCTTTCACGATATGCCATATGCCTCACATATAATGGCAGTACTTTCCGCTGTAGTTGTCTTCGGACTGGGAAATGGATTTTTCGTCAATGCCTTCAAACTCCTCACGAAAGGTGGCGCAAATATGGATACACTCGTAGCATTGAGCACTGGTATATCCTTTCTTTTCAGTCTGTTCAATATGTTCTTTCCGGACTATCTTCTACGTCACGGAATAATTCCTCATGTATATTTCGAAGCGGCATCTATGATAGTAGCCTTTATCCTTTTGGGACGTACATTGGAGGATAGGGCAAAGGGAAATACAGCCGAAGCGATAAAGAAACTTATGGGACTCCAGCCTAAAAAGGTGACAGTGATGCGGAACGGTACGGAGATGGAGACAGATATTGACATGCTTATGGTTGGTGATACAGTAGTGGTGAAGCCAGGTGAGCGTATAGCAGTAGATGGTACTGTGGTTTTAGGCTCGTCATACGTTGACGAAAGTATGTTGAGCGGCGAACCTGTTGCCGTACTGAAAGAGAAAGGCTCAAAGGTTTATGCCGGAACTATCAACCAGAAGGGAAGTTTCAGATTTTTGGCAGAGAAGGTAGGCAGTGAGACTGTTCTGGCTCAAATCATAAAAATGGTTCAGGATGCTCAGGGAAGCAAGGCACCCGTCCAGAAACTTGTAGATAAAGTGGCAGGAATATTCGTCCCTATTATCATATCAATAGCTTTACTCTCATTCGTTCTTTGGGTATCTCTGGATTCCGAAAGTGGACTTACCCATGGTTTTCTAGCTGCTGTTACAGTGCTGGTTGTAGCCTGTCCGTGTGCTTTGGGACTTGCCACACCAACGGCCATTATGGTGGGTATAGGAAAGGGAGCCGAGATGGGAATACTGATTAAGGATGCCGACAGTCTGGAGATAGCCCGCAATGTTGATACTGTGGTCCTTGACAAAACAGGAACTATCACCGAAGGCAAACCGGTGGTTACAGACTGGATGTGGGTAAACGGGACAGATGATGCCAAAAGTATATTGTGCGGACTGGAGAAACACTCAGAACACCCGTTGGCTATGGCTGTTGTTCAAAGTATAGGAACAGAGCCGGCTGAAATTACAGGTTTTGAAAGCATAACAGGTCAGGGAGTAAAAGGTATTAGCGACGGGAAAACATATATTGCAGGAAACAGACGTTTGATTTCATCCTGCGGAATTGTTATACCTTCTGATATGGAAGAAAAAGCATCAACACTTGCCGCGCAGGGTAAGACAGTGATATGGTTTGCCGATAATGAAAAGGTATTGTGCCTGTGTGCCATAACAGACAAGATGAAAGAATCGTCCGCTGCGGCAATATCCAGACTGAAGAGTATGGGTATAAAAGTAGTAATGCTTACCGGAGATGCCGATGCTCCTGCACGTTATATGGCAGGATTGTCGGGAGTGGACGACTATAAGTCGGAAGTCACTCCACAGCAGAAGGCTGAGTTTATCAGGACACTCCGTTCTCAGGGCAGGGTAGTGGCAATGGCAGGCGACGGTATAAACGACAGTGCCGCCCTTGCTGAGGCTGATTTGAGTATTGCCATGGGTAAAGGTAGCGATATCGCCATGGATGTTGCAAAGGTGACTATCATTTCATCTAATCTGGAGAAGATTGCAGACACTATAAGCCTTTCGCGTCATACTGTGCGTACTATCCGCCAGAACCTGTTCTGGGCGTTTATATATAATTTAATAGGTGTCCCTGTAGCGGCAGGTGTCCTATATCCTATAAACGGTTTTCTTTTAAATCCGATGATAGCCAGTGCTGCCATGGCGATGAGCAGTGTAAGTGTTGTTACTAACAGTTTGCGATTGAAAAAAGCTAAATTATAACCTATTTTTGACCATTAAAAAAACGTGCGCAAGTTTCAGGTAAAACGTGCGTCCATTTCAGGTCGAACGTGCGTCCGTTTTGAATCGAATGTGCGCACGTTTTTTTTTGAGGCTTGATTGCATTGATTTTTAGTGTATATTAAATTACCATCTGACAGTTCCGTTTTAAAGGGAAAATATGAACAGTCAAAGCGAAAATATCGTAGCGATTATCTGAGCGTAACATCCTAACTTTGCGCCGGATAAACAAGAAAAACGATATGAAAAGACTATTACTCAATTTTGCTTTTGCCTGTTCGCTTTTTCCTCTTGGAGCGCAGCAGGTGTTGACGCTGGAAGAATGTCTGCAGATAGGTATTGAGAATAACCTCACACTGCAGTCCAAGCGCAACGAAATTATCAAAGGAAAGCACAGCATTTCGGAGAACCGTTCCAAGCTTCTACCACAAATCAATGCTGTGGCATCATTCAACGACAATTTTAACCCTCCCGTTTCAGTTACCGACGGCTCGGCATACGGTAATCCTTACAACGTGACAAAGACGTTGCAGTATAACGCGTCGGCAGGACTGCAACTTCAGATGCCTCTCTACAACCAGACCATCTATACAGCCATGTCGGTTACCAAGATGATGGACGAAATAAACACCCTGTCTTACGACAAGGCACGCGAGGATCTGATAATGCAAATCACAAAGATGTATTATCTGGGCCAGAGTACAGCCGAGCAGATTTCCATAGTGAAAGAAAACATCACCCGTCTGGAAGAACTGAGGGATATCACTACTGCTTTCTTCGACAATGGTATGGCAATGGAAGTGGATGTGAAGCGTGTAAATATCAATCTCGAAAACCTTCAGGTGCAGTATGATAATGCCGTGGCAATGCTCACACAACAAATCAACATGCTGAAATATGTGATAGACTATCCTGCTGAAACAGACATCACACTCACTCCGGTGGATACTGAAAGCATCATTCCTGTAGAAATGAGCGGTCTGTACGAAGGTCAGCCGGAACTGGAATTGCTTAAGAAACAAAGTACGCTGGCTGAGAAACAGAAGAAAATGATTTCGCAGGGATATATTCCTTCGTTGTCGCTTACCGGAAGTTTCATGTATTCAGCATTCACTGATAAGGCGAAGAACTGGTTTCATGACGGACCGTCAAGCAAATGGTATAACTCATCAGGTATAGGTCTGACATTAAGAGTGCCGATATTCGACGGACTTGACAAACGTTCGAAGATAAGAAAGGCGAAACTTGACATTGAAAATGCGAAACTGTCGTACGAAAACGCTTTGAAAAGTTTCAGAACTCAGTATCTGAATGCCACGAACGACCTTATGAACAGCCGTCGCAATTTCACTAAACAAAAAGATAACTACCTGTTGGCTGAAGACGTTTACGAAGTGACTTCCGACCGCTACCGTGAAGGAGTGGCGTCAATGACAGAAGTACTTCAGGACGAAATGCGTATGAGTGAGGCACAGAACAACTATGTGACAGCACATTATAACTACCGCGTGAATAATCTTACGATGCTGAAACTTACAGGAAAACTTGAGACATTATTAAAATAATAGTAAACAAGGTTTCAGTTACAAGTTGTTAGAAGGTTCTCTCCTTGTTAACTTGTCAACTCGTTAACTTGTCACCTATATAAATAACTTCAAATAAAAAACGATATGGAAACAAAAGAACTTGATATAAAGAAAAATACACTTGAGCAACAAGCTGCAAAACTCAGAAAACAACGCCGCCGTCAGATGCTGGCAAGTACATTCGGAATTATAATCCTCTTGATAGGGCTTTATCAGATTGGAGTAATGTTCTTCAGCTACAAACTTAACGAAACAAGCAATGACGCACAGATAGAACAATACATTTCGCCGGTAAATCTCCGTGCTTCGGGATATATAAAAAAGGTGTATTTCACAGAACATCAGACTGTGAAGAAAGGCGACACACTGATGGTTCTCGACGACCGTGAATACCGTATCCGTGTGATGGAAGCGGAGGCTGCACTGAAAGATGCCATGGCAGGAGCATCAGTTATAGGTCAGACACTCCAGACCACAAAGGCTTCCGCTTCGGTTTATGAGGCTTCAATCTCCGAAGTGGAAATCCGTCTGGCTAAACTGGACAAAGATCGCAAACGTTACGAAAACCTTCTTCAGAGAAATGCTGCCACACCTATCCAACTCGAGCAAATAGAGACAGAATATGAGGCAACTAAGAAAAAACTCGTGGCTTTGAAACGTCAGCAGGAAGCAGCAATGTCGGGAGTGAACGAAGTATCAACCCGTCGTCAGAACATGGAAGCTGCCATACAGCGCGCACAGGCTGCACTCGAAATGGCAAGACTCAATCTTTCATACACAGTAGTTACAGCACCATGCGACGGACAGTTGGGACGCCGCGCAATAGAGGAAGGACAGTTCATCTCTGCCGGACAGACCATAACCTATATATTGCCTGATACACAGAAATGGGTGATAGCCAACTATAAGGAAACACAGGTGGAAAACCTTCATATAGGTCAGGAGGTTACACTTACGGTAGATGCTATCAGCGACAAGGAATTCAAAGGAAAGATTACAGCCATATCCGGTGCCACAGGTTCAAAATACTCACTCGTTCCAACCGACAATTCAGCCGGAAACTTTGTGAAGATACGTCAGCGTGTTCCTGTAAGAATAGATTTCGAAGGGCTGAGCAAGGAAGACAATGAACGTCTTGCTGCCGGAATGATGGTTATTGTGAAAGCAAAATTATAATCTATGTCAAAGAATTATCCATTCTATAATTGGGTTCCCAAACCTGTAGGTATAATCCTGCTGATACTGCTTTTCATCCCGATACTGACTGTTGGTGGAGTATATACTGCCAACAGCGGTGAGATGACAAGCGGACTGGGAATCCAGTCGGAACATATCCAGTTCGTGGGGTTCGTCACCTCAATAGGTATGGCAGCCTTCGCTCCATTCTTCTATCAGCTGGTATGTATCCGTCGTGAAAAGATGATGTGCGTGGTGGGGTTTTCACTTTTGTACATCCTCAGTTATGTGTGTGCTGTCACCGACAGTATCTTCCTTCTTGCATTGTGCAGCCTTATCATGGGTTTCCTCCGTATGGTGCTTATGATGGTGAATCTCTTTACCCTGATAAAATACGCTTTCGGAATGGAAGCTACAAGGAATATCACTCCCGGAATGGAACCGACCACGGAAGAAGGTTGGGATGCCCTTGATGCAGAAAAAAGCAAGAGTATGCCTATTATCTACCTCTTCTTCATGATACTCGGACAGATAGGAACATCGCTCACAGCATGGCTGGCATACGAATATCAGTGGCAGGATGTGTATTACTACATGATGGGAATGACACTTGCAGCCATACTTATTATAATGGTGACAATGCCTTATCATAGCTATAACAGCCGACGTTTCCCTATCAATTTCCGCAAGTTCGGAAGTGTAGCAGTTTTCAGCGCTATGATGACGTGTATAGTCTATGTATTGGTTTACGGCAAGACTCTCGACTGGTATTCCGATCCTACAATAGTCCGTTCCACTGTGCTTGCCGTGGTGTTCGGTGCAGCCTTCTTCTATATGGAATCTTCCGGACGTTCGCCGTATTTCATGATGGAAGTGTTCCGTTTGCGTACCATCAATATGGGTTTTGTACTCTTTCTTCTGCTGATGATATTCAACACCAGTTCCATGTTTGTAAATGTCTTCACCGGAGTAGGCATGAAGATTGACAACTGGCAGAATGCCGCCCTAGGCAACTGGAGCATATTGGGATATTTCATAGGAGCGGTAATAGCCATAGTATTGGGTTCAAAAGGAGTGAAACTGAAATACCTTTTCGGAATGGGCTTTCTTCTGATAGGAATGTCGGCACTGTTCATGTATTTCGAAGTACAGACAGCAGGATTGTATGAAAGGATGAAATATCCGGTGATAATCCGTTCTACAGGGATGATGCTGTTATATTCTCTTGCTGCTGTACATGCCAATCAGCGTATGCCGTACAAATATATGTCCACTTGGATTTGCATAATGCTTTCTGTACGTATGATTTTAGGACCATGTATTGGTACTTCACTTTATACCAATGTGCTTCAGCATCGCCAGCAACATTACATCACACGTTTCGCACATGACGTAGATAGGGTAGAAGCACAGAATGCAGCTTCTTACGACCAGACAGTGCGAGGAATGCTCTATCAGGGTAAGAGTGAAACCGAAGCAGAGAACATGGCTGCCATATCAACAAAGGGTAAGGTACAGGTTCAGGCTACACTCTCGGCTGTGAAGGAAATGTCAGGCTGGACATTCTATGGATGTATGATTTCTATGCTTTTCGTTCTTGTTTATCCATATCGCAAGAGGAAATTATCGGCTTAGCGTGAATTTTTTCCGCTAAGTCCGGTAATTTTACTAACTTAGCCGTTGTTTAGATACAAGGCTTCAGTTGACAAGTTAATACAAAGGTTTTTATATATGAAAGGAAACCTTGTCAACTCGTAACTGATACCTTGTCAACTAATAAAAGGCTTATGATAAACAGTTCTGAAAGATTAATAAAGCTGGAAGAAAAAATATCCGGTCAGTCTGATGTATGTTCATCGGGCGGACCGGTTTTTGATTTTCCGGAAAGTATGAAAAAGGGATTCGTCAATTTCGGTATAGGTCTGATTGTATGCCATACCGGTAAGTTTGATTTTAATCTTTCCGGTAAATGTTATGCGGCACAAACGGGTGAGACCGTTTTCATCCATGAAGGTTCTTTTTTTCGAATAACCGGTCAGTCTGAAAATCTGGAAGTAAGTATTATTATATATAAGGTGTCGCCAATACGTGATGTTCTCGGGAATATGGTTTATTCCGTGCACCTCTACTCGCAGATGTCGCCGGAAACACATTGTGTATGGAATACCGGCGATGAAGATGATGTGGCAGGATATATATCACTCATCGGAACAGAACAGCCGGAACAGGATGACTTTTTCCCTGTTTACGAAAAGCGCCTTCTTTTATTGTCTCTTACATATCGTCTTTGTTCCGTATTTCAGAAGAGATTCCTTTCCGAAAATTCTGTAGGAGCAAGACGTACGGAAATATTTCTCCGTCTCATCCAACTTATCGACCGTTATTTCATGTCAGAACGCGGAGTTGAGTTCTATGCCGACAAACTGTTTCTTTCTCCGAAGTATCTTTCCGGACTTTCGAAAGCCGTCTGTGGATATACCGTTCAGGAATTGGTATTCAAAGCTATAATCCGTAAATCGATGGCAATGCTTGACAGTACGAACAAAACAGTGCAGGAAATATCCGATGAGTTTAATTTCCCTAATCCTTCCAGTTTCGGAACATTCTTCAAGAAGCAGGTAGGGATGTCTCCTCAGAAGTATAGGGAGAGAGGAGAGTGAGTTTTTTAATATCCAAAAATCATTTATTAAAACATATAATACTATGAAATTTATAGGAAAAAAATTATTTGCAGCTTTAATCCTTCAGGCTGCCGTTTCAGGTAATTACCTGTATGCCGATGTTTATCGACAGAATATTAATGAAGGCTGGAAATTCCGACAGGCAAGACTGAATAACTGGTACAATGCCACTGTGCCTGGAGTTGTTCATACCGATTTGATGGACAATGCGATAATAGACGATCCTTTTTTCAGATTGAATGAAAGGGCTGTTCAATGGGTGGATAAGGAAGACTGGATATACGAAACTGTTATTATCGGAGAAGATAAGGTCTTGAACTCATCAAATCAGTGTCTTGTGTTTAAAGGCCTTGACACATACGCCGATGTATATCTAAACGACTCATTGATTCTTAAAGCCGACAATATGTTCAGGGAATGGAGCGTCGATGTAAAAGGAATACTGAAGAAAGGCGACAATAAATTAAGAGTCTATTTCCATTCACCTATAAAAATAGATATGCCAAAATGGGAAGCTCTTCCTTATCAGTTGGAGTCCGGAAATGACCAGTCAGAAAACGGAGGCCTGCTGGACAGAAAAATCGGTATTTTTGCCCGTAAGGCAGGCTATCATTACGGTTGGGACTGGGGGCCACGATTGGTTACTTCTGGTATATGGAGACCTGTTTATCTTGAAGCATGGAATGATGTAAGGATAGAAAACGTACAGCTTATACAGAATAAAGTAAATTCAGGTTCTGCCAGACTCTCTTCAGTAGTAGAAATTATTTCCGATGATGATGCTTCCGGAGCTGTTGTATCTGTAAAAGCCGACGGGAAGGTGGTATCCCAGAAAAAGGTTGATCTTGTAAAGGGTATGAATAAGGTCACTTTGGATTACACCATAAAGAATCCAAAGCTTTGGTGGACAAACGGATTGGGTAATCCGTACTTGTATGATTTTACCACTACAGTGGCAATGAGTGACGGAACTAAGGATTCGGTTGATGATAGAATAGGTATCAGATCATTGAGAGTGGTGGAAGATAAAGATGAGGCAGGAACAACTCTATACTTTGAGTTAAACGGAAAGCCGGTCTTTATGAAAGGAGCCAATTATATTCCTAGCGATAACTTCCTTCCAAGAGTGACTGATGAAAAGTACGAACGTACAATATTGGATGCCAAGAATGCTAATATGAACATGCTTCGTATTTGGGGAGGAGGTATCTATGAAAATGACATCTTCTATGATTTATGCGACGAACACGGTATTCTGGTTTGGCAGGACTTTATGTTTGCCTGCTCGCTATATCCGGGTGATGACGCTTTTATGGAAAATGTACGTCAGGAGGCTATAGACAATGTTCGCCGTTTGAGAAATCATCCATGTATTGCCCTGTGGTGCGGTAACAATGAAAATCTGGATGCATGGTTCGGATGGGGTTGGAAGCGCAAATACGAGGCTATGGGCAACGGATATGCCGACAGTCTATGGAACGATTTCTACGAACTTTATTTTAAGCTTCTTCCTGAAGTTGTAGAAGAGTATGGAAGCGGAACTGGATATAGAGGCTCATCGCCAATGGCTTATCCTGAAGGAAAATCAGACGGAGTGAACGGTGATTCTCATTACTGGGGAGTATGGCATGGAAATCATCCTATATCACAATATAATACAGAGCGCAGCCGTTTCTTCTCTGAATACGGATTCCAGTCGTTCCCTGAATATGAATCAGTGAAACTTTATGCTCCTGAAAAGAGAGACCATGATATTAATTCGGAAGTAATGATGTCGCATCAGCGCGGCGGTTCATTTGCCAACAACCGTATAAAGGAATATATGCTCAAGAGCTATAATGAACCTAAGGATTTCGAACACTTCCTGTATGTAGGTATGATTCTTCAGGGCGATGCCATAAAGACAGCAATGGAAGCACACCGTAGGGATATGCCTTACTGCATGGGTTCTTTGTTCTGGCAGCACAATGACTGTTGGCCTGTAGCTTCATGGGCAAGCCGTGACTATTATGGACGCTGGAAAGCTCAGCATTATTTTGCAAAGAAAGCTTACGATATGATACTTGTTTCTCCAGTTGTTTTGAATGAAAAACTTACAGTTCATCTTGTATCTGATTATCTGAAAGCAGTAAGCGGAAAATTCTCTCTCAAGGTGATGGATATGAAAGGCAATGTGGTTTATGATAAGTCAATGTCATTGAAAACTCCAGTAAACGGTTCTGAGCTTGTATTTGAATCAGCAATTAATGATGTATTGGGAGGCAAGTCAAAGAATGATGTGATAATTTATACAGAATTCGAGACTAAAGATAAAACTTATACCAATGTAGCTTATGCAGCCGAACAGAAAGATATGAATTATGAGAAAGCTAATATTTCTTGGAGTGCTAAGAAGGCAGAAGGCGGATATGATGTTACTTTGAAATCAGATGTCTTTGCCCGTGGAGTATTCATGTCACTGTCCGGAATAGATAATTTCTTTGAAGATAACTATTTTGATTTGTTGCCAGGTAAGGAAGTAACAATTAATGTTAAGACAGATTTGTCTCTGTCTGTATTCAAGGAACAGTTGAAGGTTATTTCTTTGGTAGATAGTTATAATTAATTCAAAAAACATATAGATATATATTGATTTTAAAATTAGGATGTGCTATTTGTGCATATCCTAATTTTTTTATAGTACGCTCGGCATGAGTATTAGCTAACGGGTGCAAGTCCCCAATGAGCCCTAATAGCGGGAATCATACAGCCAATAGCAAGGGTGTCCATCGCGAGTTGGAATCTGAAGGAAGCTGGCGGCAAACATCTGGTCTGACGAACAGAAACTTCATATAAGGCATAAAACCGTGGGTAAGGTTGCTATACAAACCAAAGCCCTATAGCTATTCGGAACGGTTGGTGTAAATGAAGCAGACATAAGATTGAAAGTTAATACCCTTATCCGAGGAGGTCTCACGGACGCATGAGAATAGAAAAAAACGAAATCAGCGGAGTAAAGCTTGCCGTGAGAAGTCAGCAGAGGTCACAGTAGCAAACGTGTCGATAGTTTTGTGAAGGACTGAACCTAATAATTAAACGATAGTAATTGAAACATACCTAATGAAAGAACGAATGCAGAAAACATTATCCGAAGTTAATGACTGCCCTCAAATAGATAGGTCGGAAACCGAATGGTATGAGGGAGTGCAGACTTTCATGTGGATGTGTGAAGACAACATCGTGGAAGTACCATTCGACAAGGAACACCTTCTCGAGCAAATCCTGAGTCCTTCGAATCTTAATCGAGCCTATAAGGCAGTGATTGGAAACAAGGGTAGTGGGGGTATCGACAAGATGTCATGTGAACAGTTGCTCCCATGGCTCAAGCCCCATAAGGATTTACTTATCCGTTCCTTAATGGACGATTCTTACCGTCCTAACCCAGTCAAAAGGGTAGAAATCCCCAAGGATAACGGCAAGATGCGCCTATTAGGCATCCCCACGGTGGTAGACCGTTTGGTGCAACAAGCCATTAACCAGGTTCTGAGCCCTATCTATGAGAAACAAATCTCCAGTAGAAGTTACGGCTTCCGTCCGAGAAGAGGCTGCCATGACGCGGTAAGAGGAGCTCAAGAGATAATCAACGAAGGCTACACATACGTAGTAGACCTTGACCTTGAACGCTTCTTTGATACCGTTAATCATAGCAAACTCATAGAAATCCTCAGCCGCACTATTAAAGACGGCAGAGTTGTCAGTCTAATACACAAATATCTCCGAAGTGGTGTAGTTAACAAAGGTCTGTTCGAGATGAGCGAGGAAGGAACTCCCCAAGGAGGACCACTAAGTCCATTACTGAGCAATATCATGCTCAATGAGTTGGACAAGGAACTCGAACGCAGAGGACATCCTTTTGTGCGCTATGCCGATGACTCAATGATATTCTGCAAATCCAAAAGGGCAGCAAGAAGAGTCAAAGAGTCCATAACCCGATTTATAGAGGAAACTCTATATCTTAAAGTCAATAAAGAAAAGACTGTAGTATCGTATGTTCAAGGAGTGAAATATCTCGGTTATTCCTTTTATGTAACGAAAGGCAAATGTCGCCTTACAGTACACCCGAAATCCAAAGCTAAGATGAAATCTAGACTCAAAGAGCTGACGAATCGTAGCAATGGTTGGGGATACGTCAAGAGGAAACAGAAACTGAAAGATTACATACGAGGATGGATTGGATATTATCATCTTGCCGATATGAAACGTTTTCTTCTTGATATTGATGAGTGGTTAAGACGTAGAATACGCATGTGTATATGGAAAGCTTGGAAGAAACCTAAGACCAAGGTGGCAAACCTCATTAAATGTGGTATAGAAAAATACAAGGCATGTGAATGGGGTAACACTCGCAAAGGTTATTGGCGTATTGCTGATAGTCCTATACTGAAAGTGGCGATAAATAACGATAGCTTGAGAAAAGTAGGATATTCCACCTTAATGGGTTCGTATCTCGAATGGCACCCAAAAATAGGAACCGCCGTATGCCGAACGGCACGTACGGTGGTGTGAGAGGTCGGTAAACACGAAAATAGGAGATAAACACCTATGATTAGTGTTTACCTCCTACTCGATTTTTTTTCTTTTGATGGTTAATGGTAAAACATTTTTTGTACATTTGTCTGATTAAAAATTTTTAATATTATGGAAGAACTGATTTTGGAAAGACTTAGACAAGGAGATGAAAAGGCGTTCAAACATATATTTGACCGCTATTATACACTCCTATGTCGCTTTGCAAATCAGATATTAAATGATACTTCTTTGGCCGAAGAGATAGTGGATGATGCCATTTTCTATCTTTGGGAACACCGTGCGGATATTGAAATCACACATACTATCCGCGCATATTTGATGAAATCTGTACGCAACCGTTGTCTTAACGAACTGAATTCATTGTCACACCGTACAGAACATAGCTTTTCCACCTATCTCTCTGATGATAATCTGGAATTTCTCGATACACTTTTTGCCGATGAAAATCATCCTTTGGGAACCCTGATAGAACAGGAATTGGAAGATGAGTTGATGCATTGTATCAATTCATTGCCCGATGAATGTCGTAAAGTTTTCAAGAAAAGCCGTTTCGAACAAAAAAAATATGAAGAAATCGCTCAAGAATTGAATATCTCTGTTAATACGGTTAAATATCACATTAAGAACGCATTAGCATACCTTAATACTCATCTTGCGGAATATCTAAAACTCATTCTGATATATATTTTTATAGAAAAATGAAAAAAAGTTCATTTTTCCACTACCCTATAAATCTATTATTTTGTCTAACCTATAAAGCCACCAATAAAATATATGGAAAGAAAAGAAATACATAAAGAAGAAATAGATAATCTGATATCTATGTACCTTACAGGAAATATAGATACTCAGTCTTTGAAGACTCTTGTTGCCTGGAGTAAGGAGTCGTCAGAGAATAGTCTTTATGTAAGAAACAAGATAGAAATATGGTTTTCATCAGGAGTGGCAGGAAGTGTAACTCCTTTCGATAAGGAAAAAGCTTTCGAAAGATTTAAGAACCGCATTGAAAAAGCTACTATAGCAGAAGAACAGAAGCAACGTTTTACAAAATCGCGCAGCTTGAAGATCTTCTATCGTGTGGCAGCAGCAATACTTATTATATTACTTCCACTTGCCGGTTATTGGGGTGGTATGGAAACTGTCAAGAGCGGATTTTCTGATATAGTGGTAGAAGCGCCAATGGGGGCACGTACCAAACTTTATCTTCCTGACGGTACATTGGTTTGGCTTAACGCCGGTTCAAAAATTACCTACTCACAGGGGTTTGGTGTTGATAATAGAGATCTGACTCTTGAAGGAGAAGGTTATTTTGAGGTTAAGAGGAATGAGGAGGTACCATTTGAAATAAGTACAAAAGAATTGGATTTGACAGTTTTGGGTACTAAATTTAATTTCAGAAATTATGAAGATGATGAAGAAGTCGTAGTAAACCTTCTTGAAGGAAAGGTGAAGTTGAGAAATGAGTTGGTTGCTTCTGCAGATGTATATATGTCGCCTAATGAGAAAGTAATTCTTTCTAAAGAAACAGGCCGTATGGTAAAAACCAAGATAAATACATCCAATTCCAATTTATGGACAAAAGATGAGTTGTATTTTGATGAACTGTTATTGGAAGATATAGCCAAACAATTATCCAGAAGTTTTAATGTAAAAATAGAAGTTGCCGATTCGTTGAAAAATCAACGTTTTTATGGCAGTTTCAGGATTGTAGGCAATTCAATTGAGAAAATATTGGAAACAATATCATCAACTAACAGAATGAAATATAAATACGAAAACAATAGGTATGTAGTATATTGATATTTGGAGAATTATTAACTTTATGTATAACCTAAAAATATTATAGCCTATGACGACATCTACCAGTTAATAAATTTGGGTGTCTGTAAAAAATAAAGGAGAATGCGGCCACATCCTCCTCAATAAAATCAGATACCTTATGAAAGACACCATCAATTATAGATTGCAAATCTAGCAATTCTATACCATTCAGAAAAATAAATTATAAAAGTTTAAATCTAAAACCATTTAATTATGAGATATTTCAGTAAGGCTATGTTAGTAGCCTCGGCAGCGCTTTGCCTAAATTTATCTGCATATTCTCAAGATATATCACTGAAAATCAATAATGTAACAGTGAAAGAGGCAATGGAGCGCGTAAAGAAAGACACAGGATATTCATTTGTATTTTCATCAAAAGATGTAAATACTAGTAAGCGTGTATCGGTATCAGTAAGTGATGCATCAATTGAGGAGGTAATTAAACAGATATTAAAGGGACAGCAAGGTCTAGACTATGAAATTCAGGGTAAAAAGATTGTTTTAAGGAAAACACAGCCGGTGGTTAAACAGTTAAAAAGTGAGGATAATAAAGTCATTGGAAAAATAACCGATAATAACGGAGAACCAATTATTGGAGCAACTATATTAGAGAAAGGAACGACCAATGGTACGGTAAGTGATTTTGATGGAAATTTCTCTTTGAATGTATCACGTAATGGGGAACTTGAAATTTCGTATGTCGGTTACCAGACACAAACCATTAAGGCTACTTCTGGTAAGCTTTTATCTGTTAAAATGAAAGAAGATTCAGAATTACTTGAGGAAGTTGTTGTAGTTGGATATGGAGTACAAAAGAAAGTAAATCTTACCGGTGCAGTATCGTCTATAGATTATGCTTCACAAGTAGATAAGAGACCTATTATTAATGTTGGTACATCACTGGCAGGTATGTCTGCTGGCCTTCAGGTTACTCAAGGATCAGGACGACCAGGTGATGATAATGCTACTATTCGTGTACGCGGTAATACATCATTGAATTCCAACGCTCCTTTGGTTATTGTTGATGGTATGGAATGTGATTTAGGCTCTTTAAATCCTAATGATATAGCTTCTATTTCTGTATTAAAAGATGCAGGATCAACAGCTATTTATGGATCTCGTGCAGCTAATGGTGTTATACTTGTAACAACAAAAAATGGTTCAGAGGAAAAGACTACGGTGAATTATAGCTTTTCAGGTATAGTTCAGAAGGCATATACTAATATTGAAACTGTAAATGATTATTCAAGATATATGTCACTTGTAAATGAGGCTTGTGATAATATAGGAACAAATAGAATATTTTCTGATTATAATATAGAAAAATGGGCTGAAGCAGCGCAAAATCCTTATGGATTAGCGGATAATGGATTACCGAATTATATGGTGTACCCTAACACCAATTGGTTTGATGAATTATTTTCTACAGGATTCTCACAAGAGCATAATTTGTCTATTTCTGGAGGAAGTAAAAAAGTAAGATATTTAGTGTCTGCTGGATATTTAGATAATAGAGGAGTGATTTCTGCTTATGGTGTTAATTCAGGAATTAAAAAAATGAATTTTCGCGCAAATGTTGAGGCTAATCCTTTCAATTGGCTAAAAGTAGGAACACGTATTTTTGGACAATATAAGGATAAAGGAATGGCTAATATTGATAATGCATTTAAGTATTTATATATTACTACTCCTGGAATATATGTTGGTGAACCTAATAAATGGGGTATGATTGCTAATGAAGCAGAAGAATCTATTGGTGCTAACAATATTATGCGTTCTATGTATGGTTCTGATGGTTATGATAAGAATTATAATATTAATGGAACATTTTATGGTGCTATAACTCCATTTAAAGGATTGTCAATTGAAGCTAAAGCAAATATGGTAGCTGGTTTCGGTTATAAATCTAGCTATGGTCGTCCTAATGGTGATTGGAATTACAATACAAATGAAGTTCATTCTACCACTTCTTTGGAAAATGCTAAAATTACAAATTCTACTAATAAATCATTAACAGTAAATACTGAACTGTTGGCTAGATATAATACTGATTTTAATAATTCAGATCATGATTTAGGAGTTTTGTTTGGATATACAACAACTCATTATGAGTCAAGTAATTTTAATGTGCAGAAACAAGGAGCAACAGATTGGACTCTTAATGAATTGTCAACTTATGAGTTGTTGATAAATTCTGGAAGCGGTTTTGGTGAGTGGGCTTTACGTTCTTATTTTGGTCGTGCTAATTATGTATTTAAGGACCGTTATTTATTTGAGGCAAATTTGAGAATAGATGGCTCTTCTAGGTTTGCAAAAGAAAGTAGATATGGTTATTTCCCTTCATTATCTGCTGGTTGGAGAATTTCTGAAGAGAATTTTATGAAAAAGTTTAGTAATCTATCCAATTTAAAGATTCGTGCTTCGTGGGGACAAATGGGTAATAATGCTTCTGGAAATTATGATTGGCAGGCTCTTTATTCTCCTGTGAATGTTGTAATTGGAGGTAATCCAGTTAAAGGTATAGCACAAACAACGTTGTCGAATTCATTGCTTCAATGGGAAAGAACAACTACTACAAATTTAGGTATAGATTTTGGATTATGGGGAAATAAATTATCTGGATCATTAGATGTTTATAATAAATATACTGATGGTATTTTGTATAAGCCTTCTTTGTATTTAACTATGGGTACTATTGGAGCATCTACTCAGAATTTAGCAGAGATAAGAAATAGAGGAATTGAGTTTAGTTTAACATATAATGATAAAATTGGTGAAGATTTTTCTTTCTCTGTTACAACTAATTGGGGTTTCAATAAAAATAAGGTAATGAAATTTAAGGGAAAATTAGAGGAATATTGGACATATGATAAAGATGGTAATAAGGATCAATATTTTACAAATAAAGGTGAAGTAACACAGGGGGGATTTGGTGGTCTTATTTGTGAAGGCCATGAATTAGGAGAGACTTCAATGAGATTTCCGTACAATGGTACAGGTGCAGGATATTCAGGAGAAGGAACTGTTGATCCTAATGCTGGTCCAAAGGATGGAATGATAAGAACTGAAGCTGATATGGAATGGGTTAAAGCAATGATGGATGCTGGTTATAAATTTAATGGCAAGAATTCAGTTGGTAAAGATAAACTATGGTATGGAGATTTAATTTACCAAGATATAAATGGAGATGGTAATTATGGAGATGGAAATGATTTTGCTTTTACTGGTCATTCAAATATTCCTGCTGTAAATGCTGGACTGAATGCTTCATTTGAATGGAAAGGTATAGACTTTTCTATGTTATGGGTTGCTGCATTAGGTTTTCATTTAAATTGGAATAATGTATGGAACAGATCTATAGCTTCACATGGTCAGGCTTTGGCACTTCATGTAGCCGATGATCATTATTTCTATGATCCGGATAAACCAGATGATCCTAGAACGAATATTAATGGTAAATATCCAAGATATACTTTTGGTACGGGTTATGATAATACAATTACAAGTACCTGGTATGAGTATCGTGGAGATTATTTAAAATTGAAAAATATTCAATTGGGTTATTCATTACCTAAAAGGTATATAAATAAAATTCTTTTGAGTAAACTTCGTTTGTTCGTTTCAATGGATAATATTCTTACAATAACAAATTATCCAGGACAAGATCCTGAAGCTGGTGTTGATATTAAATATCCTTTGATGACTCAAGTTACTTTTGGCCTGCAGGCGTCATTTTAATTAAACTAGGAGGTTATATATGAAAAAATATTTATTAATGGCTACAATTTATTGTAGTGTGTTTAGTTCGTGTGTAGATTTGGACTTAAATCCTCATAATCAAATTTCTAGTGGAACGATGTGGACTTCACCTGATTTAGCCCAAAGAGGTATGAATGGTTTGATGGATGAATTCTATTGTAGGGATTTAGGCAATACGCAGCTTGGGCGTCAAGAATCTGGCTTAAATAGACAAGGGATAGAATCTTTGAGCTTTCAAACAGCTTATTATTCAAATAGTAGTCCTTCAACTTTGTTGACTAATGCAACTAAGGGTGCTAATGATTTTCAAATTAAAAGGGAATGGCAGTTCTGCTATACCATAATTCATGCATGTAATGATGCTATAGCAAATCTTCATAAAGCAGGTTTAGACAAGAATACGCTTGAAAGATATTATTGTGAGGCTCGTTTTTTGAGAGCATGGTCATATCATCGTCTAAATATGTTGTATCAAGGAGTTCCAGTTTATTTAGAGCCTATATCTAATGCAGAGTGTACAAAAGGACAATCTTCAGCAGAAGAGGTGTGGAACTATGTCTTAGATGATCTGAAGTTTTGTATTGAAAATGAGAATTTCCCAGATAATACATTAAAAGAAAATTATGGTCGTCCGTCAAAAGGTGCTGCTTATGCTTTAAGAGGAATGGTTTATATGTGGAAAAAAATGTATTCCGAAGCAGTTAAAGACTTTAATAAAGTGAAAGATTGTGGTTATAGTTTATATCAAGGAAAATATATAGATCTTTTCACGAAAAAAAATGAAAAAAATCCAGAAATGATCTTTACCGTTCAGTTTGATGCTGAGACTGGATTTTGTGATAATATTGTACATATGGTAGGTGCTCGTGATAATTATGATAGTTGGACTGAGATAAAACCTTCTGTTGATTTTGTTGACTATTATCAAAATAGTGATGGTAGTAAATTTAATTGGGAGGAAGTTCCAGGGTTAGAAGATTGGAATAAACTAACAGTAAAACAGAGGGAGGTTTTCTTCTGTAGAAATGGGCTGGAAACTTTGGATCCTAAATGGAAAAAAGCAGTAATAAATAGAATTGGACAGGATGTATATGATAAGTATTATTTGAATGATGGTAATGAAGAGCGTATTAAAAAAGCATATGATAATAGAGATCCACGCTTGAAACAGACTATTGCAACTCCTTATGAACCAATAGATTGTTATAAACCTAACTATAATAATAATAATGTTCAGAAAGGTAAAGAGCTAAGATGGCCTGCTATTTCTCAAGGTGGTGATGGAGGTGATTTGTGGCTTGACAAGAGAACATCTGCTTTTTATATGTATAAAAAGTATAATGAGTTTGAAAAGGGAGCAATAGTAGACAGAGATCATTGTGAAACAGATTGGCCTTTAATTAGATATACTGATGTATTATTACAGTTGGCAGAGGCATTAACAGAGTTGAATGATATTGATGGCGCTATAAATTTGGTAAATCAAGTTCGTAGTCGTGCTAATATGCCATCTTTAACTAATGGAGGTTCTGGACCTAATGGAGTTAATGGTAAGGATGATATGCTTGAAAGGATACGTTATGAGAAAAGGGTAGAATTTCCTGTTGAGGCTATTAATTTCTTTGATGAAATAAGATGGGGTACGTTAAAAGAATCAAAATTTCAAGGAAAGAATGAGAATGGAGGTAAATCTTGGTGGGGTGATATCGTTCAAGAACGTTGGTATTATGAGGATTATATGTGGCCTTGGTCCGCTCCTTTGACTGAAATTCAAAAGAATCCAAATCTTACAAGAAGAGAAGGGTGGGCTTATTAAATTTTATAATAAAACAAAGGCTATAAATAATTTATTTGTAGCCTTTGTTTTATTATAGGACTTTTTAATTGTTTTTTTTATAGTAATATGTATATGAAGGTTTTTAATTTTTTTCTTTTTTTCTTTATAATTTTAAGTATGTCATGTAATGATGATACGTTTAATAATAATGGTGATAAACAGGATATAGATACAGTTAAAATAGTCTCACATCCAAGAATATTGTTAAAAGAAGGGGAAGAGAAAAATATAAAGCAATTAATAAATAATTCTGAAGAATTTAATAATGTACATCAATATATATTGAATTCATCAGATAAAATATTAGATTTAGAGCCTGTAGAGAGAGTTTTGGAAGGTAAAAGGCTTTTAGCGGTTTCTAGGGAAGCATTGAGACGTATTTATTTTTTGTCATATACGTATAGGATGACAGAAGATAAAAAATATGCCGAACGTGCAAAAAAAGAGTTATTGTCTGTATGTAATTTTAAAGATTGGAATCCTCAACATTTTTTGGATATTGCGGAAATGATAACTGGAGTTGCAATCGGATATGATTGGTTATATGATTATTTACCAGATGAAATAAGAAAAAAAATTAGAAACGCTATAATAGAAAAAGGTATATTACCGGCAAGAAATACAAAGAATAGTTGGTTTTATAATTCAGAATCAAATTGGAACCAATTTTGTAATTCTGGATTAATAATAGGTGCCTTGGCTATTTATGAGGATCAACCGCAAATGGCCCAGGAAACAATAAATAAAAGTTTGGAATCTATTAATAATTATGGAATGAAAGTCTTTGAACCAGATGGAGCCTATCCTGAAGGATATACTTATTGGGGTGGTGGAACTGGTTTCCAAGTAACTATGATAGAGGCGCTTCTAACTGCTTTATCTAATGACTATGGAATGTGTAATAATATTAATTTTATGCATTCACCCTATTTTATGTTACTTATGATGACTCCTACAGGATTTTGTTATAATTATGGAGATTCTGGAACGGGGGTTAATTTAGAGTCTGCAATGTTTTGGTTTGCTTCCAAATTAAAAGATGAATCATTATTATTTCATGAATATTCTCATTTGCTGAATCTGGACAAATATTTGAAAAATGATGTAGATAGATTATTGCCAAATGTGTTGATTTTTTCAAAAAATATAGATCTAAATAATATGTCTAGTCCTAAACGTAATTATTGGATTAGTGAAGGGGTTAAACCTATTTATATATATAGGGGTGGATGGAATAGTAAAGATGATGTTTATTTGGGAATTGTAGGTGGTGCTGCAAATGTTTCACATGGACATATGGATGCAGGATCATTTTTATTTGAGAAAAATCAGGTTAGGTGGGCTCATGAATTAGGGCTTCAATCATATTCAACTCTAGAGAGCAAAGGTGTTGATTTGTGGAATTATTCACAAACAGGGCAGCGTTGGGATGTATTTCGTTTAGGGAATAGAGGACATTCTACTTTAATAATAAATGATGACAAGCCAAATGTAAATGGAGCTCCCCAAATAATTCAGACATTCGAGACAGCAGAAGAAAAAGGTGCAAAATTAGATTTGTCTTCTCTTTTCTCAAATAACTTAAATAAAGCTATTAGAAAAATAATTTTAAATCGTAATAACGACTTAATTGTTATTGATAGTGTCTTAACAAATAGCAAGCATGCAAAAATAAGATGGCAAATGGTTTCTCAAACAGATGCTAGGATTGATGGAAACGGTATAGTATTGTTTAAAAATGGTCATGAAATGTCTTTAACAGTTAATATCACTCCTAAAGTAGATTATAAGTTAATGATTTGGGGAAATAATAAAACAGATACTAATGAATTGCATGATTATGATCAAGATAATCCTGGAACTTGTAGAGTTGGATTTGAAATAGATGAAGCTGCAATTAATACAAATTATGAATTTAAAGTTTTATTGGAAACTATTAAATAACTATGTTTAGATTTATTTTTTTATTTATTTTCGTTTGTTTTGTGAATAATTTATTTCCAATAGAAAGTCATCCTAGACTTTTATTGAAAAGAGACGAAGAAAACAGAATAAAGATGATGATAATTGAGCATGAACAGATGAAAACAGTTCATGATTATATAATAAAATATTCTGATAAAACTATTGGCGAGTCTCCTGTTAATAGGATAAAGCAGGGTAAACGTTTGTTGGCTGTTTCTAGAATTGCATTACAACGAATATATTTTCTATCATATTCTTATAGAATGACAAAAAATATAAAGTATGCAGAGCGTGCAAAACAAGAGTTGCTAGCTGTGTGTAATTTTCAGGATTGGAATCCTTCTCATTATTTAGATGTTGGTGAAATGGCAATGGCTGTAGCAATAGGCTATGATTGGCTTTACGATTACTTATCTGAAAATGTTAAAATGAAGTTAAGAAAAGCGATAGTTGAGAAAGCTTTTAATACTGCAGAGATAGGAGGTTTCTATGATAGAACAAATAATTGGAATCAAGTTTGTAATGCAGGTTTGGTTTTAGCTGCTTTAGCTATATATGAAGAAGAAAAAGAAAAGTCAGATTATATAATAGATAAAGCTGTTAAGACTGTTCCTTTGGCTATGGAGAGTTATTCTCCTGATGGAATATATCCGGAAGGATTCTCTTATTGGGGATATGGAACAGGATTTCAAGTTACTATGTTGGCTGCAATGGAGAGTGCTTTAGGGACAGACTTTGGATTGTCTGACAATTATGGTTTCTTGAAGTCACCTTATTTTATGTTATATATGACTGCTCCATCTGGATGGTGTTATAATTTTTGTGATTCTGGTAGAAAAATTGATTTGAATCAGGCTATGTATTGGTTTGCATCAAAAAACAAAGATACATCATTGCTATGGTATGAATGTTATTATTTGAAAAGATTGAATAAATATACTGGCAATGATATAGATCGTTTATTGCCAAATATTTTAATTTTTTCTAAAGATATTGATTTAGCTAATTTAAAAGAGCCAAAAGGAAAATTTTTTTCAGGAAAAGGCATTAAACCAGTATTTATATATAGAAGTGGTTGGTCTAATAAAACCGATTCTTATTTAGGTGTGGTTGCAGGTTCACCATCAATACCACATGGACATATGGATTCCGGATCTTTTGTATATGAAAAAAAAGGTGAAAGGTGGGCTATAGATCTTGGACTTCAATCATATTATACATTGGAAAAAGAAGGTGTTGATTTATGGAATAGCTCACAAAATGGTCAACGTTGGGATGTATTCCGTTTGGGAAATACAGGTCATACTACAATCACTATAAATGGTAAAAAACATTTGGTAACAGGCAATCCTGAATTTATTGAAACTTACCAAAAATCAGATTATAAAGGCGCTAAAATAGATATGACATCGTTGTATGGTGATGATGTAAATAATGTCTTACGAAGTGTATATCTTGATAGAAATGATGATTTAAATATTATTGATGAAATTCAAACAAATGACAATAATGCAGAAATAATGTGGACAATGGTTACATCTGCTCAGGCTAAAATAATAAAGGATAATATAATAGAATTATCTAAAAATGGAAAAAAGATGAGATTTCACGTTGAAGCGCCTATAGATATTAATCTGAAAATATGGGATAATAAACCTGTCCATCATTATGATCAGGATAACCCAGGAACTGTAAGAGTTGGTTTTACGGCTGATTTGTCATCAAATGATATATTTAAATTTAAAGTTACTGTAAAAGAATGATTGTTTAACTATTATATGATATGAATATGCTTTTACAAAGATTATTACTGACAATTATTACTATAGTATCATCTGTTAATGTTTTTTCTCAAGATAATATAGCTTCTCATCCGCGTTTACTATTAAAGGCAGATGAAGAAAAAAAAATAGAAAAAATGATTAATGAGGATGTTAATATGGCTTTAGTACATAATGCGATTATAGATTATTGTAATAAGGCTATAAATGAGCCTCCTGTAGAACATGTTTTACAGGGAAAAAGACTACTGGCTAAATCTAATTTAGCTTTTCAACGTGTTTTTTATCTTTCATATGCTTATAGATTGACAAATAATGAGAGATATTTGAAAAGAGCAGAAAAGGAATTAATAACTGTATGTAAATTCAAAGATTGGAATCCGCAACATTTTTTAGATGTCGCAGATATGTTAATGGCTGTTTCTATAGGTTACGATTGGCTATATGATGCTCTTTCAAAAGAAACTTTGGATTTGATAGAAAAAGCTATTATAGAGAAAGGCTTTACTCCTGCTAAAGACGACAGATATAATGGTTTCTATAAAAGGACGAATAACTGGAATCAGGTATGTAATGCTGGTCTGGTAATGGGAGCATTAGCCATTTATGAAAAAAATCCGAAATTGTCACAGAAAATTATAAAATCATCTGTAGAAAGTGTTCCATTGGCTATGGAAGCATATGGTCCTGACGGTGCATATCAGGAGGGTTCTGCATATTGGGGATATGGTACTGGATATGAGGCTATAATGATTTCTGCATTAGAATCTGCATTAGGTACAGATTATGGTCTGACTAAAGATAAAAACTTTATGAAATCGGCATATTTCTTGTTATATACATTGGCTCCTTCAGGAAAGTGCTATAATTATTCTGATGCTGGCTCCTCTGTAGGAATTAATCAGGCATTGTTCTGGTTTGCTAAAAAAATAGGTGATAGCTCTTTGTTGTGGTTTGAATTACCTAAATTAAATGAAAAAAAGAATCATTTATCAAAAGATAGGCTTTTACCTAATATTTTGATAAATGCGAAAGATATAGCAATTGATGAAATAAAAAAGCCTTCTGGTAATTTTTGGTTTAGCCGTGGAATAAAACCTTTGTATGTCTATAGAAGCGGTTGGGATAATCCGGATGATACTTATTTAGGTATAGTCGGTGGTTCAGCAAAAGCTCCACACGGGCATATGGATGCAGGATCATTCGTTTTTGAAAAGAATGGTGTAAGATGGTCAATGGAACTGGGACTCCAGTCTTATTATTCTTTAGAAAAGGAAGGTGTTGATTTATGGAACTCATCTCAAAATGGCCAAAGATGGGATGTATTCCGTTACGGCAATACAGGACATTCAACTTTAACCATAAACGGGAAACATCATTTGGTTGACGGGAATCCTCCAATTGTGGAGACTTACATGAAAGATAATTTGAAAGGAGCAAAAGTGGACTTGAGTTCAATTTTCTCTCAAAGTGTCAAAAGTTCAATAAGAAAAATAACCCTTGACAAAGATGATGTACTTAATATTGAAGATGTAATTGAAACTAATGACTCTGTAGCTGATGTAATGTGGGTAATGGTTACTCCGGCTGAAGCGACGATATTAAATAAGAATCAAATCTTATTGAAAAAGGATGGTAAAGAGATGATTATGACTGTTCACTCAGAATTACCTGTTGAAATGAATATTTGGGATAATAAGCCTGTTCATTATTATGATCAGGATAATCCAGGTACATTAAGGGTTGGATTCAAATGTAAATTGCCTTCTAACTCTAAAAATATTTTCAATGTTGAACTAAAAGATAAAGAATGATATGAGAATATTTTTTTTATTCATTGTACTTACATTAACAACTTTAATTCATTCAGAAAACATTAGAGTAATAGATGTTGATGTAAATAAATCAACCCCAATATCCAGATATTATAATTTTTGTGTAGGAGCAGGAAGGGCGCATGAAGGCTTAAGAGCGGAATGGCAGAAACAATTGGCAGAAATTAAAAAAGAATGCGGATTTAGATATATCCGTTTTCATGGACTTCTGCACGATGATATGGGAGTGTATAAAGAAAAGAATGGAAAACCTGTTTATAATTTTCATTATATAGATGCACTTTATGATTTCCTGTTAAGTATAGACGTCAGACCCTTTGTGGAACTGAGTTTTATGCCGGATGCTTTAAAATCAGGCGAGGAGACTGTTTTTTGGTGGAAAGGTAATAAGACCCCTCCATCTAATAAAGAGAAGTATGCTTCGTTAATATATGAGGTTGTCAAGCATTTTGTTGACAGATATGGAATAGATGAAGTAAAGAAATGGTATTTTGAAATCTGGAATGAGCCTAACCATAAAGGCTTTTTTACAGGAACCCAGGATGATTATTTCGAAATGTATAAAATAGCTGCGACTGCGGTAAAAAAGGTTTCGGATAAACTAAAAGTTGGAGGACCTGCTACCGCTGGTAATGCCTGGGTAGAGGATATGATAAAATTTTGTGATAAAAATACAATACCATTGGACTTTATTTCTACTCATACCTATGGTTTGAAAGGTTTTTTCGATGAGTATGGAGTAAAAAAATTGGGACTCAATTCTGATTATGACTGTATGGTAAAAGATGTATCCAAAGTAAGGAATGCAATGACAGAATTAGGGAAAAAAGATATGGAACTTCATTATACCGAGTTTAGCAGTTCTTTTTCCAGTCATGACCTTATACATGATACCTATCAAAATGCAACATATATTTTGAATACATTGAGAAAGAGTCAAGATTATGTTACTTCAATGTCATATTGGACTTTTACTGATATATTTGAAGAAGCCGGTACTGTAGGAGACGCGTTCCATGGTGGATTTGGTCTGGTAAATTGGCATAGTATAAAGAAACCTACTTTTTATGCATATTCATTTTTAAATAAGTTATACAAATCTGAAATCCAGAATTCAGACAAATCATCTTGGATAACAAAAGATGAAAAAGGAAACTATGCAGCTTTAATTTATGATTTTACAATGCCTGAATTTGAAAAGTTTGATACTAACAGAAGTTATTTTATAAAAGACAGGCCCGATACATCAAAGGGTAAAATTCAATTAAAGCTTGATGGAGTCAGAGATGGTAAATATATACTTTATATTTATAAAGTTGGGTATAGACATTGTGATGCAAATTCGACATATATAGATATGGGAAGACCTTCTCAGTTGAGTTTACAACAAATTGAGGCTTTGAAGGAAGTGTCAAGAATAAAACCTGAAGTATTTAGTGTAGAATTGAATAATGGATTGTTTGAACTTGATCTTGATTGGCGTTCCAATATGATGTATTTTATCAAATTGTCTGTAATGTAATTCATTTTGTGTTTTTATAACAATAAAAAAAACGGATATGAAAAAGTTCGTCTTTATATTCGTTACATTGATAAATTCGATGTTAGTATTTGCAGATACATATCCAACTCATGTTTTATATAATGGTGATATGAAAATTACGTATCTGTTGCCAGATAATAATAAAGGTTATTACAGATCTTCAAAATTTGATTGGGGAAGCATGTTGGCACAGATTGAGTATAAGGATTGTTTGTTTTTACAGGATTGGAGAGGATATAGTGGAAGACCGCCGGTTGGAAATCACGATCCCCTGATACCTAATACAGGAACAGGACTTGCTGAAGAATTTAATGATCCACAGGGATATGATGATAAAACGAATAACGGATATTTTGTAAAGATAGGTGTTGGACTATTGAAAAAAGATGGTGATTCCGAATATGACCCTGCAAAATATTATGATATAATAGATGCAGGAGAGAGAACATTACATTTTGATAATAATAGTATTCAAGTAATTCATTCTTTGAAAACAGATATCGGTTATCATTATATCCTGACACGTGAATACAAACTGGAAGGTAATAAATTAATAGTAAATCATAGACTGGAAAATAAAGGGAAGAAAGTTATTAAGACCAGAATGTTTTCTCATAATTTTTTCCAATTTAATTACAGAAAGACTGACTCTGATATGGTTTTACGTTTCTTGAACAGTAAAATTTCGATACCAGAGAATATTGAATGGGTTAATAAGGAAAGAATGATATTCGGACATAACGAATTATATGTAAATCATCCATTAGATGATTTTAAGCGTTGTTGCGGTAATCTTGATTTGGAACCACCCATTGGCAATTTCACTTTATTTAATTCAAGAACGAACATGTCTGTAACAGTGGCATCTTCGGAACCTGTAGTTTCAATAGGACTTTGGTTCTGGCAGAATGCATATTGTCCCGAGCATTGGATTATGGTAGAAGTTTTGCCGGAAAAAGATTTTTCATGGTCTTTTGAATATTCATTTATTCCTATTAAGTGATTGAACATATTTTTTAAAATTATAATATGAAAAAAGAAGTTGTTTTTGGAACCATATTTTTAATGGTAGCTTTTTGCGGAAGATTATCAAGTAAAAACAGCCATATTAATTCATTTTCATGTGACAATAATTTACAGGTATCGGCTGCTATATCCAAAACATCGGATTTTACTTTTAATCTGTATAAAAATCCTTTTAGCTGTTTTGGTTCACACATGTCTCTCTTATGTAGTTATGATGATGTATTGGGTACAGATTCTCTTATATTGACAGATTTGACAAAAGGCAGAGAGGCGGATAAACTTTTGTTTCAGATAAATCCGGTAAATGTCAATAATAAACATGAAAAAGTACATTATACAGCAACTCCAATCGAATTAAGAGGTAAGACGAAAGACGGAAATATAAGCATCTTTTTTGAATCTCCTCAAGTTCTTCATATATGCTCAGATAATCTAGATTTACAATTTTCAGGTAGATATGAGGGTAACGCATATTCATTTCCTTTTCAAGAAGATGTATTCCATTTGAATGGACAATATAATAATACATTTATAGTCCGTGATAAAGGAATAGCAATTACAGTAAAATCAGGCATATTGAGCTACAATAATAATTGCTTTTTATTGAAAAAGGACAGTAAAAGGAAGATAGAAGTTGTTGTTGAACAATATTTCGGTGATTGGATTCCTAAACACTATACAACATCAAAAGAGATAATTCTGGATAGATTGAAAAAAGAATATAGTGAATGGGAAAACAAGATAGCATCTGTAAGTCCTGAATATGAAGAAGGACGTAAACTGGCAAGTTATATGAGTTGGTCCTGTATGTATGAACCAAGAGGAAATATCACCAGATATGGAATGTCTATGTCTAAAGGATTTATGCTTTATATATGGAGTTGGGACCATTGCTTTAATGCATTGGGATTAAGTTACAGTCATCCCAAATTATCATGGGATCAATTTATGATTATGTTTGACCATCAGGATAATCGGACCGGGGCTTTACCTGATTATATTGGCGCAAACAATAAATTATGGACAGTTAAGAAACCTCCAATTCATGGATGGACCTTATCATTATTGTTACAACAATATGTTCCTGAAAAAGATAAACTGGAAGAAGTCTATAATAAATTGTCAAACTGGACCAACTACTGGTTGAATTGTCGTGATGATGATGGAAATGGACTTCCACAATATTATCATGGAATGGATTCGGGTTGGGATAACGGTACTTGTTTTGATGTTGGAATGCCTGCGGAAGGTCCTGATCTGGCAGCTTTTTTGGTATTACAAATGGAAGTCCTGTCAAATTTGGCAGAAAAGTTATCTGATAGTTTAGCGGCAAAGAAATGGAATGAATGCAGCAAAACAATGCTTGATAGACTCATAAAAGAATTTTGGAATGGAGAGAAATTTATAACTCGTAGAACAGGTACTCATGAGGTTAATCCAAACAGTCAAAGTCTAATGAGTTATTTACCTATAGTTTTAGGAAAAAGGCTGCCCAAAGATATACGTGAGAAAATGATTTCGGATTTGAAAAAGGAAGGTTTCTTACTTACTCCTTATGGCTTAGCATCTGAAAGTCCCAAAAGTTTACTTTATGAATCTGACGGCTATTGGAGAGGTCCCATATGGGCTCCTACTACACTGATAGTAATAGACGGATTGAAACAATGCGGAGAGGTAGGACTGGCAAAAGAAATAGCAAAACGTTTCTGTGATACATGTATGAAATCAGGGTTTGCTGAAAATTTTGATGCATTAACCGGAGAAGCATTAAGAGATGTCAGTTATACGTGGACGTCCAGTGTTTTCCTGGTTTTAGCTCATGAGTATTTAAAATAAATTTTTATGATATAATTTATGGAAAAGAAAAGATTTTTATTGTTTCTATTATATTCTGTTTTTTGTGTTGCATTAATTGCAAAAGTGAAATTACCATCTATAATTTCAGATAATATGGTATTGCAACAACAGACAAGAGTTAAGTTATGGGGTACATCAAGTAAGAAAACGGATATAAAGGTATCTACATCATGGAATGATAAGGTTTACAAAACGAAATCAGATTCTGAAGGAAAATGGGAAATAATAATTGAGACAGCGAAGGCTGGCGGACCTTATAAAATTGTCATAAATGATGGTGATACTGTAGAACTTAATGATATTTTTTTAGGAGAAGTGTGGTTATGCTCCGGACAGTCAAATATGGAAATGCCAATGAAAGGTTTTTTCGGACAGCCTGTTGAGCATTCTTCTGAAGTGATAGCTGATGCTACAGCATCAACTCCTATACGTCTTTTTACTGTTAAGAGAAACCCTTCAAAGGTATCACTTGAAGATTGTCCTGGAGAATGGATGATTAATGTTCCCGAGAATGTAGCAAACTTTAGTGCGACTGCATATTTTTTCGGGCTTCAGTTACAGCGCTCTTTGAATGTGCCTGTAGGATTGGTAAATTCAAGTTGGGGTGGTTCTGCTATACAGTCGTGGATGGATTCCGAAGTTCTTAAACAATATCCGGAAATTTCACAAAATCATTTGACAGATAATTCTGAAGTAAAGAATCCTCATTCTGTAGCCTCTATGCTCTATAACGGAATGATCAATCCAATAAAGAAGTATACTTTTAAAGGAGTGATATGGTATCAAGGAGAATCTAACAGATATGATGCTGTTCAATATGAATCCCTTTTTCAGTCATTTGTAAAAGACTGGCGTATTAAGTTGAATAATGATAAATTACCATTCTATTATGTACAAATAGCTCCATATAATTATGGGAATAAGGATGCAATAGTTTCAGCCTTATTGAGAGAAGCTCAGTATAATTGTGAGAAGAAAATTGATAATGTCGGTATGGTAGTTACGATGGATATTGGTAATGAGACATGCATCCATCCTTCTCAAAAGAAAGAGGTTGGAAGCAGATTGGCATATATGGCATTGTCGAGGACATATAATATAAAAGGTATATATGCCGAGTCTC
Source organism: Bacteroides cellulolyticus (assembly GCF_025567135.1). NCBI lineage: Bacteria > Pseudomonadati > Bacteroidota > Bacteroidia > Bacteroidales > Bacteroidaceae > Bacteroides > Bacteroides cellulolyticus. Next base: position 346,323 of record NZ_JAOQJJ010000002.1, read on the forward strand.
CAAGATATAAGTCGCATGAGGTAAAAGGAAATAGGATTGTTATTTCATTTGAAAGAGCCCCTTTGGGTATAACATCAAATTATAAACCTTTGCAAAGTTTTGAGATAGCTGGTGAGGATGGAATATTTTATCCGGCTGAGGCTCGTATTGTCAATAGAAAATTTGTAGAAGTTTGGAATGATGGTGTGAAGAATCCTGTTTCTGTTCGATATGCTTATAAAAATTATGTTGAAGGTACTCTGTTCGGTGTAAATGGTATGCCTGTATCTTCATTTGTAACTGAAAACAATAACAATTAAATAATTATTTATATGATAAGTAATAAAATTATATGTTTAGGAGCTTATGTCTGTTGTATATTAGGGGGATTAACATCGTGTACTCAAAAAGAAACAGGCCATAATGATTTTTTTGAAAAGAATGTAACTTTTGTAGCTGAGCAACAAAAGTTACAGGTTGAAGAAATAAATAAGACCGGGAAAATATTATACCCAAGAACAATAAAGGATGGAAGTATTTATTATACTCCTATAAGAGATTGGTGTGTAGGATTTTTTCCCGCAAATTTATGGATGACCTATAAATTGACAGGTGATGAAAAATGGAAGGTGCAAGCAGAAAAGTTTACCGAGCGTCTTGATACTTTACAATATTTGACAACGACACATGATTTAGGTTTTATGGTTGGATGCCCATATCTGGCTGGAATACGTTTTGCAGATAAAGAAGATTATAAACCTGTTATAGTTCAGGCAGCAAAATCATTGTCAACCAGGTTCAGACCTAATGCAGGTGTGATACAGTCCTGGGATGTAAATGGAGGATGGCAAAAGGAACGTGGATGGAAATGTCCTGTTATAATTGACAATATGATGAATCTGGAATTACTCTTTGAAGCCTCATTGATCTCAGGTGATTCTGTATATTATGACATAGCAGTAAAGCATGCTGATACGACTTTGAAGAATCATTTTAGGGAAGATAATAGTTCATATCATGTGGTTGACTACGATCCTGAAACAGGTGAGGTTCGCAGTAGACAAACTGCGCAAGGATATGCTGATGAATCAGCATGGTCTCGTGGACAAGCGTGGGGACTTTATGGATATACAGTTTGTTATCGTTATACCAAAGACAGGAAGTATATTGATCAAGCTGTGAAAATAGCGGATTTTATATTCAATAATAAAAACCTTCCCAAAGATATGGTTCCTTATTGGGACTATAATGCTTCTGATATACCTGATGAGCCTCGTGATGCATCAGCTGCAGCAATAACTGCATCTGCTCTTTACGAACTTTCTGGATATACAGGTAATAATGATTATATTGTTAAGGCTGATTATATTTTAAAGTCTTTGTCTAATGCAGACTATCAGGCCAAGTTAGGGGAAAATGGCAATTTCATATTAATGCACTCTGTAGGAAGCCTTCCTCATGGTAATGAAATAGACGTACCTCTGAATTATGCTGATTATTATTATCTTGAGGCGTTATTGAGGATGAAAGAATTAAACAAAAAATAAGAAATAGTATGAGAAAGTTTTTATTTACATTGTTGGTAATTATTTTGTTGCCGAATCTTTCTAACGCAATAGAATATACATCTGTTACCTTAAAAAAATCAGATATGGAGATATTATTATTTCCTCCTGATAAAGATAACGGCTATTACCGTGCTTCAAGATTCGATTGGGGAAGTATATTGGGACAAATAAAATATAAGGGGAAAACGTTTTTGCAAGAATGGAAAGGATATTCAGGTAGGCCTCCAAAGGGAGATCATGATCCTCTGGTACCTAATACAGGTACAGGCTTGTCAGAAGAATTTACTATACCGCAAGGGTATGATGAAGCTAAACCAGGTGACAGCTTTGTTAAAATAGGAGTTGGGGTATTGCTTAAGGATGATGACTCAAAATATTCTTTTGCCAAACCATACAAGATTCTCGATAATGGTGACTGGAAAGTAGATAAGAAAAAGAACAGAATTGTGCTCAGACATCGTTTGCAGTCTGAAATAGGTTACGGATATATACTTAAGAGAGAGTATATTATTAATGGTAATAATTTAATAGTAAGACATGAATTGAAGAATATAGGAGAAAAGAAGATTGTTACAGAAACTTATTCTCATAACTTCATGCAGTTGGACTATAGTAATATAGGACCAGATTACTCTTTGACATTCTTAAAGAATGATATTGATATATCAAAACATAAATGGACTACTGTAAAACGGATTTCCTTAAATAAGAATGTAATTAATGTAAAATCTGAAATAAATGATTTCATTCCTTGTTTTGGTGATCTGGATGTACTATCAGGGTATGGAGATTTTAGATTACATAGCAAAAAGACCGGGACATCTGTAGAAATGTCCTTGGACAAGAAAGTTTCATCATTCTGTGTTTGGTTTTGGCAACGAGCTTTTTGTGCAGAACCGAGGGTAATGATTGATATAGAACCTGGTCAAAAGGCTTCTTGGGAATATGTTTACACTTTTAATGTTGATTTATAATAGAAATATAACATGAAAAACTTTAAATTATTATTATTTGTTTGTGCGCTTTTACCCAATATTGCATGGGCTGGCAGTAATATTGAGAAAATAAATAACGGTATTTCTTTCGTAACACAGGGTATGAACTTTAAAATTGAGTTTTATACTGATGATATTGTGAGGGTGCATAAAACTCCGACAGGTATGCCATGTGGAAAAGAAAGTCTGGTAGTAGATTTACAAAAATCCAATGTCGGATTAAATGTTGAGAATATGGACGGTATGGTAGAAATATCTTCTCCAACCTTGATAGTTAAAGTAAATACAGAAACAGGTGGAATACGTTTCCTGGATAAAAATGTTAGGAACCTGATTTTGGACAAGGATTATGGAACCAGTTTTTCTAATAATCTTTCTCCTGATACGAAAGATGCATACGTAGTTCGCAATGAGTTCCTGTTGGATAAGGATGAACCTATATATGGATTAGGGCAGATATTAGACAATAGGTTAAACCGCCGTAATTCGAACCATCACCTTCAGAATGAGAATATGAATACAATATCACCTTTTTTTATGTCTATAAAAGGATATGGTTTATATTTTGACAACTATTCAATTTCTGATTTTGAAGACAATCCGCAAGGCCTTTCTTTAGAAAGTTTCGGAACATGTTCGGACTATTACTTTATGTATGGCAAAACTGCTGACGGTGTAGTAGCCCAGATGAGAACACTTACAGGTAAGGCTCCTATGTTACCGTTATGGGCATACGGTTTCTTCCAAAGTAAAGAGAGATATAAAACACAGGATGAGAGCCTGGAAGTCCTAAAAAAATACAGGGATCTTAATATTCCAATTGATTGCATAATACAGGACTGGAGATATTGGCCGGAATATGAAAATGATAGTATATGGAATTCATTCAGTTTTGATAAAAAACGTTTTCCTGACCCAAAGAAATGGATAGATGAGATACATAAACTGAATGCAAAGCTTATGATTGTCGCATGGCCTTGTTTTGCTCCTTATAGTCCACAGCGTAAAACTTTTGAGGAAAATGGAATGTTGTTGGACTTTATATCTTACCCGCCAAAATCAGGAGTAAAACCGTATGATGTGTTTAATCCTAAAGCACGCGAAATATATTGGGATCTTCTGAACAAAGGTATTTATAGCTATATCAACAATGATGGATGGTGGTTGGATTCGACAGAGCCGGATCACATGTTTCCAAAACCGGAAGATTATGAGCTGAAAACTTATATGGGAACATATAAAACAGTTAAGAATGCATATTCTTTATTGCATAATAAGGGAATATCCACCAGAACAAAAGCAGCCAATAAAGATAAACGAGTTGTTATATTGACCCGTTCTGGTTTCGTCGGACAACAGGAATACGGATCAATAACATGGAGTGGAGATGTGCGTTCAACTTGGGAGAATCTTGAAAAGCAAATACCGGCTGCTCTTAGCTTCTCGTTAATGGGATTGCCTTACTGGAACTCGGATATTGGTGGATTTCAGGCTTACGGATGGCATAAACAGGGAGGAACCAAATGTCCGGAATATCAGGAACTATATTTGAGATGGATGCAGTTCGGTCTTTTCTCAACAATGATGAGAAGTCACGGAACAGGATTACCAAGAGAAATATGGCGTTTTGGTGAAAAAGGAGATTGGTGTTTTGATGCACAGGAGAAGTGTATAAATTTAAGATATGCTTTATTGCCTTACATTTATAGTACTTCATGGAACGTCTCAAAATATGACGGAACATTTATGCGTGCATTGTTCATGGATTTCCCTGAAGACAAGAATACGCATAATCTCGGAAGCCAGTTTTTGTTCGGAAAATCAATAATGGTAGCTCCTGTAACAAAATATAATGTTGACAGTTGGAAAATTTATTTACCACAGGGTGTTCAATGGTATGATTATTGGACTAATGAAGTAAAAGAAGGAGGAGAATATATAACCCGTAATGTAGATAAGGCTACAATTCCTCTTTATATAAAAGCTGGTAGTATAATTCCTTTGGGTCCTAAAGTCCAGTATTCTACACAAAAGAAATGGGATAATCTGACTGTAAAGGTATATCCTGGAAAAGACGGTGATTTTATTTTGTATGAGGACGAGTTTGACAATTACAATTATGAGAACGGATATTATACAGAAATAAAGTTTTCTTGGAATGATGATGAAAAAACGTTAGTTATCGGAGATAGAAGCGGAAAATACAAAGGGATGATTTCAAAAAGGAAATTTACAGTAGAATTGCCAACAGGTGAAAAGAAGGTTGTTTCTTATTCCGGTAAGAAAAAAGAAGTGAAGTTTTGAATAACTAAATAATATAATAAGTAACTATTCAAAATTAATTTTATACATATGAGTAATTCACAAATAAGTTCGTACCTACAGATGCCAGTGCCCTGTTTGTACAATAGAAAAGCGAGTCCTTA